>DASSJI010000122.1:0-5899 GCA_035691285.1 Vicinamibacteria bacterium | reverse complement strand
GAGCAGTACGACCTGCACAAGGCCTACGGACATCTCTACCTGAGCCTCAGCCGGCCCGCGATCGCGCCGCTGGGCGAGGCCAAGCCCAACACGGAGGTGTTCCGGCTGCTGGCCGAGCGCATGGGCCTCGTTCATCCCTCGCTGCGCGAGAGCGACGAAGCGATGGCGCGCGCCGCCCTCGACTGGACGAGCCCCCTGCTGCAGGGGACGAGCTTCGAGCGGCTCGAGCACGAGGGCTCGATTCGACTCGGCGTGCCGAAGCCCTGGGCCCCGTTCGCCCAGGGAGGGTTCCCGACCGCGTCGGGAAAGTGCGAGCTCTACTCCGCGGCCCTCGCCGCCCAGGGCCACGATCCGCTGCCGACGTTCGTCCCGCCCCGTGAGAGCAAGGAGTCCGCGGCCGAGCGGGCGCGCCTCTACCCGCTGGCCTTCATCTCTCCGCCGGCGCACCACTTCCTGAACTCGACCTTCTCGGCGCAGCCGGTGTTCGTGCGCCGGGAGAGCGAGCCCTTCGTGTACATCCATCCGGCCGACGCCGCGAGTCGCGGCATCAGCGACGGCGCTCCCGTTCGCACCTTCAACGACCGCGGCGCGTTCGTCGCGACAGCCCGGGTGTCGGAGGCGGCCCGCGAGGGCGTCGTGGTCGGCCTGTCGATCTGGTGGCCCAAGCTGTGCCCCGGCGGGCGCAACGCCAACGCCGTGACGGGCCAGGGCCTCACCGACATGGGCGGCGGCGCGACGTTCTACGACGCCCTCGTTGAAGTCGAGCCCGCCTGACGCGCGCGTGATCGGCCTGCAGTCGTTCTACGTGGCCGCCGCCGTGGTCGCGTTGCTCCAGTTCCTTCGCACGCGCGAGCGCCGCCTGCTGCCCCTGCTGCTGGGTCTGACGCTCCTCGCGGTGGCGCATCACCAGGCGGACTGGTTCGCCGCCCGGCCGTGGCACGTCGGCGCGGGGCTGGCCCTGCTCGTGGGCGTCTTCGGGCTACCCCCCCGGGCCGCGGGCCGGTGAGCCGCAACGTCTTGATGTACGCGGCGTCCGAATCCGACGCCGACATGCTCTACGCGACCCGCTTCTTCGCACCCGACCCGTTCCTGTTCGTCCAGAAGGGGCGCCGGCGCTACCTGGTCATGAGCGACCTGGAGCTGGACCGCGCCAGACGAAAGGCGCGCGTCGATCGCGTGCTCTCCTGGTCGAGCATCGCAAGGCGCGTCGAGCGGAAGGGCCGTCGCGCGAGCGCAGCCGACGTGATCCGCGCAGTGCTGCGAGGCCTCGGTCTGCGCAGGGTCGAGGTCCCGCGCCGCTTCCCCGTGGGTCTTGCCGACGAGCTGCGCGCGTCCGGCCTGCGCCTGGAAGCCGCCGAGGATCCCTTCTGGCCCGAGCGAGCGGTGAAGAGCGCCGCCGAGGTGCGGGCGATCGAGCAGGCGGTGCACGCCGCCGAGGCGGGGCTCATGGCGGGCGTCGCGGCCCTCCGCGCGTGCCGCATCGGCCGCGACGGCTACCTGCACCGCGACGGGCGCCGGTTCACCGCCGAGGATCTGCGCGCCGCGGTCGAGACCCGGATCATGGCCCAGGGCTGCGTGCCGTCACACACGATCTGCGCTCCCGGCGACCAGGCCGTCGATCCCCACGAGGCCGGCCACGGGCCGATCCGCGCCCACGAGCCGATCGTGATGGACATCTTCCCGCGCTCCGAGCGGAGCGGCTACTTCGGCGACCTGACGCGGACGCTGGTCCGTGGCCGCGCGAGCCACCGGCTCCACGAGGTCTACGCGCTGGTACACCAGGGCGTGCGGCTCGGGCACAGCCGCATCAAGGACGGCGCGGACGGCCGGGCGATCCACTCCGAGATCCAGGCGCTGTTCGACCGGCAGGGGTACCGCACCGGCGTCCGTCGCGGGCGCATGCAGGGCTTCTTCCACGGCACGGGGCACGGCCTGGGCCTGGAGATCCACGAGGCGCCGTCCATCTCCGTACGCCCGGCGACGCTTCGTGCCGGCCAGGTGGTCACGGTGGAGCCAGGCCTCTACTATCTCGGCCTCGGCGGGGTGCGGATCGAGGACGTCGCCGTCGTGACACGGAGCGGCTCGCGCAACCTCACGCGCGTGCCGAAGGTGCTCGAGATCTGAGCGAGCCCGCGCCACCGCCACGGGACCAGGGTTAGGATGGGCCTATGTGTCAGCTGCGCCTCGTTGCGTGTCTCGTGCTCGCCGGCTCCCTGGCGTTGCCAGCGCCGGCCGAGGTTCTGCCCGACGCCGCCGCCCTCGAGAAGATGGCGGACCGCTTCGCGCCGGTCGACATTCGCGTGGACTTGAGCGCCCTCCCGGAGAGCGAGCGGAACACCCTCGCGAAGCTGGTGCAGGCCGCGAAGATCCTCGACGCGCTGTTCCTGCGCCAGGTGTCGGCGCAGAACGAGACGTGGCTGCGCGGCCTGCTCGACGACCCGACGCCGCTAGGCCGAGCTCGCCTCCGCTACTTCATCATCAACAAGGGCCCGTGGTCGCGGATCGACCACAACGCCCCCTTCCTGCCGGGCGCCGGCACGAAGCCCGCGTCGGCCAACTTCTATCCGGCCGATGCCACCCGCGAGGAGGTGGAGGCCTGGATGGAGAGCCTCACAGGGGCCGCGCAGGAGGCCGCCAAGGGCTTCTTCA
The DNA here is from genome assembly GCA_035691285.1 of Vicinamibacteria bacterium. Taxonomy (GTDB): domain Bacteria; phylum Acidobacteriota; class Vicinamibacteria; order Fen-336; family Fen-336; genus DATFEN01. Next base: position 3,250 of record DASSJI010000122.1, on the reverse strand, counting down.
CGACGATCCGCCGCGATCCCGACGGGCGGCTACGCGCCGTGCCCTACTCCGTCGAGTACCAGGAGGACCTGGGCCGGGCCTCCCGGTTGCTCTTCGAGGCGGCCGCGGCGACGAGCCAGTCCACGCTGCGGCGCTTCCTCGATGCCCGGGGCAAGGCCTTCCTGACGAACGACTACTACGAGAGCGACGTGGCGTGGATGGAGCTCGACGCGTCCGTCGAGCCGACCATCGGGCCTTACGAGGTGTACGAGGACGAGTGGTTCAACTTCAAGGCGGCCTTCGAGGCCTTCATCGCCGTGCGCGACGCCGAGTTCACGGCGAAGCTCGCGAAGTTCGGAGCCGAGCTACAGTACCTCGAGGACCGGCTGCCCATCGACCCCAGGTGGCGAAACCCCAGGCTGGGCGCGCTCGCGCCCATCCGCGTGGTGGATGTGGTGATCGCCGCGGGCGACGGCAACCGCGGCGTCCAGACGGCCGCCTACAACCTGCCCAACGACGAGCGCGTCGTCGCCGCCAAGGGCAGCAAGCGGGTGATGCTGAAGAACCACCAGGAGGCGAAGTTCGAGAAGGCGCTCTTGCCGATCTCGAAGGTCGCGCTGCCCGCCGAGGACCAGGGCTTCGTGGACTTCGACGCCTTCTTCACCCACATCCTGATGCACGAGCTCATGCACGGCCTGGGCCCGCAGACGATCGTCGTCGGCGGCAAGCCCACCACCGTCCGGCAGATGCTCAAGGAGACGAACGGGCCGCTCGAGGAGGCCAAGGCGGACATCTCCGGCCTGTGGGCGTTGCAGCAGCTCATGGACAAGGGAGTGCTGGACAGGCGCCAGGAGAAGGCGATGTACACGACCTTCCTGGCTTCGACCTTCCGGACGCTGCGCTTCGGCACGAGCGAGGCCCATGGCAAGGGCATGGCGCTGCAGCTCAACCACCTGCTCGACCACGGTGGCTTCCGCGCCAACGCCGACGGGACGTTCTCGGTGGACTACGCGAAGGTCCGCCAGGGCGTCGAGAGCCTGACGCGCGAGATCATGACGATCCAGGCCACGGGGAACTACGAGAAGGCAAGAGCAACTCTGGAGCAGATGGTGGTCGTGCGCCCCGAGGTCCAGCGTGTCATCGACCGCCTCGCCGACGTGCCCGTGGACATCTCCCCGCGCTACGTCACCGCCGAGGAGCTCGTCGCACAGTAGAACGCCCGCGAAGCTTCGCGCTTCTGGCGGTTTGAGGTTTGAGGTAGCCTGGTGCCCGTGGTGTCTCGCCACCGGTTCGTCGCCGTCCTCTCGCTCGTAGCTGTCCTCCTGCTTGCCGTCAGCCCGTGCGGTATCGGGATTGCCGCTCTCCCCGCCAGTATCTCCTTCGTCTCGCCTGGCGCCTGCAACTGCCGAGCGGTCGCCTCGGCCATCCCGCAGCGAACGCCAGTCGCCGTCTCCCTTGTTCCCTCCAGAGCACCTCCGCTCGCCTGACGCCGTCCGCCAGCCATCGACGTCGGGTGCCGATTCGAAGCCGAGGTGTGCATGCGACGACCCGGTCGATTGCCCCGTGTGTTGCTGTGCGTCGTCCTCGAGTTCGGGGCCCTCGCCGGGGCTCCGATGCGGCCCGAGCGGATCGAGAAGCTGATGAGAATGCTCAGCAGACCCAGGTTGGCGCAGGTTCTGCCCGAGGACGACGAGCACGGGGGCGGGTATCCTCTCCGCGAGGCCAAGAGACCGCGCCAGAGCGCGCGGCGTCGGGCGAGGGGGTTCAACCTGACGAAGCACGCCGGTTGCCCGGCGCGGGGCCGCGCACTCCGATGAAGACCTCCGAGGCGACCCGCTCTCGGATGAGCATGGTCGCGGAATCGCTCGCGCGACCGTACCGTGTGAGTGTGCCCATGGCCGTCCTGGCGGCGCTGGTCCCCTTCTACATCTTCATTCCCGAATGGACGTCTGGCCGAACGCCGCACGTGCCTGAACTGGACCTGGATCGAAGCATGCCCTTGCAGCCGATCTGGGCGCTCGTCTATGGAGCGCTCTATCTCTTCTTGATCATCTTGCCGGTGTTCGTCGTGAGAGAGGGCGAGCTCATCCGCCGCACCGTCGCAGCCTACCTGATGGTGTGGATCGCCGCCTATCTTTGCTTCCTGGCTTACCCCACCATCGCCCCGCGCCCGACCGACGTGATCGGGGACGGGTTTCTGGCCTGGGGCCTGCGGTTCCTCTACTCGGCTGACCCGCCGTACAACTGCTTTCCTTCTCTCCACGTCGCACACTCCTTCGTTTCGGCGCTGAGCTGCCATCGCGTGCATCGCGCGCTCGGCATCACCGCAGCCCTTTGTGCCTCACTCGTCGGAGTGTCTACCCTGTACTCCAAGCAGCACTACGTTCTCGACGTCGTCGCTGGGATACTGCTGGCCCTGATCGCTAATGTCGTGTTCCTGCGGAGCTACCCGCGCGCTCGAATCCCCGTGCTTGACCGCCGCGTGGCGCCGGTGTTCGCCCTTGGCACCCTCGGCCTCGTCGGCCTCGGCATGCTCATCTTCTGGATGGCATACCAGTTGAAGGGCTCATCATGATGCGGCCAAGCGTCGCACCGGCACCCTCTGTCCGGGGTCGCGCGCGCGGCTTCGCCCGCTCGAGCTTCGAGGCCAATCCGTACCCCTTCTATGCCCGCTTGCGTGCGGAGGCCCCGGTTTGCCGCCTCGCGGAGATGCGTCTGGCGCGGCCGCCGAATCGCTGCGGTGGCGAGAGGTGATCCCGCTGCGCTCGCTGGAGGAGCAGCCCGTGGAGATCGGGAGCGAGCGCCCGAGATGAGCAAAGAGCCGACGCCCCGGCCCGAGCTGAAGCAGTTCGGCGACCTGACGCCCGCCGATTTCGAGCGACACCCCGTTTGGATCGGCTGCCACACCGCCGACTACGACGAGCCGTGGTACGAGGAGACGGACGAGGAAACCTTCCGGCCTCGGATCGGGGCGCTCCCGGCCGATCCGTCCGAGGGCATGCTCCTGGTCCGCGCCACGGCCGCGTTGGCCGACGGCAGCCGGCTGCCCGGCTTCCTCACCCCCGCTTTCGAGGCGGACGATCTTGGCCCGCTTCAGCCGCAGGTCTTCGTTGGAGGCCGCATGTTCTCGTTCTGGGGAGGGATGTTCGGCGTGCCCGACGAGGCTCGGCGGCAGTTCTACCGGGCGGTCGGCAAGCCGGCCGAGGCCGTCTTTCCGATGGAGGTCGCCGCCGAGCCGGCGCTCTGCAGTGGCGTCGGACGTGCATCCGTC
>DASSJI010000121.1:0-13359 GCA_035691285.1 Vicinamibacteria bacterium | reverse complement strand
GCGCTCGCGCACGTACTCCTGCCACGCGTCCGCCCAGTCGTAGGCCGGCTGCTCGAGGTAGTGGTCGAGCAGCTCGTAGGCGATCCCCAGCGCCGCTTCTCCGTCCTCGCAGTTGATGGCCACGGAGAAGCCGACGTCGCGTTCCGGGAGCAGCATGATGACGGCCTGCGCGCCGAACACGGCGCCGGTGTGGGTGAGCAGCCGGCGCCCGCGATAGTCCCGCTCCGTCCAGCCGAGGGCGTAGGCGTTGAACTGCGGCGTCGCCGATGCGACCTTGCCCGGCAAGGGAGCGATCGGCAGCGGCACGCGCGGCGTCCACATCTGGCGGGCCGACGCCTCGCTCCACAGGCGCCCCGAACCCCCGGGGAGCGCTCCCCGCGCGAGCTGGATCGCGATCCAGCGGCCCATGTCGTTGGCGCTCGCGGCGATGGCCCCGGCCGGCGCGGCGTTCTGTCCCAGCTCGGGATCGAACTCCGCCTGCCCGCTGTCGTCCAGCGCCTTCTGCGTGCCCATGCCGTGCATCGGGCCGTCGCGGCGCGCATGGGGCCAGGCGCGGTTCGCCGTGCGGCGCCGATCCACCCGATCCGACGTGGCCGTGCGCATGCCGGCTGGCACGAGCACCTCCTCGCGCACGAACTGCTCCCAGCTCCGGCCCGTGACCTCCTCGATGAGCTGGCCAGCGGCGGCGTAGAGCACGTTGTCGTAGGCGTAGGCGCTGCGGAAGCTCGTCGCGGGGCGGATGTACCGCAGGCGCCTCACCGTCTCCGCACGGGACAGGTTCGACCGCGGCACGAACATCAGATCGCCGGCGCCGAGCCCCAGGCCGCTGCGATGGACGAGCAGGTCGAGGACCGTCATCTCCCGGGTGACCCAGGGGTCGTACATCTGGAACCACGGGATGTGCTTCGTCACCGGGTCGTCCCACGCGATCGTCCCGCGGTCCACCAGCACGGCCAGGGCGGCCGTGGTGAACGCCTTGCCGACGGAGCCGAGCTGGAAGATCGTGTCCGCGTCGACGGGCGCTTCGTCGCCCAGCCGCCGAAGCCCGTAGCCGCGCGCCAGGATGACGCGGCCGCGTCCCACGATCGTCAGCGCCAGGCCAGGGACGCCGACCGCCTTCCGGACCTGCTCGACGCGCGCGTCGAGGCCCGCCGGGACGTCGGCCCGGGCCGCGCTGGCCAGCAGCCCCGCCGCGGCCAGCAACCCCGCCGCCCGGGACATCGGCTACGAGCCCCAGAACCTCGTTCCGACCGAGATCCCGACCGTCCGGGGCCGGATCAGGCCGAGGCCGAGCGCGCCGTTCGGCAGCGCGCCGGCCGGGTTGATCTCGGTGATGCCCTGCTCGTTCGTCAGGTTCTTGCCGTAGAGCTCGACGGACCAGCGGCCGAGGTAGGCGCCCGCGCGGAGGTTGAGCGTCGTGTAGCCGTCCACCTTGCGGATGCCGCCGTCGGCGGCGCGGTTGCCGAACTCGGCGGTGCGTTCTCCCGTATAGCCCAGGCTGCCGCCCACGTAGGCGCGTGTGCTGCCCGTCAGCGTCCACTCGTAGTCCGCGTTCAGCCCGAAGCTCCACTCCGGCACGTACGGCAGCGGATCGCCGTCCTCCCCGCCCACGATCGGGTCGGTGTCCTGCGTGAGCTCGGCGTCCGTGTAGGCACCGTTCACAGACAGCACGAGGCCGCTCGTCGGGTAGAGGCTCGCGGCGAGCTCCAGGCCCTTGCTCACGGCCGTGCCGCCGTTGCCGTTGATGCCGAAGTCGTTCACCACCAGGAACAGCTGGACGTCCTCCCAGTCGAGATAGAACGCGCTCACGTCTAGCTGGAACTCGTCGGTGGGTCCGCCGCCCGTCTTGAGGCCCAGCTCGTAGCTCGTCAGGCGGTCCGAGTCGTAGGTCCTCGGGATGTCCGCCGGGGCGCCCGGAGGCAGCACGTTCGGTCCGCCCGGGCGGAAGCCCGTCGCGACGCGGCCGTAGACCGACGAGCCCCCGCCGAGCTCGAAGCGCGGCGCGACCGAGAACGTGAAGGGCGTCTCCGACGACTCGACGTCGTCGTACCTCGTGAGACCGCCGACCAGCACGCCGTCGGAGACCTGCGACGCGACCTGCTTGTTGTGGCTGAGACGCCCCCCCAGCGCGAGGTCGAAGCGCGGTGCGGCGTGCCACGTGGCGTTCGCGAAGCCGGCGATCTCCTCGTAGGTCGACTCGAGGCTGACGTCGGCCAGGTCCGGGATGCCGGCCGCGAACGTCTCGGTGCCCGCCTCCACGGCGACGATCTTCTGCTTGATGGCGGAGTCCTCGTCGGTGTAGTACCCGCCGATCAGCCATTCGAGCTTCTCGCTCTTCGCCGAGAGGAGGCGCAGCTCCTGGCTGAACTTGTCGGTGCTCGTCGTCTGCGGCAGCACCGCGCTGAGCGGCCGCGCCGACGCGTCGCCGAAGAGCAGCGTCACGAGCGAGGCCAGCGGCGGGCCTCCCGTGAGGTTGGCCGCGATCGTCAGGTCGCTGTGGAAGTCCGACTCGAAGCTGCCGAAGCTGGTGATCGACTGGAGGCTGGCGGCGCCCAGGTTCCAGTCGAGCGTCGCGTTGTAGACCCGGTACTTCGTGTCGTTCTCCTCCAGCTGGTAGCGCGACTGGACCGGGCCGCTGTTCAGCGGCTCCAGGCTGTCCGGGTCCGCGTCCACGATGCTGGCCGCGCCGCTGTCCAGGTTCTGGAGCTGCACCCCCAGGTTGATCGTGAAGCTGTCGGACGGCTTGAACAGCGCCGCGAAGCGCCCTCCGAAGCGGTCGAGGGAGTTGATCCCGCCGTCGACGATCGTGCCGTCGAGGACGTTCACCCCCGGGTTCGTGAGGCTGGGGACCGGGTTGTTGCCGATCGAGTCGATGAAGCCGCTGTCGAAACGGTAGAAGCCGCTCGCCCGGATTGCGGCCTTGTCGGTGAGCGGGACGTTCACGAGGCCGGTCACGTTGTAGCCGAGGTCGCCGTTGTCCACGGTCTCCGCGCTTCCCAGGAACCGCGTTTCGAAGCGCTCGCTGCTGGGTCGGTTCGGAACGTACTTGATGACGCCGCCCAGCGAGCTCGCCCCGTAGAGCGTGCCCTGCGGGCCGCGCAGGACCTCGACCCTTGCGAGGTCGAACGTGTCGAAGTCTCCGGAAACGACCGCGGCGTTGGCCAGGCCGCTGCTCGACCCGAACGGCACGTCGTCGTAGTAGACGCCGATGGTGGACGCGACCCCCCCGGTGTTGATGCCGCGCAGCGTGATCCGAGTCACCCCGGGCCGGGAGGTGGCCGTGCTCAGGCCCGGCACCAGCGGCACGAGGTCCTGGAAGTCGTCCGCCCGCTGCTGCTCCAGGAGCTCGCCTCCGACGACGGTCACCGACGCCGGAATGTCCTGCACGGCCTCTGTCCTCTTCTGGGCGGTGACGACGACCTCCTCGCGGAAGCTCGGGGGCTTCGATGCGTCATCCGCCTGCTTCTCCCCCTCCGGCGTCTGCGCCGCCTGCTTCTTCGAGTCCTCGGAGGGTGGAGGTTCCTGGGCAAAGGCCAGCGGCGCGAGCAGCGTCCCCGTCAGGGCGAGGACGCTCGTCATCGAAGAACGCATCAACCACCTCCTGGAGCAGCCGGACACGCGGGAGCGGCCCGATCAAAGCATCACCTGTTGCACGTGTCAAGCCTCGACGCCGCGAGGCGAGTCGCGGGGCGTCGCAGACGCGTCGGCCAGCGCCGCACGCCGCGCCGTCCGCCTTGACGGGCCATTCGGACAATGGGATAAGACGCCTGAGCATCAAGTGTTGCAGTCCCTCTCCTGACCTTGGGGGTCTAGAGTATCGCCATGCTCCATTCACCGCGCCGCATCCCGCTGAGCCGGATGCGTCCCACGCCGGCCGCCCTGTTGCTGACCGCCACTCTGGGAGCGGCCGACACGCCCACGCGGCCCTTCGACGCCGGAGGCGACCCGGCCTACCGGCCCGTGGAGGCGGCCCCGCAGCCGCTCCCCGGCGGCGGCCTCAAGAGCCCCGAGGAGCTCGAGGCCTTCGTGGACGGCTTCGTGGGCGCCGAGCGCGAGGCCTACGACGTGGCCGGCATGATCGTGGCCGTCGTGAAGGACGGGCAGGTGTACTTCGCCAAGGGCTACGGCTGGGCGGACGTGGAGCGCGGGGTCCCCGCCTCGGCCGACGGGACGCTCTTCCGCCCCGGCTCGGTCTCCAAGCTCTTCACCTGGACCGCGGTGATGCAGCTCGTCGAGCAGGGGAAGCTGGATCTCGACGCCGACGTGAACGCGTACCTAACGCAGTTCAAGATCCCCGCCTCGGACGGCGGGCCCATCACCCTGAGGCACGCGCTCACCCACACGGTCGGGCTGGAGGACGGCGGCATCGGCTACTTGATGGCGCGCACCCCGCAGGAGATCGTGCCCCTGGCCCGCTCCCTGTCCGCACACGTGCCCACTCGCGTGCGACCCGTCGGCTCGAGCCGCGAAGGCCTCAGCTCGTCCTATTCCAACTGGGCCACGGCGCTCGCGGGCCTTGTGGTCGCCAACGTCTCCGGCGTGTCGTTCGAGGATTACGTGCAGGCGAACATCCTCGGCCCCCTCGGCATGGAAAGCAGCACGTTCAGGGAGCCGCTCCCGGAGCCGCTCGAGAAGCGCATGTCGCGCGGCTACAGCTTCGAGGCGGGCGCGTTCAAGCCGCAGGGATACGAGTACATCGCCAACTTCGGTCCGGCGGGCGCGCTGGCCGCCACCGCTACCGACATGGCCCGCTTCATGATCGCCCACCTGCAGCAGGGGGCGGTCGGCGATGGCCGGATCCTGAAGCCCGAGACCGTGCGTGCCATGCACGCGCGCGTGTTCAGCCCCCATCCCGCGGTGAACGGATCCGGCCTGGGGTTCTACGAGACCTACATGAACGGCCGGCGCGTCATCGGCCACGGCGGCGACACGAACTACTTCCACAGCGAGCTGGGGCTGCTCGACGAGGAAGGCATCGGCTTCTTCGTCTCGGTCAACACGGGCGGCAAGGCGGCGCTCGTGCCGCGGCACTTCGCTCGCGCCTTCATGGATCACTACTTCCCCGCGCGGCTGCCGGCCGTCAAGCCCCCCGCCGACTTCGGCACCCGGGCCGCCAGGTACGCCGGACACTATCGGGCGCTCCGCCATTCCTACACCCGTTTCGAGAAGGTCTTCGCCCTGCTGGGCGGGACGACTGTCGTTCCGACCGCCGACAACAAGCTCGTCATCCCCGGCCTGCTCGGTGACGTCGCCCAGTACGTCGAGGTGGCGCCCTCGGTCTTCCGCGAGGTCGACGGGGACCGGACGATCGCGTTCGTCGAGAACGGCGCCGGCCAGGTCGCGGGGATGGTCGGCCAGTTCGCCTTCATCCCCTTCTACAGGCTCGCCTGGTACGACGGCTCGCCCTTCCACTACACCCTGCTCGGGCTCTCGTTGCTGCTCTTCGTGATCGCCGTGGTCTCGGCGCTCCGCCACTGGAGGAGCGACAAGGCGGGGCCGAAGACCGCGCGCTGGGCACGGCGCACCCTCGGCGCGCTCGCCGCCTTGAACCTGGTCTTCGTCGTGGCCTTCGCCTCGATCTTCGCAGCCGACCTGGACGACCTCATCTTCGCCCTGCCCACGGGCCTCTACGCAATCCTGACCCTGCCTCTCATCGGGCTCTTGCTCACCGCGCTGGCCGTGGTGCTGGCCGCGCGCGTGTGGCGGGAGGGGCTCTGGAGCCGCGGCGCGCGCCTCGTCCACACCGCGGGAGTCGTCGCCGCCATCGCGTTCGTGTGGTTCCTGAACTACTGGAACCTGCTGGGCTACCGGATCGGCTAGCCGACGAGCCTCACCTCCGCCTCCGGGCGAGGCGGAGCTGGCTCGACCTGTCCTCGTCCCGCCCCGGGGCCTCCTCGTACCAGCGGGGGCCCGCCAGGTACTCCTTCTCCGTCTGCCTCAGCAGCGCGAGGGAGCGGCTCGGAGCGATCTCCGCGCACGCGAGCACGATCGCGTTCAGCAGCGCCATGGGAGCCACGTACGAGCCGCTGAACGTCGCGCTGGCCGTCGCGGCCACGAAGTAGTCGTCGCATTCGCGAGCCAGCGGCGTGGTGTCGCTGTCCGTGATGGCGACGGTGGCGACGCGCCGGCTCCGGGCCAGCTTCGCCGCCTCGACGGTCACGCGGAGACAGCGGCCGAAGCTGATGGCGACGAGCAGGTCCTTCTCCGACAGCAGCCGAACCTTGTGTTGCAGGTTGCCGTCGGTGCCCACGGGCGCCTCGGCGTCGAACCCGAGGGGCAGGAGGGCGTAGGCGAAGAAGGACGCGAGCGACGCCGCGAGGTCGGACCCGACGACCAGGATGCGGCGGGCCTGGTGGACACGGCGGGCGAAGCCCACGACGCGCTCGGAGTCGAGGCCGCTCTGCAGCCGGTTCAGGTTTCCGAGATCGCGCTCGAGGCTGTGGCGAACGTGGTCGGTGAGGCTGCGCTTCTCGTCGGTGGTGGCCTTGAGGATGCGGTACGGAGAGAGCCTGGAGACGAAGTGCTCGCGGAGGTCGGTGGCGAAGTCGTTGTAGCGCGGATAGCCGAGGGCCTGCACCGTGCGCACGATCGTCGCAGGATCCACGCGGTAGCGGCGCGCGAGAGCCCGCGAGGAGAGGAAGAAGGTCTCGTCGGGGTTCTCCAGGGTGGCCTGCAGCAGGCGCCTCCGGTTCGGCGAGAGCCGGCCCCCGTAACGAGCGATCCTCTTCTCGAGGGCCGTGCGAGTCGGAATGCCGGGTCTCCTTACCTTGTTTCAGGGCCTGTCAAGGCCCCGCTGGAGCGGCCCGACGCGCCGGGCATGAGGTTATGGCCGTCTAGCCGTCTGTTCGGATGCGTTCTATCGCCACGGCGGCGATCACGTCGCCGGGGGGTACGGGCGTGGCGAGCATCCTCGGCTCGATGTCTTTCACCCCATAGGCGTGGGTCACGCCACAGGTTGCGCATTCGATCTGGTCCGGCAACGGGCCGCTGATCGAACCCCCATCGGGACCGTTCGGGTAGTCCGCGTCACGTCCGATGTAACCGAAGATCTGCATCGCGCGGCAACTCGGGCACGCCGCGCACCAGTACCAGTAGGCAACCATGTCGGCCCGCAATACTACACCTGTTCCTGTACCCTGGCGGGGGCGTCGAAGCGCCCGCCCGAGCCCGCACGTCCTGCAGACGGCCGGCCCCTGGGCTTCGGCCTGGCGGGCGGCCGCCAGTCCCATCCCTTCTTGACGGGGCGCGGCTGGCGGGGCGGGCTGGGCCTGCGCTTGCCCATGCGGGTCGGCGAGCTGAGAGAAAGTCAGCGTAAGCCCGAACCAGGCGGGCCGTCAACGTCACCGCGACCCGCGGTGGTGAGACCTGGCAGAGCCTCCGGACGTCCAACTCAAGAGCCGCCGCCATGCGCCGTGCGGCGGCCCTGGGAGGCCCCCGCCATGAGAGGGGGCCCTTCCCCGCCAAGCTGGCGGCGGCGTCGCTCAACCTCTCGACCTACGTCGCGCTGTACACGTACGGCTATCGCAATCTCTACGAGCTCGGCCCGCTCGTCGACCTGCAGGCGTCCAAGCTCCGATTCGCCCGCGGCCCGAAGGGCTGACCAGGTCGCCCGCCTGGCCGTATGATCTGTCCCCCAGGACGCTCGGCCGTAGGGCGGAGGTGGCGAGATGAGCTCGATGGCGGCGACGCACCCGGCGCCCCTTGCCGAGGTCCGGATCACCGGCGAGATCCACGAGCTGGCCGTGGACCTTTCCGCATCCCCGCACTTCAGCCCCGACCTGGCGCCCACCACCGGGGCCCAGCGGAAGTGGGGACTGCGCGACATCGCGGCGCTCTGGATCTCGATGTCGGCCTGCATCCCGACCTACATGCTCGCCTCCTCGCTGATCGCCGAGGGCATGAACTGGTGGCAGGCGGTGCTCACCATCTTCCTGGGCAACACGGTGGTCCTGATCCCGATGGTGCTCAACGCCCACGCCGGCACCCGGTACGGGATTCCCTTCCCGGTCTACTGCCGCCCCTCGTTCGGCATCCTGGGCGCGAACATCCCGGCGCTGCTGCGCGCGTTCGTGGCGTGCGGCTGGTTCGGGATCCAGGCCTGGATCGGGGGCTGGGCGATCTACAAGATCCTGACGGTGTACCTGCCGTCCTGGGACAGGCTCCCGAACGTCTTTCTCGGGATCAACGTCGCCCAGTTCGCCTGCTTCATGTTCTTCTGGTCGATCAACATGCTGGTGATCTACAAGGGCATCGAGTCGATCCGCATCCTGCTCAACATCAAGGCGCCCCTGTTGATCGCCCTCGGCCTCGGGCTTCTGGCCTGGGCGTACGTGCGGGCCGGCGGCTTCGGCCCCATCCTCTCGCAGCCGTCCGCGTTCGGCCCCGGCGGGCTGAAGGAAGGCCAGCTCCTCGCGTTCTTCTTCCCGGCCCTGACCGCGATGGTGGGCTTCTGGGCCACGCTCTCCCTCAACATCCCCGACTTCACCCGATACGCGTATTCGCAGCGCGACCAGGCCCTGGGCCAGGCCCTCGGGCTTCCCACCACCATGGGGCTCTTCGCGTTCATCGGCGTGGCCGTCACTTCGGCTACGGTCGTCATCTACGGCGAGCCCATCTGGGATCCCGTGGTCCTGCTGGCGAGGTTCACGAACCCCGCGGTGCTCGTGCTGGCCATGTTCGCGCTGTGCCTGGCGACGCTGGCCACCAACATCGCCGCCAACGTGGTGAGCCCGGCCAACGACTTCGCTCATCTGGCGCCGAAGCGCATCTCGTTCCGCACCGGCGGGCTGATCACCGGGATCATCGGGATCCTGATCCAGCCCTGGAAGCTCATCGCCGATCCCTCCGGCTACATCTTCAAGTGGCTGGTCGCCTACTCGTCGCTGCTCGGAGCGGTGGGCGGGATCCTGATCGCCGACTATTTCGTGATCCGCCGGGCCCGTCTCGATCTGCCGGGGCTCTACAAACGCGCGGGCCCCTACTGGTACGACGGGGGCTTCAACCCCCGCGCCATCGCCGCGCTCCTCTCCGGGATCGCGCCCTGCGCCCCGGGCTTCCTCGGCACGGTGGGACTCGCCTCGGTCGCTCCCTTCTGGACCTCGCTCTACCACTACGCCTGGTTCCTGAGCTTCGGGGTCTCCTTCGCCGTCTACGCGCTCCTGATGCTGTCGCGAAGGCCGCGCTGACGCCGCACGCCCCGGTCCGGCCATGACACGCGAGCGCGCCGTGTGAGCGGCCCGATGGCAACGGCAGTCGAGCCCGGCTCTCCCCGGCCGACGCGGCGGGTCCTTGGCCTGGAATGGCCGGCTCAAGTCACGCTCGCCGAGCGCCGGTCGCTGGTGGCGGGCGGCCTCGGCTGGATGCTCGACGCCATGGACGTGATGCTGTACTCGATGGTGCTCGCCCACCTGATGCGGGACCTCGGCATGGAAAAGAGCACGGCCGGTCTGCTGAACTCGCTCACCCTCGTCGCGTCGGCCATCGGCGGCCTGCTCTTCGGGTTCCTGGCAGATCGCGTCGGCCGCACGCGATCGCTGATGCTCTCCATCCTGGTCTACTCGCTCTCGAGCGGCGCCTGCGGCCTCTCGAGCAGCGTCGTCCAGCTCGCCATCTTCCGCTTCGTTCTCGGCCTGGGCATGGGAGGCGAGTGGACGACCGGCGCCGCGCTCATCGCCGAGACCTGGCCGGCGGAGCACCGCGGCAAGGCCCTGGGGCTGATGCAGTCGAGCTGGGCGATCGGCGAGATGCTGGCGGCCGGAGTCGTGGCCGTGGTGCTGCCCCGGCTCGGCTGGCGGGCCGTCTTCTTCGTGGGCGTGCTGCCTGCGCTGGTCGTCTTCTGGATCCGGCGCGAGGTGCCGGAGTCGGAGATCTGGCAGCGCAGCCGCGAGAAGCCCGACCGGGGCTCGCTGCGGGTGCTCTGGCGCAAGGACCTCCGGCGCAACGGCATCCTGGCCACCGCCATGAACGCGTGCGGCATGTTCGGGTACTGGGGGCTGTTCACCTGGATTCCCGCCTACCTCTCGCTCCCCGTCGAGCAGGGCGGACGCGGCCTCGACCTCATGAAGACGACGGCCTGGCTCCTCATCATGGGGATCGGGAAGTGGCTGGGCTACACCCTCTTCGGGTTCCTCGCGGACTCGGTGGGGCGCCGACGGAGCTACGTCACGTACCTACTGGTGGCGGCGGCGCTCGTGCCCCTCTACGGCCTCGCCCGAGCGCCTTCGACGCTGCTCGTCCTCGGACCCTTCGTGGCCTTCTTCGGGACCGGCTTCTTCTCCGGCTTCAGCGCCATCGCTTCCGAGCTGTTCCCGACGGAGGTCCGGGCGACGGCCATGGGCCTGAGCTACAACGTCGGCCGCGGGGTCTCCGCCGCCGCGCCGGCCGTGGTGGGCCTGCTCGCGGAACGGTTCGGCCTCGGCCCCGCGTTCTTCCTGCAGGCGGCGGCATTCCTGGCCGCAGCGCTCCTGGCCCTGGCCCTGCCCGAGACGAAGGGCCGTCACCTCGACTGACGGCAGCCGGCGATCCTGTCCGTCTGCTTCGCCATGCCGTCGCTCAATGCGGGCCGACGACGGCGGCGACCGCCCCGAGAGGATCGAGTCAGAACGTCTTCTGGATGCCTCCCAGCACTGCCACGCTTGGCGCGAGCTGGGTCTCGTTCACGTATCGGTAGGGCAGGAACTGCACCAGCCCATAGAGCGCCGACCGATCCGGCAGCCGAACCTTCAGGCCGGGGCTGACATACAGGAACCGGGAGCCGGTCGAGGGCACGTCCTGGCCGCGGTACTCGTGCCGCGCCTCGTTGACGAACTTGACCTGGAGCGAGGCGGACAGCGGTCCCCAGACAGGCGTGCTCGCGCTCAGGGCCACGAGCCCGAGGTCTCCGAAGCGGTACTCCAGGTCGTTCGTCGTGTTGAGCTGGTAGGATCCCGCGATCGACCAGTCGACGACGGCGCCCGAGATCCGCCCGCCGCGCTGCAGCGACGCGACGTAGGCCCAGGCCCCGCTTCCGGGCTGGAGCGTGGGATCGAGGATGCTGCCGTCGAAGTCCCCCTCCCGGCGATACCCGGCGTTGGGAAGCTTCACGGACGCGCCGCCCACGAGCCCCCAGGGGATCCCCTGGCGGACGCCGAGCAGGATGTCGCCGAAGCCCGTCGTCCCGTAGTCGTCCGCGGGGATCCCGATGTGGGCGACCGTGGCGGAGCGGTCGGCTATCAGCGGGAGCGAGGCCAGAAGCGTCGTGCCCCGCGCCAGCCCATACGCCAGGTCGGCCTGCAGGAAGGCCTCGTGGCCGTCGATCTCCTCGTGGAACTGGGGCCACAGGATGCCCTGCTCGAACGCGACCTTCGGCCTGTAGATCGGCTCGGCGGAGTCGGCGCCCTCCAGGGGCACCGACTCGTCGGTGTAGCGGAACGACAGGTCGACGCGCAGCTCGCCCTTCGCCACGAGCCCGTTCTGCCCGCGGCTGACGAGCGAACAGCTCGCGGTATCGCATGCAAAGCCCGACGGCGCCACGGCCAAGGCGGCGATCACCAGGCTCGGCGAAATCGTTCGAGAGAGCCGGCTGCGCATCAATGAACCACGAGTATGCCCTGGAACGGATAGCTGGTCGGGTCCGCCTGATCGTGGAATGCACAGTAGCTAGCGGGCCGATCGACCGTGACCGTGCCGGACGCACCCGGCTGCAAGAGCCCGAGGCCGGCCATCTCGGCGCAGTCGCCGTATCCGAGCTCGGGAGCCGCGCTCAGTCGGCGCGCGACGGCATCCTCGTTGACGAAGCGGACCGGAACCGCACGCGCGAGATGGCTGACCTTCGGCGTCACTCCGAGCGCGGTGATTCGGACCAGGGGAGCCGGGTCGAGGGTCTCGTCCAGCCTGACGGGATCTACGGACGTCACGCTCTTGCTGCAGCTGGCCAGCAGCAGCGCGAGCCCGCCCAGGGCCGCCGCCGACGAACGAATCGCCTCTCCGCGCATCTCGCCGGCTCATGCTAGCACCCCGCTTCCGAGGCTGCTCGTTCCCGCGCCTAGTTCCTCTCGAAGAGCCGTCGCTCGATGATCGAAGCCAGGTTCCTGTCGTGGAACGCGGCCTCGAAATCCGTGGGCGTGACACCGGGCGCCAGGCAGTCCCCGAGCCCGATCCCGCCGATCGCCTTCGCGGCGGACGACGTCCACCAGGCCTGCCGGACCTTCGTCTCGAGCCGCTGCAGGTATTCCAGCGCGTTCTCCACGGCACGCGCGCCCGCCACGGGCCCGTGACTTGCCATCACCCGAGCCCGCCCGCGCCTCAGGACCGCCCCCAGAGCCCGTCGCAGCAACGCGGGCGAGCTGTAGGCGAGGTAGACGATGTTTCCGACCAAGTTGTCACCCACGTGCACCGCGTCCGCCTCGGACACGTCCACGTTCAACGTGCTGGTCGTGTGCCCGGGGTTGTGGAAGACGTCGAACGTGAAGCGGCCCCACCGCAGCAACAGCTCCGAGCCCACCTCGATGCTCGGCGGAAGGTAGAAGCCCCGCTCCTCCTCGCTCCGATTCCGCTCGCTGTCGAAGGTGTAGCGGTGATCGCGATGCGCCACGATCTGCGCCTCCGGGAAGCTGGCCAGGGCCGCCATGTGGTCGCTGAAGTAGTGCGTCGCGATCACGAACCGCACGCGGGCCCCCAGGTCCCGCGTCACGAGACGGCGCAAGTCCTCGGCATCGCTGCGGCTGCCCAGGGCGTCGACCAGCAGCGCGTTCTCGCCGCTCAAGTAGACTGTCGCGGCCGAGTCGTAGGCCTGCCCGCGCACCCTCAGGATGTCCGCCTCGACGTTCGTCACGTCCATGGGGACACTGGCTCCTCGAATGCCCCGAAGCATGAGACGACGGCTCGGGCGGAAAGGATCCGTTCAAGATCCTCACAATGACTTCATGACAATGTACGCCGCTACGACGACCTGAAGCGAGACCGGCGGCTTGGAGTCGCGCTCGGAGCACCAACGATGAACCGCCCATCAACGACTTGCCGCTGCGTGTTCACGCAGTTGGTCACCGGGCGCTCCGACGCATTGGTTTGCGCCACAGGCGCGATCCCGCGAAGCGGAAGACCAGCCACGAGTTCCTTCACGGGCGCGAAAGTTGCCAACACGCCTCGTCAAACCCAAGCCCGCTCGGTCCACATCGAGCGGCAGGATCTGAAGACGAGGAGGCAACATTTTGAACCTGACTCGAAGCCGGTTCCTTTTCAGCGCCGTGGTGGCGCTCCTGGCGTGCGTGGGTCTCGGCCACGCGCAGGAAACCACCTCGGGCTCCATCGCGGGTGAGGTCGTCGACACGCAGGGCGGAGCGATGCCCGGCGCGACGGTGACCCTCACCTCCGACCAGGGCA
>DASSJI010000120.1:0-16412 GCA_035691285.1 Vicinamibacteria bacterium | reverse complement strand
CCGGCGTACTGCTCCACGACGCAGGCGGCGCGCTTCTCGAACTCGGCGGCGTCCTGCTCCGTCCACCAGTCCTCCAGGTTGCCGTTCGCTGCGAACTGGCGGCCCTGGTCGTCGAAGCCGTGGGTCAGCTCGTGGCCGATGACGCCGCCGATGCCGCCGTAGTTGACCGCGTCGTCCATCTTCAGGTCGAAGAAGGGCGGCTGCAGGATGCCCACGGGGAAGTTGATGTCGTTCATGAGCGGGTTGTAGTAGGCGTTCACCGTCGGCGGCGTCATGCCCCACTCGCCGCGGTCCACGGGCTTTCCGATCTTCGCGAGCTGGCGCCGGAACTCGAAGGCGCTCGCGCGCTGGACGTTGCCGACCAGGTCGCCCTTCTGGATGGACAGCGCCCCGTAGTCGCGCCACGCGTCCGGGTAGCCGACCTTGTTGGCGATGGCGTCCAGCTTCTGGAGCGCCTTCGCCTTGGTCGCCTCGCTCATCCAGGGCAGCGAGCGGATGTCCGCCCTGAGGGCCGCCTCGAGGTTCGCGACCATCTCCTTCATGCGGCGCTTGCCTTCGGCGCCGAAGGTGCGCTCGACGAAGACCTGTCCCAGCGCCTCTCCCAGAGCTGCGTCCGTCGCGTCGGCGCAGCGCTTCCAGCGGGGACGCAGCTCCTTGGCTCCCTCGAGGACCTGTCCGTAGAAGGCGAAGTTCTCGCTCACGAACGCCGGCGCCAGGAACGGCGCGGCGGAGTGCGCGAGCCGCCAGCGCAGGTAGGCCTTGAGCTTCGCGAGGTCGGAGCTGGCGATGACTCCGCTCACGGCCTTCGCGAACTCCGGCTCGCTGACGTTCAGCTCGGCGACGCTCGGCGCGGAGAGCTCCGCGACGTAGCGCCGGGTGTCGAAGGCGGGCGAGAGGGCCGCCCATTCCTCGGCCTTCAGGAGGTGGTAGATCTTCTGGGGATCCCGCCGGCCCACGGCGTCGAGAGCGCCCTTCGCGAGGGCCGTCTCGATCTCCATCACCGCCGCGGCGCTCGCCTTCGCGCCGGCCTCGCCCTCGCCCAGCAGCACGAACATGCGGGCGACATGGGCCAGGTACTTGTCGCGCGTCTCCCTGGACTTGGCGTCGTCGCGGAAGTAGTAGTCGCGGTCGGGCAGGCCCATGCCGCCCTGCCCCACGATCGCCAGCACGCGGGTCGCGTCCTTGAAGTCCTGCTCGGAGCCGAACCCGAAGAACGCCGGGACCCCGATCGTGTGGAGGTGGGCGACGAGGGCGGGCAGCGCAGCCTTGTCCTCGATGGCGGCGACGCGGTCGAGCTCGGCGCGGAGCGGCGTCGCGCCCTTCTTCTCGAGGGCCGGCTCGTCCATGCACGCGCCGTAGAAGTCGCCGATCAGGCGCTGGTTCGGCGACGGCGAAGCGCTGCCCGCCGCCTCCTCGAGGATCGCCTTCAGCGTCTCGCGGTTGCGGTCCGCCAGGGCGTTGAAGGTCCCCCAGCGCGGCTCGTCTGCGGGGATGGGATTGGCCTGGATCCAGCCGCCGCACGCGTATTGGAAGAAGTCCTCGCACGGGTTCGCGGTCGCGTCGAGGGAGGAGAGGCTGAAGCCCCCCTTCGCCGGCTCCGCGGCGTGCGCGGAGCCCGCGAGTAGAGCCCCGCCCAAGAACAACGCCGTCTCAAGTCTCCTCATCGTCGCTCCTAGGATCAGATCTCGATCTCCGCCCCCACGCCGCGTCGCTGCGCCTCGGCCACGACCAGGTTCGACACCGCCGCGTCCTGCACGCCGACGCCGGTCAGGTCCGCCACGGTGATCTCGTCGTCCCGCGTCCGGCCCGGCTTGTCTCCCGCGGCGATCTCGCCGAGCTCGGCGTGGACCCCGTCAGGCGTGAGCAGGCCGCGCTCGACGGCGTGGTGGATCTCGCCCAGTCGTAGGCATTGGTCGAGCCGGTCGGCAACGACCTTGTCGGCGCGCGCCAGCAGCGCGGGGTCCAGCTCGATCTTGTCGGGCCCGTCGGACCCCACGGCGGTGACGTGCGCCCCCGGCGCCACCCAGCTCGCGTCGACGATCGGCTCACGGGACGGAGTCACGGTCACGATCAGCTCGGCTCCCTCCACCGCCTCGCGGGCGCTCGACGCCGCCGCGACCTCGAGGCCGTGCCTCGCCTCCATCTCGCGAGCGTAGGCCTGGGCCGCCTCGGGACGTCGGCTCCAGACCGCGACGCGGCTCGGCCGCCGCACCAGCAGCAGCGACTCGAGCTGGTAGCGCGCCTGGCTGCCGCAGCCGATCATGGCGGCGCGCTGGATGCGTGGCCTGGCGAGCAGGTCCGCCGCGAGCGCCCCGGCGGACGCGGTCCGGAGCTCGGTCAGGAAGGCGTTGTCGAACAGGATCGCCCGCAGGAAGCCCGTCGCGGCGTCGAAGACCAGGATCAGGCCGCTCCCCAGCGGCAACCCGCGTCCCGGGTTGTCGTAGAAGCCTGCCGCCTCCTTGATGGAGAAGAAGGGCGTCCCCAGGAGGTGCGCGCCCTTCACGTGCACCTCGCCCCGCGCGTGCGACAGGTCGAGGTTGATCACGCCAGGCAACACCGCCTGCCCGCGCGCCAGGCGCACGAACGCGTCGCGGACCGCCTCCAGGGCGGCGGCCGGCGTGACCAGCGAGCGGATCTCGCGCTCTTTGAGGACGACGACTTTCATGGGCTTGAACGCGCCTCGGAGCGGCCGGCGATTATATGATCGGCGGATGCTGGATTCGAAGCGCCTCTACGCCGCCATCGTGCTCCTGCTGCTGGGGACAGCGGTCTCGGGAGTGCTGCTCCTGCAGCACCACGGCGAGCCGTCGGCCGTCTCCGCGGTCGGACAGGTCTGCGGCGAGGGCGAGACGAGCGGCTGCGATCGCGTGGCCCAGAGCGCTTACGCCAGGATCGGCGGGGTGCCCCTGGCCGCCGTGGGAGTGGCGTTCTACCTGTCGCTCGCGTGCCTGGCGCTGCTCGCGACGCAGGCGGGAGAGGCCGCGGCGGCCGCCGCGCGCCTCGGCTTCGTGCTCCTCGTCCTGGCCCTGGCGATCGACGTCGCGCTCCTGGGGGTGCAGGCCTTCGCGATCGGCGCGTTCTGCCGCCTCTGCATCCTGACCTATGCCCTGAACGTCGCGGCCCTCTACGCGCTCTGGCCGGCACGGCGGGCGCCCCTCTTGTCGGCGGTCCCCGCGGGGCGGCTGCTGGGGCTCGGCTGGGGCCTCGCGAGCCTCGCGTCGGTCCTGTTCGCCCTGGCCTGGAACGCCGGCCTCTCCGAGCGGGCCGAACGCCGCGCCGGGGCCGTGCTCGGCGCAGCGGCCGCCCCGGGCGACGCCGCGGAGGTGCAGCGCCTCAAGGCCATCCTCGACGATCCCAAGAAGTACGAGGAATACCTCCAGCAGAAATCGATCCGGGACTTCGAGGCCGCGAAGGTCCAGGACATCGCCCTGCAGGGCGTGCCCTTCAAGGGCGACCAGGACGCCCGGATCAAGGTCGTCGAGTACTCTGACTTCCTGTGCCCGTTCTGCCGGGCCATCGCCGGGGCGTTCCGGGACTACATCCCGCAGGCGCAGGGCCGCGTGTCGGTCCACTTCAAGAACTACCCCCTCGACAAAGCCTGCAACCCCAGCCTCGGCCAGACCGTACATCCAGGTGCGTGCCTGCTCGCCCAGGGGGCGATCTGTGCCGGCGAGCAGGGTCGATTCTGGGAGTTCCACGACCAGGTGTTCACCAAGCCGCCTCAGGACCCGGGCCGCGACACCGTCCTGCAGATCGCCTCGGCCGCGGGCCTCGACGCCGGGCGGCTGGGCGCGTGCCTGGACGCGCCAGGAACGCAGTCGCGGCTCCAGGCCGAGATCGCCGAGGCGCACCGCCTGGGCGTGAACTCGACGCCGTCGGTCTTCATCAACGGGAAGAGGCTGCCCCGGATCAACGATTTCCTCATGATGGTGGACAAGGAAGGCGCCCGCCTGGGCCTGCCGCCCTTGGCACGCCCACAGGGGGCCCGCTGAACCCTCGGGTTGACACCTGGTGGCGTGGGATGCAAATCTAGTTGTTTGCGATGAGTAGTTTAATGAGTAGCTTGGCTCTATCCAAAGAGATCGTCGAAGCTCCCCGCTCTGTCGACCGCGGGGCCGAGGCGCGCAAGGCGCGCCGCCGGCTCTATCCCGTCTCGGTCGTCTACTCCCTCTACGCCCTGACCCTGCTCACCGTCGCCCTCGGACGGCGCGATCGCCTGGCGGCCATCGCCTTCTTCCTGCTGGGTGGAGCGGCCTGGACCGCCCTCGAGTACTGGGTCCATCGCTACATCCTGCACGGCCGCTTCCCGGACGGTCCCGGGGCGTTGAAGCACCTCCTTCACGTGCTGTTCGACCACCTCCACGTCGAGCATCACAAGCGTCCCTGGGACGGGAACCACGTGAACGGCACGCTGAAGGACACCGGGCCTTTCGTCGCGCTGCTGATCCTCGCCTCGTGGGCGTTTCCCGTCGCGACCGCGCCCGTCTTCGTGGCCGGCCTGATGCAGTTCTACGTCCTGGAGGAGTGGGTCCACCACTCGGTGCACTTCTGCAACTTCAAGGGCCACTACTTCCAGTACATCAAGCGCCACCACCTCTACCACCACAGCCCGCGAGGCTCCGAGGTCGGCTACGGGCTGACCAGCGGGTTCTGGGACGTGGTGTTCGGTACGCGCATCGCCGAAGGCAAGCGCCGGGCCCTTTACAGCGGGCTCCGCACGTAGCACCATGCGCCTCGCTCGCTCGAGGCGCCATGACCGAAGAGGCCTTCTCGGACGTCGTCTACCGCTGGCACGAGCTCATGTTCCGTCTCGACGAGATGGAGGAGACCGCGGCCTCGGGCGTGACCGAGGACGAGGCCCAGGCGTTCGAGCGCGAGCGGGCCGAGATCCAGGAGGAGCTTCGCGGGATCGAGGCGCGGCTCGGCGAGGCCCGCGTGTCAACCCTGCGCAGCGGGCACGAGCACGACCGCGCCTACGCGCAGCAGGTGCGGCAGATCGAGGACGAGGAGCTCTAAGGCCCCGCGCCAAGGGCGGAGCGCGGCATGAGGATCCGCAGGCGAGCGCTGGCGATCGCGATGGTCGTCCTCTCAGGTGACGCGATGGCCGCTCCGGCAGAAAGCGACTACGCCCAGCTCCTCGGCCTCTTCCGCGAATGGCGCGCCTTCCAGCCGCCACCGTCGACGAACGGCGTGCCGGACTACACGCCGCGGGCCATGGACGAGCAGCGGCGCGGGCTCGCCGCCTTCCAGGCGCGGCTCGCCGCGATCGACACGAGCGGCTGGCCCGTGTCGCAGCGCGTCGACTGGGATCTCGTCCGCGCGGAGATGAACGGCCTCGACTTCGACCATCGCGTGCTCCGGCCCTGGGCTCGCGATCCCGCCTTCTACCGCGTGATCCATCCCTCCGAGAGCGACATCCCCAGTCTCGTCGAGGGCCCGCTCCTTGCTGGCTCGATCTACTTGTGGCGCTACACGCCACCCCTGTCCGCCACGGATCTCGCGGAGCTGAGCGCGCGCCTGCGGGCCATCCCCGCCCTGCTCGAGCAGGCCAAGGGGAACCTCGTAGAGGACGTCCGCGATCTCTGGCTTCTGGGCATCCGCGTGAAGAAGGACGAGAGCGAAGCCCTGGACGCGTTCGAGAAGCAGGCCGCTCCGCATCACCCGGGGCTGGCCGCCGACGTGCGCGGGGCGCGCGCGGCCGTGGACGCGTTCGGGAAGTGGCTGGAGGCGGAGCTGCCCCGGAAGCGGGGACGCGCCGGCGTGGGCGTCGAGAACTACGACTGGTACCTCAGGAACGTCCACCTCGTCCCCTACACGTGGCGGGACGAGGTCGCCCTCTTCGAGCGGGAGCTGGCGCGAGCCCGCAGCCAGCTCGCCCTGCTCCGCCACCGCAACGCGGGGCTCCCCGAACTCGAGGTTGCGGGTTCGGCCGAGCTCCACGAGCAGCGCTCGAACGCCGCCGTCACGGAGCTCGTGCGGTTCCTGAAGGAACGCGCCGTCATGGGCGTGCCCGACTACGTCGACCCGGCGCTGCGCGCGCGCCTGTCCCGGTTCGTGCCGCCGGACCGGCCCCGCGACTTCTTCACCCAGGTGGACCTTCGCGAGCCTCTGCTGATGCGCTGCCACGGGATCCACTGGTTCGACCTGGCCCGTATGGCACGCGAGCCGCACGCGAGCCCGATCCGGCGCGGCTCGCTGCTCTACAACATCTGGGACGGCCGCGCCGAGGGCCTCGCCACCGCGATGGAGGAGCTGATGCTGGGCGCGGGCCTCCTCGAGGGCCGCCCGCGCGCCGAGGAGCTCGTGTTCGTCCTGGTGGCGAACCGGGCCGCGCGGGGCCTGGCCGGCCTCAAGGTCCACGCCGGCGAGCTCACGGTGGAGCAGGCCCTCCGCTTCGCCGCCGACAACACGCCATACGGCTGGCTGATCCCCGACGGCGAGACCAACTGGGGCGAGCAGCAGCTCTACCTCCAGCAGCCCGGCTACGGCACGAGCTACCTGACGGGCAAGGCGCAGATAGAGCGCCTGCTCGGCGAGCGGGCCGGCGGGCTCAGGGAGCGCTTCTCGCTCCGGGCCTTCTTCGACGAGTTCTTCGCGTCCGGGATGATTCCGGTGTCGCTCATCCGCTGGGAGATGACGGGCGACGAGACGGAGCTGAAGCGCCTCCGCTGATCCTACGCCACGCGGCGGATCGGCTCCGGGACAGCCCGCCTCTCGAGCGCCGGCCGGGCCGCCGGGACCGGCCCGCGCCTTTCCGGCGGGCAGCCCGTTCCCGGCGGGATGCTCGCCGTACGGGCGCTGCGCCGCTCGACGGGCGGCTCGCCTCTCGGGCGAATCCCGAGCCCGCGCAGGCGCTCCTCGAGGCGCCGCAGCAGCAGCCGCTCCGCCGAACCCGGGGCGCGCGGAAGGGGACCGATGTCGAGGGCGAGCTCGATCTCAGGTTGAGACCCGGGGCCGGGAGCCAGGCGGAACGCGTGGTCGAAGGGAGCGAACGCGATCGGCGTCAGGTCGGCTGGCAGGGCGAGGCGCGCCAGTTCCACGAGGGCGTCGTAGACAGCGTGGCACTCCGCCGAGCCCGGATCGGCGGCGAAGGTGGGCCCACGCGCGAAGAGCTCGAGGCGCAGCCCGGCGCGCACGACGCCCCTCTCGGCCTTCTCGTAGCGGGGCCGGAGCTCGAAGCACACCTGGTGGTCGAGAACCCAGGCCCCGATGTCCATCAGTGGACAGCGGCAGCGGGCAGCAGGAACTCCTGCTCGAAGGCCGCCCAGTCCTCGGAAGGCGGCGCCGCTCCCGTCCCCTTCGCTCGGCGCAGTCTCTGGATCTCGACCCTGTACCAGTCCGCCACCGGCTTGCCGATCTTCAGGAAGGCCAGCTCGCCGGCGAGGTCCTTCGGCTGGATCAGGCACACCCAGCCCCGGCCGTACGGGCTTCGCGTGAGGAGCGCCGCATCGTCCGACAGCGCCTGGTTGACCTCGACGACCTTCCCGCTCATCGGCGCCGGGAAGCGCGCGGCCAGGCGTCCCCGCTTGACGGTGAAGAGGAGGTCCCCGCGTAGCACCGTCTGGCCCGCCTTGGGAAGCTCCACGCCCTCGACGGCTCCGAGCGCCTTGCGGGCGAAGTCGTCGAGGCCGGTGCGAAGCTGGCCGCTCGCCTCGATCCTCGCCCAGGTGTGGCCCTCCGAGACGAAGGCGCCGCCGGGCACGCAGTACTCGTGGGCCGCCGCGGTCTCGGCCAGGGCGGGGACCACGATGCGCACGGTCGGCTCGCGCTGCGCTTCGAGGCGCGCCTGCCGGCGCACCAGCAGCTTCTTCGCGAACTCCACAAGCTCGTCCTCGGTGAAAGGCTTCTGAACGTAGTCGACGGCGCCGTGCTGCATGGTGTCGACTGCGCTCTCGATGGTCCCGAAGCCGGTGATGACGGCGACGTCCACGTCGGGCCTCAGGTGGTGGACGGCCTTCACGACCTCGGATCCGTCCATCCCGGGCATCTTCAGGTCGGTGAACACGAGGTCGTAGTCGCGGCGCTGCACGAGGCCCAGCGCCTCGGGCCCGCTCTCCACCGTGTCGACGCTGAAGCCGGCCAGGACCAGGATCTTGCGGAAGCTGTCGAGGATCACGGGCTCGTCGTCCACGGCGAGGATGCGGGCCCGCGGCGTCTCCACCTCCACCCGCTTGAGGCTCCTCGCCTCGTGGGTGAAGTCGAGGCGCAGCGCCGTCTGGAGCACGGCCTCGCGGCCCTTCCGCTCCCGAGCTTCCTCCATCCGGCGGTGAGCGACGCGCACGAGCACGTCGAGGACGACGAAGCCGACGAACATCAGGACGACGAGCAGCGCGGTCATGACTCTCTCTCCTCGCCTGGGCCCACGCCGCCCAGGGCGTGTCGCACCGCGGCCATGAGCTCCGTTTCGTCGAAGGGCTTGGGAAGGAAGCCGGTGGCGCCGGCCTCGAGCGCCTGCGCCATGTGCCCGGCGGTCGCGTACCCGGTGATCACGACCACCGCCACGCCCGGCCGCCTCGTGCGGAGCGCCCTCAGCACGTCGAGGCCGGCCATGTCCGGCAGCATGAGGTCGCAGAGCACCAGCCGGCACGAGCCGAGCGCCTCGTGAGCCAGGGCGGAGCGGCCGTCTTCGGCGGCGGCGACGCGCAGCCCCTCGCTGGCCAGCACGCGCGACACGCCGTCGCGCACCACGGCCTCGTCGTCCACGATCAGCACGTCCCAGCTCCCGGCCACGGCGACCTCACCCGCCCGGCCCCGGGCCCGCCGGGGCGGCCAGGGGCAGGCGCACGGTGAAGCGGGTGCCCTTGCCTTCCTCGCTCTGCACGTCGATGGCGCCGCCGTGGCTCTGCACGATCCCCCACGTCACCGCGAGCCCCAGCCCGGTGCCCCGCGTCCCCTTGGTCGTGAAGAAGGGCTCGAAGAGGCGCGGCAGGTCGGCAGCCGCGATCCCGCTGCCGCCGTCCTCGACCACGATCTCCGCTCCCGGCCCCGCCTCCGAGGCCGTCGCGCGGGTGCTCAGACGGATCTCGCCTCCTCCGTCGCCGATGGCGTCGGCGGCGTTGACGAGCAGGTTCACCACGACCTGCTGGATCTGGTTCGCGTCGGCGGACGCCTCGGGCAGGTCGGTGGCGAGGTCGAGGGCCAGGGCCACGCGATGGAGCGCCAGCTGGTTCATCATGATCGTCACGGCGCGGCGCACGACCTCGTTGAGGTCCGTGCCCTGGCGGCGCGGCGGCGTCTGGCGCGCGAAGTCGAGGAGGCCGCGGACGATCTCGCGGCAGCGCTTCGTCTCGCGCACGATCACCTCGAGGTCCTGCCTCTGCTCGGGGCTTCCCGCGGCGCGCTTCAGCAGGAAGGACGCGTAGGTCAGCACGCCGGTGAGCGGGTTGTTGATCTCGTGGGCGACCCCTGCGGCGAGGCGGCCGACCGAGGCGAGCTTGTCAGCCTGGGTGAGCTGTCGCTGGGCCTCTGCGAGGCGGCGCGTCATGTCGTTGAACGCGCGGGCGAGCTCGCCCAGCTCGTGGCGCTCCGTGAGCGGGATGGTCGTGCTCAGGTCGCCCGCCGCGACGCGGCGCGTGCCCTCGGCCAGCGCCTCCACCGGGCGGACGACGAGCCGCCGGTTGAGCCACCACAGGATCGCGCTGCTCCCGGTGATCGCCGCGGCGGCGAGGCCGACCATCCGGCCGCGGCCCCAGGCGATGTCGCGGTCCACTCCGGCGAGGGAGACCGTGACGTCGAGCACGCCCAGGACCGTGTCCCGCGGGCCGTGGGCGTGGCACGCGGCCGTCGCGCAGCCGGGCTCGTTCTGGATCGGGTTGATGATGCCCAGGACGCGGTGGCCGGCGGCGGGGAACACGCGCGAGCGGGCCGCCGTCGGGAGGCGCTCGAGCGGACGGCCGGCGGCGTGGCACGCGTAGCAGGCCTCGGCCTGCTTGTCCACGGCGCGGCCGATCTCGGAGGCGTCCGACGAGAAGACGATCCGGCCCTCCTTGTTGAACACGCGGACGGCCTCGATTCCCTGCTGCCGGCCCATGTTCGTGATCTGCCGGTGCAGGTTGTCGCGCCGGTTCTCGAGCATGTCGTAGTGGGTGCTGCTCTTGATCGTCTCGCTGAGCAGGTCCGCCCCCCGCTTCAGCTCCCCCACCAGGGCCGCCTCGTGAGCGCGCAGGATCAGCACGGCCAGCGCGCCGATCGTGAGGGCGGTCACGAGGCCGGCGCCCAGGATGACCTGCGTGCCGATCCGCGTGCGCATCGGTCAGGCCGGGAGCGATGCCGGGATCGCTCCGGGCGCCTCCTCGTCGGGCTCGGCCGCCGCCTCCGCGGCCTCCGGGAAGATGGGGAGGTGGCGCGCCGCCAGCGCGAACACGGCGAAGCCCACGGCCACGAGCCCGACCGACACGGCGACCTCCATCCACGACGGCAGGTAGCGCATGCCCGCCGCGCGCTCCATCCCGGTCACCGCGACGTTCAGCCGGTTCATCACGAAACCCAGGATCGCGAGGAAGGCGCTGGCGACGAGGCCCCGCTCGCTCCTGCGGATCCGCGGCAGGGACAGGAGCACGACCGGCAGCACGACGCCCAGCCCCACCTCCAGGAGGAACATCGACGCCTCGTAGCCGGGCGCCAGGAGCTCGGCGAGGGCGCCGTTCCGGCGCAGCGCCAGGAACCTCAGCAGGCCGTAGACGCCCAGCACCACCACCATGGCGCGCCCGAGCGGCTCGAGCAGGTGCATCTCGAGGCGGCGGCCGAACGCGCGGCCGCTCAGGTGGGACTCGATCACCACCATGCCCAGCCCGGCGCCGATGGCCGAGATGAAGAAGTAGAAGGGCAGGAGCGGCGAGTACCAGAGCGGATGCAGCTTGGACGGCACGATCAGGTAGAGCGACCCCAGGGACGACTGGTGCAGCGTCGACAGGATCACGCCCACGATGACGAGGGGCGTGTACACCCCGCGCATCAGGCGCTGCGGCCCGGCCAGCCGGAAGCGCTCGAACACCACGGGCGACAGCTCGAGGGCGAGCACCGTCGTGTACAGCATCACGCACCACGCCACCTCGAACATGACCGAGCGGGGATTCCAGAAGACGAGGGCGTGCCAGATCCGCCACGGCTGGCCGAGGTCGAAGAGCAGCGCGACGATGACGAACGCGTAGCCGAGGAACGCCGTCAGCACCGTGGGGCGGACGATGGGCTCGAAGCGGCGCAGGTTGAAGAGGTGGACGACGCTCGTGAGGGTGAAGGCGCCGGCCGCGAGGCCGACGCCGCACAGCACGTCGAAGCCGATCCAGAGCCCCCAGGGGAAGCGGTCGCTCAGGTTGGTCGTCGCACCGAGGCCCCGCGAGAAGCGCAGCGCGGTGACTCCGACCAGCAGCAGCAGCAGGAGCGCGAAGACGTAGGCCCAGAAGCCGAGCCGGGTGAAGCGCCGCGCCGTCGCGCCGGTCATCTCGGGCCTCCCCCTTCCGTTCGGCGCGCCTCCTCGACGGCCTCGCGCCGGCGCGTGATCCAGAAGACGCCGTACAGGAACGCGCCGGCCAGCGCCACGAAGTCCGGCACCTTCGAGAGCACCTGCCAGGTGAGCATCGGCAACGGCTGGCGCGGCAGGTCCGTCGCGAGGCCGAGCCGCTCGAACGGGACGCTCGAGAGCATCAGCACCGAGGTCCCGCCCGCTTCCTCGACGCCGTAGACGTGGTCTACGTACTGGCCGGGGCTGGCGTCGATGCGGGCCCGCGCCTCGGCCACGAGCGCGTCCCGCTCGCCGAACATCGTCGCGCCCGTGGGACACACGGTCGCGCAGGCCGTCGCGAGGCCCGCCGCGACGCGGTCCGAACACAGCGTGCACTTCCCCACCACGGGCACGGCGCGGTCCCACTGGTACTTCGGCACGCCGAAGGGGCACGCCATGATGCAGTAGCGGCAGCCGATGCACTTCTTCGCGTCGTAGACCACCGGACCCTGGGCGGTCTTGCTCAGCGCGCCCACGGGGCACACAGAGACGCAGGTCGGCTCGAGGCAGTGCATGCAGAGGCTGCGGACGTTCAGCCCCTCGCGCTGCGAGACGGTCGTGAACGTGTACGCCGTCGTCTCAGGCTCGATCGGCAGCGGCAGCCCGTTCTGCTCCTTGCAGGCCGCTGAGCACGCCTCGCAGCCGATGCAGCGGGTTGCGTCGAAGAGCAGGCCGACGCTCATCGCCCGCCGCCGGTGTCGTGGCACGTCTCGCAGCGCTCGGCGTCCTGGACACCGAAGGCGACCTTGCCGTCGTGGCAGACGCCGCAGGAGCGCGACGCCTCCATCTCGGCGTGCGAGGCGCGACGCGTGGGGCGAAGGATGCTGAAGGTCTGCGGGTGGCAGGACACGCACTTGTTCGCCACGCGCTCGGCGTGGGTCCTGTGGTCGAAGCGCACCGGTCCCGGCGCGTCGGTCGCCTTGTCGTAGACCACGTTCGGGAGGCGCATCGGCGCCCCCAGTGCGACCAGCGCGAGAAGGGCGGACGCGGCGTAGAGGGCGTTCATGCCGTCGCTCCCCCGGGCCTCATCGGCGGCCCGCACCCACAGTCGTGCAACTTCCGTGCCCCGCAAGAGTTAGAACCTGGCCGACCTTCCAGCGCGCTCGTTGCGTGCCGCGCAAACGCGATGCGCAAGAAACGCCGACGGTCTACACTCCCGCGCCGTGGCGCAGATCCCGCGGACCGACGGCGGCCACGGTGGCTATGCGCGCTACGCGCTGGCCGTGCTGCTGCTCGTCTACGTCTTCAACTTCCTCGACCGGCAGATTCCCGCGATCCTCGCCGAGCGGATCAAGGCGGACCTGGACGTGGGCGACGCCGAGCTCGGCTACCTCTACGGCACGGCCTTCGCGGTCTTCTACGCGCTCCTCGGCATCCCGCTCGGACGCCTTGCCGACGTCTGGGACCGCCGCCGGCTCATCGCGATCGGACTGGCCTTCTGGAGCGCGATGACGGTCGTGTCCGGCTTCGCCTGGTCGTTCGCCCAGCTCGCCCTCGCGCGCGTCGGCGTGGGCGTGGGCGAGGCGAGCGCGACGCCGGCCGCGTACTCGCTCCTCTCGGACTACTTCCCGCCGGCCCGCCGCGCGACGGTGCTGGCCATCTACTCGAGCGGCATCTACCTCGGCTCGGGCCTCGGGATCGTCCTCGGCGGCGTCGTCGTGGACCGCTGGGACACGGCGTTCGCGAGCGCTCCGGCGCCGCTCGGCCTCAGGGGCTGGCAGGCCGCCTTCATCGCGGCGGGGCTGCCCGGGCTGCTGCTCGCCGCGGGGGTCGCGAGGCTCCGGGAACCGCGGCGCGGAGAGGGCGACGACCTGTCGAGCCCCAGGGAGCCGCGGCCTTGGTCGGCCTTCCTCGCGGAGCTGTCGGCGGTGACGCCGCCCTTCACCCTCCTGAACCTGTGGCGGCTCCGCGCGGGCCCGCGCCGCCTGGCGGCCAACGGCGCGGGCGCCGCGCTGCTCGCCCTCGCCGCCAGCGCGCTCACGAAGGCCTTGGGCGACCCTGCTCAGTGGTGGTCCCTGGCCATCGGCCTGTACGCGGCGCTTTCCTGGGCGCAGGCACTCTCCCTGCGCGACGCGCCGGGCGCGGCCCTCATCCTGGGCACCCCATCGCTGCGTTACGCCGGCCTGGGCTTCGCCTGCCTCTCGTTCAGCGGCTATGGGCTCCTGTTCTGGAGCCCGTCGTTCTTCGTGCGCTTCCACGGCCTCCCGCTCGAGCGGGCCGGCCTCGTCGTGGGCGGCGCGGCGGCGCTGGGCGGCTGGCTCGGCGTGACGCTGGGCGGCCTCCTGGCGGACCGCCTGCGCCGCGTCTCGGCTGTCGGGAGGATCCGCGTCGGGCTGCTGAACGCAGTCTTCGCCGTGCCGCTCGCGCTCGCGATGCTGTGGACGAAGGGCGCGGAGCTGGCGTTCGCCGTCAGCCTGCTGCTGTTCGCCTCGGCGGCTCTGTGGCTGGGTCCTGCCGCCTCGACCGTCCAGGACCTCGTGCTCCCGCGCATGCGCGCGCTGGCCTCGGCGGCCTTGCTGCTCGTCGTCAACCTGGTCGGCCTCGCGCTCGGCCCGTACGCGGTGGGCCGGCTGAGCGTGGCGACCGGCGACCTGCGCGTGGCGATGTCCCTGTGCCTCCTGTCGAACGTCCTGGCGGGCGTGTTCCTTCTCCTCGCCGGGCGGACGCTGGAGGTGGACGAGGCGACCCGTGTCGAGCGGGCGCAGGCGGCTGGAGAGGCGACCTGACCGGCGGGCCTCAGGGGTTCGCGCTGTTCAGGCCCACGAACGTCCCGCCGTTGCGCTCGCACACGGCGCGCATCAGCATCGCGAAGCGCACCGTGGTGTTCTCGGGGAACTCGGCCTGGCTGAACAGGGTCGGAAAGCCGAGGGCGTGGATGCGCACACGCCGCCCGCCGGCGGAGCGTGTGTTCAGGCGCTCCACCTCGTTCAGCACCGCCTCGATGGATGGGCCGGTGAACTCGTCGCCCAGCACGTAGATGCTGACCTTGTCCCTGCCCGTCGCCAGGGTCCGGATCGCGGCCTCGATGCCCTCGACCGGGCTCGAGTTGCTGAAGGCGTTCCAGCCCGAGAGGCGCTCGAGCACGGCCCGGCGCCGCGCCGGCGTGTCGGGGATCCACTTGCCGGCGTACGCGGAGAACATGTAGACGCCCTCGTCGTTCATGACCTGCATCCCCTTCACCTTCGGGTAGGCGTCGAGGGTCTCGCCCATCTTCCGGAGCAGGGCCGGCCATGCGAAGCGCTTCATGCTGCCCGAGGTGTCGATGACGAACACGACGTACTCGCTGTCGACGGGGATGCCGGCCACGAGGGAGGGATCCCGCGCCTTCGCCTCGTCGAGGCGCTTCATCTCCTCGGTGAGCTCCTGCTGGGCTGCGAGCAGGCGGCCGGCGATGATGTCCTGCACCTGCGACAGCTCGCGGCTGGCCTGGAAGCGGCCCTGCAGGCGCGAGAGGTCGCCCTGCAGCCGCGCCACCGCCGAGCGCTCGTCCGAGAGCTGCTCGCGCCGGCCCCGCAGCTCGCGGCGGATGACATCGGACTCGCCGCGGATCTCGAAGAGCTCCCGCTCCAGGCGCGCCACGCGCCCCTGGAGCTCGGTCCTCGCCTCCTCGATCGCCCGGGGCTCGCTCATGCGGGTCAGCGTCAGGAGCAGGATGATCGCCCCGAAGCCGCAGCAGACGCAGTCCAGGAACGACAGGCTGAACGGATCGAGGCTGCGTCGCTCGCGCTTCACGGCCAGTCCCGCGAGGGCGTGAGGAAGGCGCCGCCCGTGGCCATGGCCAGCTTCCAGAACGCCGGCGCGGCCATGGGGTCGCCCTCCATCGGGAAGAGCAGCGTGTTCACCGGCACGCGCCGGGGCAACGCCAGCACCGCGCGATCGAAGAGCTTGAGCCGGTCCTTGCCGGAGACGGTCCGCCCCCGCGGGGGGGTCCGCCCCTGTGTGGGCAGGCCGTCGGTGAGCAGGAGGATGTTGTCGGGGGGCGGGCTCAGGGCGGCCGCGGCGGCGAAGGCGCTCTCGAGGCTGGTGCCGCCCCCGGGCGCCGTGCCCTTGAGCCGAGCGATGGCGGCATCGAGGGACGCGCGATCGCGGGTCTCGAGCCACCTGCCCTCGGTGCCGGGCACGACGGGCCGCGCCTCGGTGTCGAAGACGTAGAGCTGGAAATGCGCGTCGCGGGGAAGCTGGGCGCTCAGCCAGTCGGCGGCGCGCACCGCCCGGCGCCACTTGTCGGCGCGCACGCGCTCCGCCTCGGGCAGCAGCCTCCGGCGCACGGCGTTGACGATGGTGTCGGCCAGCATGCTGGCGGACGCATCCACCAGCAGCAGGATGCGCCGGCCGCCGATCTTGAGGCCCGTCAGGTACTGGCGATCGCCGTCGCCCACGAAGGCGCGGACCTTTTCGCCGGGAACCTCCCGGCTCGGCGTCCCGCCCGAAAGGCGCTTCGCGCCCGCCTCGAGCGAGCGCAGATCGGCCTGGAGGCGGTTCATGTGCTCGCGGCTGGCGAGCGTCCTCTCCTCGAACGTCGCCAGCTCGTGCTGCGACTCGTCCACGACCTCGATGAGGCGCGTCGACAAGCCCTGCGTGGCGGCGGCCTCCTGCCGGACCCGCTCGAGGGTGTTGCGCAGCTCGACGAGGCCGGCCTGGCCCTCCAGCACCTCCTCCTCGAGGCGGTTCGTCTCGGAGCGCAGCGGCCCGAGCGCCTCCCCGGCCCTTCGGTCCTGGCCGCTGTTCAGGATCATGTAGAGCAGCACCGTGGCGCCGAAGCCGCAGCAGATGCAGTCCATGAAGGAGAGCCCGAAGACCTCCGTCTTCCGCTTCCGGCGCCTCATGCCTCGAGCCGCGTGACGAACGGCAGCGCCTCGCCGCCCTTGTCGATCTGTGCCCGGAAGCGCAGCGTCGCGGAGACCGTCGCGTC
>DASSJI010000119.1:0-6493 GCA_035691285.1 Vicinamibacteria bacterium | reverse complement strand
CGCGTCAGGCCGTCGGAGAGGAGACGCACGGCCACCGGCCGGCGTACGCCGGCGAGCAGGCTTTCGACGGACGCGCGCTGCGCCAGGAGCCGCGGCCCGGCCGGCTTCGTCTCGTTCGCCGGCTCGAGGAGCGTCGCCGCTTCCCGCGCGACAGCCTCGGCGGCGAGGCGGTCGGGTCGCTCCAGGTAGCGCCGCAGGCGCTCGTCCAGCGCCGCGCGCGCGGCGCACCGGCTTCGCCCCAGAACTGCGAACGACACCGCGGCGTCGAGCTTCAGCGCCGCGTCGTGCTCGGCCAGCGCGGCGGACCAGTCCTCCCGCGCCTCGGCGGCCTCCGCCCTCTGGCGGTGCGCGCGAAGCGACTGCTCCAGGAGTCCCGACCGGGCCCGAGCGAGACCATCCGCCACGGCGGGGGCGCCCGGTCGAAGCGCCTCGGCCCGGTCGAAAGCGTTCCCCGCGCTCTTGAAGTCCCCGCTCTCGAGAGCGGCAAACCCCGCGGACACCGCGGCCGACCAGTCGTCGGGCGCGGCCGCGGGCGCCGCTCGAGGGCGCTCGAGCTCCGGCTCGGCGGCTTCGCGCGGCGGCGGCGTCGTGACGGAAGGCTCTTCGCTCGGCCATGCGCTGGGCGACGAAGCGGGTGTTGCCTCGGTCGTGACGACCGGCGCCGACGCCCAGCGCGGGAGTACGGCGAACACGAAGGCCGCCAGGAGGCCCAGGCCGCCGAGCAGCAGGAGCGAGCCACCGGGCGCGCGGGACACGAGTGCGGCCGTCAGCGCGAGGCGGGCGGAAAGGCCGCGACCGAGCGGTTGGGATCGTCGGGCGCTCCCGTTTCGACGGAGAAGATCTGCCGCAGCAGCTCGCGCCAGGCGACGAACTGGGCCTCCGCGGAGCCGGTCAGCTCGCGCTGCTGGCCCTCCACCTCCACGAGCATCGGCGTGGTGTCCGCCTCGAAGGAGTTCGCCAGCTCCTTGAGGGCAGTCTCGTGGATGCCCTTCTGCTTGGCCTGCTCGAACCCCGCCTCGAGGGCGAGGGTGCCGCCGATCACCGCCACGTCGCCCGCCATGTCGGAGCCCCGGGAGTCCCGCGGCATGAGGAGGCCCACCAGCACCGCCGCGCCTCCGAGGAGCTTCTTGAGGGTCGACTCCTTGTTGATGCGGTCGAGCGCGGACTGCTCGTCGTAGCTGTTCTTCCGCCAGTCGGCGTAGGGGCCGCTCATGCGGTCGTAGAAGCCGAGGTAGTAGTCGTTCAGCGTGTCCACGAACATCAGGTCGCGCTCGCGGATGCTCGCGACGCGCTGCATCATCGGGTCGTCCTCGGCCGGAAGGCGGACGAGCTCGGCGCGGCCGTCCTTGTAGGACTTGAGATACGGCGCGAAGGCCTCCGGCGCGAGCTGGGCGGCGAAGCGCAGGCTCGCCACGCGCCGCACGGTGACGAGCTCGCCGTCGTCGAAGCCGTCCCTTGCGCGGAGCAGGTCGTTGGCGATTCGGTTGTAGACCTCCTGGAATGCCTCGGGACGGGCTCCGGCCTCGGCGCGATAGGCGAAGGGGTCCGCCTGGCCGCGGTACTCCTTGCGCAGCCAGCGCCGGCCGCGGGCGTCTCGCGCCTCGACTTCGAGGGCCAGGCGCTTGCCGTTCGATTCGACGATCGTTCCGGATACTGTGACGTCGAGACCTTCGCCCGGCCCCGGCACGACGCGTACGGCCCCCCAATTGCCCGTGCTCTCCAGGGTCTTCCTCAGGTGATAGACGATGTAGCGCGCCTCGGAGCGGCGCACGTCCGGCGAGAGGCCGAGCTTCGCCAGCTTGTCCATCTGGTCGCCGTCGCCGGGCCTGAAGACCTCGATGCCGAGGTCGAGCAGCCGCTCCTCGGGAACCTCGCCCCGGGCCTGGATCGCCGCCACCGCGGGGCGCGCGCGTTCCTCCTTCGTGCCGGAGCCACTCGACAGGCCGGGCACCGCCGGCGGGGGCGGGCTCGCAGGCGGCGCCTGGGGCGGCGTGGTCGGGTTGGGCGGAAGCTCGGTGGGGACGCCTCCGGCGACCGGGCGCACGCCGCGCGGCGCCCGGCCTCGTGCGTCGTCAGGCCCGCCGTCCTCCAGGAGCACCAGGGCGCTCGGCTGCGCCGGGCGCGGACGCAGCAAGGCCGGAGTGCCGCATTTCTCGGGCTCGGAGACCTGAGCCGACAGACCCGTCGCGAGGGCCAGCGCGAGAATGGAGCCAAAGAGCGCCCGCTTCAAAGGCATCGCCGTGCTCCTCTACGTGCCGCCCTCCGGGCGGCTGGCCTTGTATCGACGGTACTCCTCCCAGAGCTTCTCACGGATGGCGGGATCCTGTTCCTTCATGGCGGCCTCGCGGATCTGCCGCGCCACCACGTCGTCGTCCTTTCCGTCGCCGACGTCCGGCGGAACCGCGCCGGCTCCCTGCGCGAGCTCGCCCGAGGCCGACCCGCCCTCGCCCGACGGCTTGTCGCCGCCCTTCGACTCGCCGGTCGAGCCTTTCGCGGCGGTGCGATCTCCGCGCTTCCCGCCGTCCTTCCCGCGCTGTGCGCCGGCGCCGCCGCCGTCCGCGGCTTGGTTCTCGGCGCCCTCTCCTCCTCCGCCGCCCTCGCCCTCCCCGCTCTCCTGAGAGCCGGTCGCCGCCGCGTTCTCGGCCCGCTCCTGGGCCGCCGCCTGCTGCTTCTTGAGCAGCATCGCGTCGAACGCCTCGAGCGAGGAATCGAGCTTGCCGTCGAGCTCGTCGCGCCGCTCGTCGGGCGTGCGCGCCTCGGCCGGGGCAGCCGGGCTCTCAGGTGCCGGGGCGGGAGTGGGAGCTGCCCGGGAGGCCGGGCGCGCCTGGGATGACGCGCAGCCGGCGGCCGCGAGGACGAATGCGAGCACGGATCCCCGGAACATTCCTGCCATTGTAAGCAAGCCGGATGCCGCCAGGTCGCCAGTCCCCTGCGGCCGCGCATCTCCACCATTTTCCGCGCCTTGCCCAGCCCCGGCTCGTGGCGCTGCACGGCCGTGCGTCCCGCCGGCACGACAGGACTGTCCTCAGTTCGCCGGTTCCGCGAGCCCCTCCGCGTCGACGTCGCCGCCAAAGTGATCGACGACGACGGCGGCCAGCCGGCCCTCCGCCGCGCGCAGCTCTTCGGATGTTCCGCGGTGATGGCCGGCGAAGACCACGATGACGACCGGCTGCCCCTTCACCCAGACGATCCCCGCGTCGTTGGCGACCCAGGGCTGGCCGTCGCCGGTCTTGTGGGCGATCGTGACCCCGTCGCCGAGGTAGCGCGGGAGCCGGTCGTTCACCTGCTGCTTCTTCAGGATCTCGATCATGAGCGCGCTCGCCCGCTTCGAGACGAGCTCGCCGCGCGCCATCATCGCGAACAGCCGCCCGGTCTCCCGCGCGGTGCTGCGGCCGAAGTAGAGCCCGGTGTCCTCGATGACGCGGCGGAACGCCTCGCTCACCTGCGCGCTCGGGTACTTCTCGAAAGGGAAGTCTACAGTCCTGTCGCCCGAGGCTGCGCCCCACGCGGGATCGAGCCCGGAGAGCCACAGGCGGTCCCAGTCCAGGTCCGAGAAGCGGATTCGCGTCTTCACGAGGCCGAGGCTGGCCATGAAGCGCGTGACGGTCTCGCGGCCGACCAGATCGGCGAGCGCGTCCGTCGCCTGGTTGTCGCTCACGATGGTCATGAGCGTGAGCAGATCCCGGACCGTCGGCTGGAGGCCCGGATCCAGCGCGTACAGCACACCGGAGGGGATCCGGCGCTGATCCCGGCGCATCGGGACCCGCTGATCGAGCCGTAGCTTCCCCTCTCGGACCTGCTCGAGGACCGTGGCCATGATCGGAACCTTGATCACGCTGAAGGTCTCGTACTCGGCGTCGGCGTCGATCGCCACTTGCTCACCGGTCGCGACGCTCTCGACGTATACGGCCATGCGGCCGTCGACGCGATCCCGGACCGCCCGCAGCCGCGCCTCGAGCGAGCCGGAGGCCGGCGCGTAGGCGCCGAGCCGCTCTGCGGCTGAGTCCAGCAGCGCGACATTCCGCGCAATCGCCGCCTCGACGAGCGCCGCCTGCTCGCGTGCCGCAGCCCAGTCGCCGCGCTCCGCGGCCTCGGTGACGCCCGGCAGGGTCATCGCGGCGTACGTGTAGCGCGGCGCGTAGAGCAGGTGCTTGAACCACGGCCGGCCCGGGATGCCCGCCGGATGCGCCCAGTTGCCCTCGAACGCGAGCAGGTCCCGGTTCAGCCGGTCGGCCGCCTCCGCCCCGAGTGCGTCATGGGCCAGGGCCGACTCGACCCGCTGCTCCAGGCGGCGGGCCGCGGCACGCAGCGCCCGCGTGCGCTCCACGAGCGGCCGCGTGTCCAGGTTGGCCTTCGAGCCGGAGATCGCCTCCAGCCCGCGCACGAACTCGCGCAGGCTCGCCGCGTAGCCCTCGAGCGAGAACGGCAGGACTTCGGCGTTCGCGAGGCGCAGCGCAAGCGTGCCCCAGAGCTGCGCCATGAGCGCGTGGTAGCGGAACCCGGGGTCGGCGAGCCTCGAGATCCAGTAGTGGTTGTCGTAGGCCGAGTGATAGACGCCGTACGGTCCGTCGAAGCCCATCTCGACGACCGGCCGCGCCAGGAAGTTCAGGAACACGGTGTGGTCGGAGCCGCTCCCGATTCGGGTCCGCACGAGGGCCTGCTCCGGCAGCGCGCCCTCGCGCGGGCCCTGGCCCGGATCCGACGGCCGACGCCAGGCGTCGTAGAGCGACGACCCCGACGGGTCGCGCAGGTCGCGGGAGACGTCGACGAGGAGCGGCGCCAGCGAGCCGACGGCCGACGCGTCCAGGCGCGGGCCGGAGACCGCAGAGTCCACGTTCAGGTAGGCCACGAGCTTCCGGCGCAGCTCCGAGGCGAACTGCTCGCCCCACTCCGTCGAGCCCGTCAGCGTGACCTCCTCGCCGTCCCAGGCGCAGAACACGAGGGTGCGGCGCGGGCGCCGGCCCTGGCGCGCCAGCTCGGCCAGCGAGCGCGTTACCTCCATCAGCGCGGCGGTGCCGCTGCTCGGGTCGACGCCGCCGAACACCCAGGCGTCGTGGTGGTTCCCGAGCGCCACCCACTCGTCGGGCCGCTCGGCGCCGCGGATGCGGCCCTCGACCACCCAGTTAGGCTGCACGTCGGTGCGCATGTCCACCTTCAAGCGCACGCGCGCCTCGCCGCCGAGGCGGTACTCGATCGGCAGCCCTCCCTGCCAGGCTGCGGGCGCCGTCGGGCCGCCGAGGCTCTCCAGGATCGGCCGCGCGTCGCGCCAGGAGAGCGGCACGCCGACGATGCGCGGGACGGACTCGGCCTCGTCCACGCCGATGCGGTGGGCGCCGGGGGTCGACGCCCAGCCTGGCGTGAGCGGATCGCCGGGAACGATGTAGTCGTACGCGATGCCGCCGCGCTGCAGGTGGCTCTCGGGCCCCCACGGACCCTTCGGGAAGACCTCGCCCCGCTTGAAGCCGTCCTCGGCGGGATCGGAGTACACGATCATCGCCGCCGCGCCCTCGCGCTGCGCGGTGAGCGCCTTGAAGCCGCGGTAGCTGTACGGGTTCGAATAGCGGACCATCACGATCTTGCCGCGCGGGTCGATGCCGCTCGCGCGCAGCTTCGCGTAGTCCTCGGGGTTTCCGCTGTTGGCGTAGACGACGGGCGCCTCGACCTCTCCGGAGGCGGAGAAGGACAGCCACGCGGAGCTGATCTCCGGATGTGCCGTGTCGGGGTCCTCCGGATAGGCATCCTCGCGGAGGCTCGGCACATAGCGGCGCGGCGCCACCATCTCGACGCGCACCTCGCGCGGGCTCGAGGACAGCACGTCGTAGCGGTGGAGCGTCACGTCCTCGAGACCCTGCTCGCGCCAGGCCTCCTCGATTCGCTCCGCGATCTGCTTCGTTCGCGGGGAGGTCGCAGGATGCGGCTCGGCGGTGAAGTAGCGGTGCCAGTCGCGGATGCGGTCGGTCGAGGGCAGGCCCTGGAACGCGCGCTCGACCTTACGTTGCGCCGCGGAGCCCTCGGGCGTGTAGCCGCGGAACGAGGGGGACGGGCTCGGCGCCGTCGCCTGCCCGAGGCACAGCAAGGCGAGAGCCACCACGGCCCGTGTGCGGAGGCTAGCCGTCATGGCGGCTGATCCTATCCGAGAGGAGAGGCGCGCCGTCAGTCCCAGTTCTTGACCCTCGGCCACAGCGTGGCGAGCGGCTGGCGCGGCTCGCGGCAGACGAGCACGGGGCCCCTCTCCCACACCGCCGTCCAGGGGTTTGCGAGCTCTGCCGCGACCTCCACGTCGCCGCACCAGCGCTCGAGGCCCTCGCGGTGGTCGCCCAGCACGATGAAGACGTCCTTCGAGGTGTCGCCCGGGCCCCACAACCAATAGCTCTGGTGCGTGCCGAGGGCCTTGACGGGAAGACCGAACCTCGGCCCCAGCAGGTCCACGGCTCCGGACTCGCCATAGTTGTTCCCGATGATCGCGACGCGGGCCTGCTCTTCCGCCGGCATC
>DASSJI010000118.1:0-28895 GCA_035691285.1 Vicinamibacteria bacterium | reverse complement strand
TCCGTGAGCGCGCGCTCGGCGTTGTGGTTGTAGACCACGAACAGGTCACCCAAAGGATGGAACGTCCAGCGCAGCCGGGTGTTGGTGCCGAGGGAGCGGCTCTGGTTGTCGTACTGGATGAGGCTGCTGAGCTGC
This sequence comes from Vicinamibacteria bacterium, assembly GCA_035691285.1. Classification (GTDB taxonomy): domain Bacteria; phylum Acidobacteriota; class Vicinamibacteria; order Fen-336; family Fen-336; genus DATFEN01. The sequence continues at coordinate 28,760 of DASSJI010000118.1, read as the reverse complement.
AGGTCGGACGAGATGTTGAGCTGGATCCGCGCGCTGTAGACGTCCTGGCTGAAGCTCCCCTCCGGGAGGTCGACGTCGTTCAGCTCCGCGCCGAGCTCCGCGATGAAGGTCGCCGACGGCTTCAGGACCAGCTTTGCCTCGAGCGTCTTCAGGTCCCCTTCGTAGAAGCCGCCGAAGGACCAGCCCAGCTCGCCGCTGATCCTGCGCTTCTCCGCCAGCGCGCCGACCAGGTTGTACCGCCACCACTCGTAGGTTCCCGGCGCGATGACGATGTCCTCTTCGACCTCGAAGGGATCGATCAGGCGCTCACCCTGCGGCTCAACGGTGAACTCCAGGCTGTCGCCGCTCTCCAGCAACACGTCGAACGGCTTGCCGGTGACCAGGTAGCTCTCCCAGCGGCTCTTCTGGTCGGCCACGAGCAGGGACTGCACCCCGAACTTGAGCTGCCGCACGATCTCACCGCCCGGCCGAGGCCGGTACTCGGCGCCTCCCTCGAGGATCTTCCCCGTGCGCTGGACGAAGCCCAGGGAGGGGTCGAAGGCCTCGCCCATCCGGATGTAGCTCAGGCTGGCGTCCCACAGGTCGTTCGGGAAGTCGATCTTCCCGCCGTACGCCCACTTGTCGCCCTCGAGGTCGTCGCGCCCGTTGCGCAGCCCCCACAGGCCGACCAGGAGGTTCTTCTCGCCCTTGAACTCGGAGGTCTGGTAGGTGAAGTCGGCTCCCGCCATCCAGCTTCCGGTCCGACCCACGGGGTCCCCGAAGGTGGCGATCATCCCCACCGACGACTCGTCCAGGACGTTCTGCTTCACGCGCAGCACGCCCATCGTGGCCGCCGGCACTCCCAGGTCGGCGTCCTCTCTGGTGCGAACGACCAGGCCGCCGAGGTTGGTCTCGCCCACGCGCCCGTTGACCTTGCCGCCCACGTCGATCGGGATCTCGACCTGCTCGCCCTCATCCACCTCGACGAGCCCGATGCGCCGCGTGAAGAAGGGGATCAGGCTGACCTGGGCGTCGGGGTCGGCGCTGCCCGAGTCCAGCCCCAGGCCGAAGTCGAAGATGTCCGAGCCCTGGAGGAAGAAGGTGCGCTTCTCGGGGAAGAACAGGTCGAAACGCGTCAGGTTGGTCTGTCGGGCGTCGGATTCCGTCTCGGCGAAGTCCGTGTTCACGGTGAGCGAGGCCAGCGCGTTGGAGCCCAGGGTCTTCGTGACGTCCAGGCTGGGGGTCCCGTCGTAGTTCCTCTCCGCGTCCGCCGCGGGCTTGTTCATGTCGCCGACCAGCGCGGGCCGAATGCTGAGGCCGAGCCCGAGGTCGAAGCTCGGCAGCTCGCTGAGGACGCCGGCGCGGCTCGTCTGGAACACTTCGTAGTCCCGGCTCGCCTCGGACCAGCGGCTCGTCTCCTGGAGGCGCTGCACCCGCCGCTGCACGTTGAAGCCCCAGGTCGCCGAGCCGTTCTTGAACGAGATGCTCTTGATCGGAATCCGGATCTCGGCGCTCCAGCCCTCCCCGTTCCGCGAGGTCCGCGCCTCCCACACCGCGTCCCAGTTCGGGTTCACCTCCTCGCCCTGCGCCACGACCAGGCCGTCGAAGCGGGCCCCGCTGGGATTCACCGCGAAGGCGTAGCCTGAGCGCCCGTCCTGGAACGTGTCCAGCACCAGCAGGATGTGGTCCTCCTCCTCCAGATCGGAGTCCCGCGCCTTCGAGAAGGTCACGATTCCCGCCGGCTCCGCGTCGTAGCACACCACCCCGAACACGACCTCTTTCGTGTTCGCGAGGACCTTGACCAGGGTCTTCCCCGCCGGGACCCCGCCCTCCTCGGGCTCGACCGTCGTGAGGCTCTCGATCGCCTCGGCGCCAGCCCAGGCGTCCTCGGAGAGCACGCCATCGACGTTCAGCTCGCCCGTCAGGCTGCCGGCCCGGAGCACAGGTCGCTCGCCCTGCGCCGGCTCCTCCTCCTGGGCCGGAACAAGGGTACCCGCGCCGAGCGTCGCCGGCAGCAGCAGGCCGGCGATCAGGAACGCGAGGCGATTCGGCATCCCGCGGCCGCGCTCAGCGTAGCCGACGGACGCTCACGACGCTGCACCGGTGTCGATCTCCCGGTGCCGGTACTTGTACACGCCGAGGAGTACGAGCAGGACCAGGATCGGTCCACCGATGGCGTAGGGGAGGACCCCACCCGGATTGAGCCGGGTGAACGGCTGCACCGTGAGGTGGATGCCCGGACTTGCCGCAGGATTGCTCGTCTTGTCGGGTCCGGCGGGCTCCGGGATGACGACCATGTAGACCATGAAGTCGCCGTCCAGGATCGCGTTGACCCGCCACGAGAGCGTCACCGAGCCGCCAGCCTCCACACCGTCCAGGTACTGGGTCCGCTGCGGTGACCAGTCCTCTGGATCGACCGGCTCCCCGGCGCCCTTGAGGTTGATGATGTTCATCGCCACGATCAGGGGCGGGGACTTGGCCCCGCCGGGGTTGGTCACGACGGTGTTGTACCGGATCGGGTCTCCGGCCTTGACCGTGATCGCATCCATGTCGATCGAAATGCGCAGGGGCGGCTCGACCGCTCCGACAGGCGCTTGCTCCTGCGGGGGCGCGGCTTCCTGGGCCAGCACCGAAGGAACGCTCGCAGAGCCCAAGAGGGCGAGGGCAAGAAGGCCCGTGGCTCGGCCCAAGGACCATCCCATGCCCCTGGCGCGTCCCGCTTCGAGCCGCAGCCCCGGACTGGCATACCAGATCAACAGCGCGACCGTCACGACGACGAAGGAGATGGGCATCGTGAACCACTCCCAGCTTTCCGCGATAGTTCGGTTGTTCACCAGCGTCCGCGCGAGGAACATGTTCGGAGCCTGCATCGGGTTCAGCCACTGGAAGAACATCCCGACGGCCCCGGTCTGCGCACGGCCCGGCAACTGCGTCGGCAACAGGAACAGCAGGTACAGCCCGAGGCTGACGAACATGCTCTGCTTGTTCGTGTTGCTCCAGAAGCTCACGAGCATCCCGAGGGCGGTGAACGCGGGCGCGAGCAGGCTGCCGAACACCGCCCCCCAGAGAACCGCCTGGCCGAACACCTCGTTGCCCTGCGACATCAGCTTCCAGTAGGGCACGCTGATGGCAAAGGCGACAGGCCATGGCGACACGGCGGCGAGGAACTTGCCGAGGACGATCTGCGTGCGGCTGGTGGGCGTGAGCAGCAGGCTCTCCAGGGTCGCTCGCTCACGCTCGCCGCTCAGGCTGTCGGCCCCGATGATCAGCCCCACGAAGATGGTCGACGCCATGGCCGCCTTGACCATTTCGTACACCATCTCCTGGGGCGGAATCAGGCTCAGAAGGCTGTCGTTCGCCATCCCGTAGGCATAGACGCCGACCAGCACCGTGTAGATGAGCGTCAAGTTCAGCGCTCGTCCGCCGATCCAGAGCTGGCTGAGCTCGCGGGTGAACACGAGCCACCACGCGGGCGGGGCGGACCTCGTCGCTCCGGTGCGATTGGGGTTCGGCTTTCCGTTCATCGGCTCGCTCTCCTCGGGGTCGCTTGGGCGGTCGCTCTTGCCTCAGCCCCGCGAGGGGGATCGGGAGGCGAAGCCCGCCGTGCTGTGCCAGAGGCCGGCGACCCAGGCCCAGTAGGGGCGGACGCGCTCCGCCACTCCCGCTTCCAGGCGGAGAGCCGGAGCGCCATGCTGGACGAGCAGCACGACCGTGAGGCAGAGGAACACGACGGGCATCGTGAGCAGGATCCCGACGTCGGCCGCAGGCCAGTTGTCGATGAGCACCCGCTGAAGGAACCTGTTGGAGGAGGCCATGGGGTTCACCCACTCGAGCAGGTACTGCTTGAGCCACAGCGCGGCGCTTCGCTGGATCTTCGGGGGACCCGCCAGTGTCGTCGGCAGCAGGAAGACCAGATAGAACGCCAGGCTCGCGACCATGCTCGCCTTGTTGGTGTTGCACAGGACGCTGATCAGCATCCCCAGGCCGGCGAACGCCGGCGCGAGGATGGATCCCACCACTGCGCCCCAGAGCGCGGCGCGCTCGAAGACCGCGTCGCCCTGGGAGACGGCCCGCCAGTAGGGGAAGGCAATCGCCAGGGCCACCGGCCACGGCGAGGCGGCGGCAAGGAACTTGCCGACGAGGAGCTCGCCGCGACTCGCCGGCGTCAGGAGCAGCCCCTCGAGCGTCAACCTCTCCCGCTCACCGCTGACGCTTTCGGCGCCGACGATCAGGCAGATGAACAAGCTGACCGCGATGGCCGCCTTCACCATCTCGAAGACCATCTCCTTCAGGGGCAGCAGATTCAGCTCGGTGTTGGTGGCGAGCGACCATGCGTAGAGCCCCATCAGGACGGTGTAGACGAGCATGAGGTAGAGCGCTTTCCCTCCGAGCCAGAGCTCGCCCAGCTCGCGCTTGAACACCAGCCACCAGATGGGCGACGCCCCGGCCGCGGGCCCGACTCGACGCGCGCCCGAGCTCTGCACCGCGCTCACTTGATCGCCTTGTCGGTGAGTTGAAGGAAGACCTCCTCCAGCCGGCCCCCTTCGGTGCCGAAGCCCAGGATGGGAATCCCGGTTCGAATGAGGCCTTCCAGGACCTTGTTGTTGAGCGCATGGTCCTGCGCCGAACCGGCGTTCGCCGGATCCATTCGCAAGCAGCCCGGCAGCTCGGGCACGGGCGCGACGTTCGTCACCTCCGGCGCCGCTTCGAGCACCCTTTGCGCCTCGGCGAGCGACGCCGGCGGCACGGTGACCCGGATCCCCCCGCGCTGGCTCCTGCCGATGACGTCGCGCACGGAGCCCGACACGATGACCTGGCCGGCGCTCAGGATGACGACGTCGTCGCAGATCTTCTCGATCTCCCAGAGCAGGTGGCTGCACATGATCACGCCGGCGTTGCGATCGCGCGCGATCCGGCGAACCAGCCCGAGGAGCTCCTGCTGACCACGGGGGTCCAGGCCGAGTGTCGGCTCGTCGAGGAACACGACGGCCGGATCGTTCACGAGAGCACGCGCGATTCCCAGCCTTTGCCGCATACCGTGGCTGTAGGTGCCGATCAGGGACCGGCCCCTCTCCTTCAGGCCGACATCCTCCAAGAGCGCGAGGGCGAGGGAGCGCGCGTCACCGGCACCGCGGCCGTAGAGCTGGCCGAAGAACGACAGGTACTCGAGCCCGGTCATCTGCCTGGGGAACCCGAGGTTCTCCGGAAGCACGCCGATCCGGCGACGGATCTCCTCCGGGCGGCGATGGTCTATGCCGGCCACCGCGAAACTGCCGGTCGACGGCTCGAGGATCGTGGTCAAGATGCGGATCGAGGTGGTCTTCCCGGCTCCATTTGGGCCCAGGAAGCCCAGGATGCGCCCGGCGTTCAAGGAGAAGGACAGGCCGCGCACGGCCTGTCGGGGCCCGTAGGAACGGCTCAAATCCTGTGCGACCAGGATCGGGGGCTGGGACGCCTGGGATTCCGGCACGTCGCCGCGCTTCGCCTCTGGCTCCACTAGCGCACTCCCCGAATAGCCGACGCCTTCGCGTGGCCGAGTATACATGTCCCGTTACCCCCTGCCTCGCAGCTCCGTTCGCCGATCCAATCCGCTAGGACGAGGCGGCCCGGACCGACGGCGGGCATATTTCGACCTCACCATCAGCACCAGAACGTTGGAGGGAGTGGGGCACACCCTACCGCGGACCGTGCAGGGAGTCAACCGCTTTGATCGGACGGAGGGGGCTGGAGCCTGTCGGCGAGGTTCATCTCACAAACCTTTCGTGCACCCGTCCGCTCGTCTCGAGCCCTATTCTACGGGCTTGCCGGCGGCGTCCACCTTCACCTCGGAGATGTTGCCTCCGTTCGAGATGTGGCCCTCGTAGAACGTGGCCTCGCCCTTCGTGACCTCTTCGACCAGGACCAGCTTCCCCGCGCCCAGGGCTTTCAGGATGGCGTCGCGAGCGCCTTGGGGGATCTCGCTCAGGGTCTTCTGCTCTTCTACGCTGACGACTTTGCCCTGGGCGTCGAAGAGGACGTCCCGCCGGCGGCCGTCGACCATCAGCTCGGCCTCGTACTGCGTGACTCCCCCCTTCAGTTCCTTGGCGACGCGGCGCAGCGTGGCCCCACGGCCCTGCGCCTTCACCGCGTCCTGGACGGCGGCAGGCAGCTGCTCCAGTGTCGCCTTCGTCTCGGAGTCCTGTGCGCGTGCGGACGCGGCCAGGGGCATGCTCGACGCGAGTACTGCCGTCAACAAGGGTCTGATCATCCTCTTCCTCCGGTCCCCGCCATCGTACTCGTGTCGGCGCCGCCGCAGTCAGGCACCTCCCATCACCACGAGACCAGCGCGTTCAGCCGGAGACGCGTGATCCAACCGCTCGGGTCCGGGAGCGGGCTGCTCAGCCTGCGGTAGACGTACCACGTCGCGTTGAGCTGCATGTCCTTGAGGACCTGGTAGTCGACGGTCGCCGTATGCTGCTTGTAGTTGGTCGCCAGGGTCGTGTTGTCGTGAGAGAAGGCCGCCAGCACCGCGTCGGTCTCCGCCTGTGAGTATCCGTAGCGGAATCGCAGGTCGCCTTTCGCCGACGCCCGTCCGACGAACAGGTCCAGGCCGAAGCCGTCGTCCTTCCCTTCCGCGCCCAGGTTCTTGACGTAGTCCGCGACGAACTTGATGGGGTAGCGAGCGCCGAAGCCGGCGTGGTCGAGCGTCAGCACGGCGTCGAGGAGATCGAAGTCCGAGAGGTATTGCGTGCCGTCGGGGGTCAGCCGGTTGCCCCGGGTGTCGCCGGAATCGGCGTGTCGCAGGCTCTCGATGGTGTAGTCGTAGTAGCCCCCCGCCAGCACGAGGCTCCAGGAGGAAGAGGGCTTGACGGTCACCTGCCCCTGGCCGCCCAGCATGTAGCTGTCCGGGTTGATCGTGTCTTCATCGACCACGTAGAAGATCCCCGTGAGCTTCGGCGTCACCTGGTGCTTCCCCGGGCGGCCGATGCTGGCCGCGACGCCCTGCGGGTTCACGTCCCCGTCCCAGACGAGCTCCGTGGTGGTGAATGGATTGGCGAACTTGCCTCCGGTGGCGAAGAGGCCCTTGTTCTTCAGCTCGAGATAGGCCCTATCGAAGCTCATCTCGAGACGATCCGCGAAGTCGCCCAGCGTGATGTCCGTCGAGTTCGGGTCCCCCCTCTGACCGGTCGCGACGCGGACACCGAAGGTGGTCACCCTGCCGAACTGCCGGGTGAGGGCGCTCCGGAAGCGGACGACCCACCGCCGGCGCGGCTCCAGGCGGTCCGCTTCCGTCGTGGGTTCTTGATCGCTCGTCCGCTCCCAGCGAAGACGGAAGTCGCCGGAGAAGTTCCAGGTCGGCGGCGGCGCCTGCGATTGCTCGCTCGTCTGCGTCGGTGTCGGCATCGCCGCCGGCGTCGGCGTCTGGCTGGGCGCCGGCGAGGGTGTCGTCGTCTCCGTCGGTGTCGGGGTCTGCGCCTGCGAGAGAACCGGGAGCGCCGCTGCGAGGACCGCCCGCAGGCAGAGCCGGAACCCACGAGGGAGACCGCGACGATCCGTCGAACCGTTCCTCGATTCCTTCATGTTCGCAACCTCCGGTTCCAGCCCGACCTGCCGCCGGCCCTGTCTTCCACACCTCCGGCGCACGAAGGACGCCGGAGGATGCCGCAACCCACCGAACGAACGACCTGGCCGGTCGGCGTTCTGCCGACCGGCCGTACCGACGTTACTGGGCCGGCTTCGCCACCGGCCGTGCGTACTTCAGGTAGAGGCTCGGCACGACGAACACGTTCAAGAGTGTCGCGGTGATCAGGCCCCCCAGGATGACAACCGCCATCGGATACTCGATCTCGTGACCGGGCAGATCGCCCGCCACCACCAGGGGCAGTATCGCGAATGCCGTCGTCAATGCAGTCATGATGATCGGAGAGATCCGCTCCTTGGCCCCGCGCAGAACCAGCTCCGGCCCGAATGCGACACCCTCGTTCCGCTCGAGATGCTGATAGTGCTCGATCAGCATGATGCCGTTTCGCGCCGTGATCCCGAGGATGGTGAGGAATCCCACGAGCGAGCCGAGCGATATGATCCCGTCACCCACGTACGCCGCGATCACGCCCCCAACCAGCGCCGACGGCAAGGTGAGGAACGACAGGGTGGCCAGGCGCACGTTCCCGAAGGAAGTGACCAGCAGCAGGAAGACGCCGAGCGCCGCGCCGATCGACACCAAGAGCAGCGTCCTCTGGGCCGCCAGGCGCTCCGTGTATTCGCCCTGCAGCACGGGGTAGTACTCGTGGGGGAACTCGATCTTGGCGAGAGCGGCCTGCACGTCCGCATACACGTCGCCCAGGGGCCGTCCACGCACGTTGGCGTCGATCGCCATGTAGCGCATCAAGTGCTCGCGGTTGACGACGTTCGGCGTCGGCGCGACACGCACGTCGGCCACGTCCTCGAGGCGGACGTGGCCGCCGCCCGGCGTGTCGATCGGAAGCCTGCGGATGTCGGTCAGGCTGGCACGCGCGCTGGGTATGCTCCACACGTTGACATCGTAGGTGCGGTTGGCGACGTGGATGTCGCCCGCCTCCTCGAGGGCCACGAGCGTGGTCGCGGCCCGCCGGACCTCGCCCGGCTTGAGGCCGTACTTCCGGGCCTTCGCAAGGTCGACCTTGACCTCGATCTGCGGGATCTTCTCCTGGAAGGAGATGTGCAGGTCGATGACGCCAGGGATCTTCCCCAGGGCCTCCCTCACCTCCGTGGCCTTCCTGGTGAGGACATCCAGGTCGCGGCCGTAGATGCGTATGACGATCTCGTCGGAGCTTCCGGTCAGCACCTCCCGGATGCGCTCCTTCAAGTAGGTCTGCACGTCACGATAGACGCCCGGATAGCCGTCGACCACTTCCTGGATCTTCGCCAGCGTCTCGTCGTAGTCGACCGACGGATCCACGCTGATCCAGTTCTCACCGAAGTACATGCCGACGACTTCGTCCATGATCAGCGCCTGCCCGATGTGTGCGCCGAAGTTGCGGACGCCTGGGATGGCCTGCAGCTCCTTAGCGGACTCGATCGTGATCCGGACCTCCTCCGGCCACGAGGTGCCCGGCTTCGTCAGCCAGTGCATCAGGAAGTCCCGCTCCTTGAACGACGGCAGCAGGGAGTGCCCCAGCAGAGGCCAGATCGCGATGCCGGCCGCGGCCACGACGCCGACGGTGACGTAAGCGGGCCTCGGCGTGCGGACGATGGGCGCCAGAAGCTTCAGATAGGCCGTGTGCAGCCAGCGCACGACCGGAGACTCGCGGTCGGCCAGGGGCGCATTGCGCAGCAGGATCAATGCCATGGCCGGCGTGACCGTCAGCGCGACCACCATGGAGACGAGCAGGGCCAGGGCATAGGAGAAGGCGAGGGGCCGGAAGAACGCGCCGGACAGTCCCCCCAGGAAGAACACCGGGAGGATGGCCAGCACCTCGATCAAGGTCGCGTAGACGATGGCGCCGCGCACCTCGACACAGGCGTCGAGGATGATGCGGGCCAAGGACTTGCTGGTTCCCTGCCGGCGCGCCTCGCGCAGCCGCCGCACCACGTTCTCGATGCCGATGATCGCGTCGTCGACGATGTCACCGAGCGCGATGACGAAGCCCGCGAGGATCATCACGTTGATCGTCGTGTTGCGCAGGTAGAGGACCAGGGTGGCCGCGAGCAGGGATAGCGGCATCGCCACGGCGCTGATCAGCCCGATGCGCCAATCGTAGAGGAAGAAGAAGAGCACCAGGATCAGCAGCACGCTGCCGATGAACAGCGCCTTGCTCAGGTTGTCGATCGAGGTTTCGATGAAGGTCGCCGGCCGGAAGATGGTCGTGTCGATGTCCACGTCCGGCAAGCCGGGCCGCAGGGCGTCGATCGCGGCCTCGACCTCCTTGGTTACCTGCAGCGTATTCGCCCAGGGGAACTTCTCGACGATGAGCAGCAGGCCGGGGGCGCCGTTGACGACGCCATCGCCCACCATCGGCTGGTGGTCGATGACCACGTCGGCGACGTCCTTGAGCACCAGTTGCTTGCCGTTCCTGACGGCCAAGGGCACGTTGGCCAGGGGCTCCGGCGTCACGGCGTCGTACTTGCGGGCGATGGGGAGGACGTGGCGGACCTGGAGCCGTTGGTTGGGGGTATCGAGCCAGCCGCCCGTGCCGACGTGGTGTCCGTCCGAGAACTGGAACAAGCCCACGTCCAGCGAGTCGGCCGTTGCCTCCATGACTTCGTCAAGGGTGACCTTGTGCTCGTGCATGCGCTCCGGCACGGTTTGCACGTGGAGCATCTCCAGCCGCTCGCCCCAGATCGGGACGTTGGCCACGCCCTGGACGCGCAGCAGGCGCTGGCGGATCGTCCAGTAGGTGATCATCGAGAGGTCGATCACGGAGCGGGTCTTCGACGAGATCCCGATCTTCATCATGCGGCTGGTGGCCGAGAGCGGCGGCAGCATGATGGGCGGGCTGGCCCACGTGGGCAGCGTCGGCGTGACCGTCGAAACGCGCTCCTGTACAAACTGACGGGCCAGAAGCAGGTCCGTTCCGCGCTTGAAGTACATCTTGATGGCCGACAGGTCGGGCACCGATTTGGAGCGGAGGACGGTCATCCCCGGGATGCCGGCCAGGCTCTGCTCCAGCGGGATCGTGACCAGCGACTCCACCTCCTCGGCCGAGAGCCCGAGGCTGATGGTCTGGATCTCCACCATCGGCGGCGCGAACTCCGGGAAGACGTCCACCGGCATCTTCTGGATTTGCGCAAAGCCGAAGTACGCGATCCCGGCGGACACGGCGAGAACGAGAAACCGGAACTTCAGGCTCGACGCGACGATCCAACGCAGCATGGTGGCTCTCCGTTCGCTGCCTAGACGTGACTGTGAACTAGTGTCCGACCTTGAACTCGGCGCCGTACAGCTCCGCCACCGCCCGCGACGCGACCACGGTGCCGGCCGGCGGCCCGTCCTTCAAGATCACGACGTCGCCCTCGATGTCGGCGACATCGACCTTGTGCCGCACGAAGGTCGCGGGCTGGGGGCTGGTGTAGACCCACGTGTTGCCTTGCGGGTCGTAGATCAGGGACGAGTAGGGCACGACCCGCTGGGCCGCCGCGGCCGGGGACGGGCGATGTTCACGGACCTCGTCGGTCTTGAGGTCGATGCGCTGCATCGCCCGGGCCGTCAGCGTCACCTTCTTCAGGTCCGAGCCCTCGATGCTCTCGACCTTCGCCGGGTGCTCGACCGCATGCGGGGCCGCCTTCTTCTGGCACGCTGCAAACGTCAGGCTCGCCGCGCCCGCCAGCACAGCAATCCATAGCTCAGTGCGTTTCATTTCCTTCGACCTTTCCTTCAACCACGCGTTTCTGAGAGCTGTCACGGAAGCCTCGCCTACTCGGTCACCGCCGCAGCCGGCAGCTCGGCAAGGTCCAGCTCCGGTTCACGAGAGACCCCGAAGAACAGGTACAGGGCGGGCGTCCCGACGAGCGCAAGGAGCGTGGTCGTGACGAGCCCGCCGAGGACGACGACCGCCATCGGCTGCATGATCTCCAGGCCGGCGACGCTCCCGCGCAGCGCGAAGGGCAGGAAGACGAGCGCCGTGGCCACGGCGCTCAGCAGGATCGGCGCCGAGCACTCCAGGGTGCCGCGCGCGACGATGTCTGCGGGCGGAACCCCGCCGCCCTGCTGTTCGAGCTGCCGGTAGCGGCTCACGAGGGTCACGACGTTGCGGACGGCGAGGCCGAGCAACCCAAGGAAGCCGGCGACGCCGCCGAACGAGAGCAGTCCGCCGCCGGTCGCCACCACTGCCACCACGCCGCCCACCAGCGCCATGGGCAACGTCAGGAAGACGGCCGCCGCGAGGGGCCAGCTCCGGAAGAACGCCTGCAGGACCAGGAAGATCGCGATCGCGGCCGCGATGGCGAAGGCCATGACGCGGCGCTGGGCCGCGAGCCGCTCCGCATACTCTCCCAAGAGCTCCGCGCGGTACTCGAGCGGGAACTGGATCTGCTGGATGCCACGCTGGACGGCGCCCGCCACCGCCAGGTCCCGGTTGCGGACGTTCGCGGTCACGTCGATGAAGCGGGCCACCGCATCGCGCTGGATCTCGGTCGCGGATGGAACGATGCGGACGCTGGCGACTTCCTTGAGGGGCACGTGTCCGCCCGCGGGGGTATCGATGAGGAGCTCGTGGATGTTGGTGATGCTGTGGCGCGCCTCGGGCGTGCCCCACACGATCACGTCGAAGACCTTCTGCTCCTCGAAGAGGCTGCCCACCTCGAGGCCCGACACCAGGGTGGTCGCCGCCCTGCGGACGTCGCCCGGCTTGAGGCCATGACGCTTGGCCTTGTCGATGTCGACCTCGATCTCCAGGGTCGGCATCTCCCTCGGGTACCGCACCCTCGGATCGACGATGCCGTCGGTGCTGGCGAGGACCCTCTGGACCTCATCCGCCTTCTGGCGGATCATGTCCAGGTCTTCTCCGTAGATGCGTACCACCAGTGAATCCCCGTTGCCCGCGAGCTCCTTGCGCACCTGGGCCTGCAGGTAGGTCAAGACCTCGGGATTGAGCCCGGGATAGCCGGCCATCACCTGTCTCACGGCTGCCACGGTCGCGTCGTAGTCGGCCGCGGGATCGATGCTGACCCGAAGCTCGCCGGCGTTGATGTTGGCGCGCTTGTCCGAAGTGATCGCCCGCCCCATCTCACCGCTGACGTTGCGGACCCCGGGCAGCGCTCGCAGCTCACGGCTGGCCAGGGCGGTGATGCGCGCCATCGCCGGGTAGGAAGCGCTGCTGCTGCCCTCCCACCGAACCATCAAGTCCGTTTCCTTGAAGGCCGGAAGGAGCGACTCCTGATGGAGGAGTGGAACACAGATCCCACCGACCACGAGGAGCGCGACCACGGCGCCGACGGCCAGCGCCGGCGCGCGTCCAGCCCAGCCGAACAGCGCCCCGTGGATCCCCCGCGCCAGCCCGGCGACCGCCGAGTCGGAGCCACCCAGGGAGGCACTCTTGAGGAGCAGCAGACCGAGGGCCGGAGTGATCGCCAGCGCCACGAGCATGGACGCGGCCAGGGCCAGGATGAAGGAGGTGGCGATGGGGTGGAAGAAGGCGCCGGACATCCCTTCCAGGAACAGCACCGGCACGGCCGCCAGCACCAGGATGAAGGTGGCGTAGACCGCCGGGCCCCGCATCTCGAGCACGGCGCGGACGATGGTCGCGGCCGTACGGCCGTTGCCGTTCCCATTGCCGTTGGCCTCCTCCCGGGCCTGGCGAAGGCGCCGCACGAGGTTGTCGGCGTCGGCAACCGCTTCGCTGATGACGACGCTGAGGGCGATCATCAGCCCGGCGAGGATCACCATGTTGGCGATCACCCCACGGGCGTAGAGCACCATGACGGCTGTGATCATGGACAGCAGCACGGCCACGGTGCCGACCAGCGCCGCGCGCCAGTTCGGGAGGAACAGGAAGAAGGCCACGGCGACGAGGACCATGCCGATCGACAGGGCGGAATAGAAGTTCCCGAGCGCCAGCTCGAGGAAGGTGGCCGGTCGGAACAGGGTGGAGTCCATCTCCACGCCAGCGAGGCCCGGCCGCAGCTTGTCGAGAGCCTCTTCCACGTCCTCGGTGACGTCGGTGGTGTTCGCCCAGGGGAACTTCTCGACGACCAGCGTGAGAGAGGGCGCGTCCTTGACGACCGCGTCGCCGATCAGGGGCTGATGGTGCTCGACCACCTTGGCCACATCACCCAGTCGCTTCGACGGCGCGCCCTCGACGGTGACCTGCGCCAGGTCCGCCGCCGTCTTGATGGGCAGGATGTGCCGGATCGTCAGGCGCTGATTCGGCGTATCGATCCAGCCGCCGGTCCCGGGCGTCGAGGCCTCCAGGAAGCTCAAGGGCGACGCCCACAGGGAGTTGCCCGCGGTCTTGATGACCTGCAGCAGCGTGACCTTCTCGTCCCGCAGCCGGTTCGGATCGACCTGCACCTGCACCTGCCACCTGCGCTCGCCCCAGATCGAGACGTTGGCGACCCCCGGCACGCCCATCAGGCGGGGAAGGATCGTCCAGCGCGCCAGCACGGACATGTCGATCAATGACAGCTTGTCCGAGGTGAGTCCGACGTCCAGGATCCGGGCCGTGGACGAAAGCGGATTGATCATCACGGGCGGCTTCGAGACCTGGGGCAGGGCGAAGATCTCGGTCATGCGCTCGTGGGCGACCTGCCGCGCCTTCATGATGTCGGTCCCCTTCTGGAAGACCATGACGATCGACGAGAGGCCGGGCAGCGAGACGGAACGGATCTCATCCACCCAGGGCGTCCCGTTGAGCATGTCCGCCTCCATGGGCGTCGTGATCATGGCCTCCACTTCCTGGGCGGAGAGACCGAGGGCCTCGGTCTGGATCTCGACGTAGGGCCGCGAGAACTCGGGCAGGGCGTCGACGCGCATGTCGTCGAGCAGCACGAAGCCGAAGACCAGGAGCAGCACCGCGACCGCAGCGACCACGACTCGAAGCTGCAGGCTAGATTCGACGATCCAACGCAGCATGGCTAAACCTCCAAGGGCCCGACTAGTCACTCTGCGCGCTGGGCGCAGGCTCCATGGCCGACGTCTTCGCGTAAACGTTCTGGCTTCTTGCGTAGGCGCTCTTCTCCAGCTTCAGGGACTCGGCGCGGACCTCGCCGAGGGCGGCCGCGTCGAGCTGCTCGACCTTGACGAGCTCGAGGGTCTCCTTCGTCTTCTCTCCCTGGCCCCTCCAGGCGACCCGGATGTTGCCGACGCCCGACGCGAAGAACTTGAGCTGCTGGGCGTCCTTCTCGGCGCCGCTGACCTCGGCGACCACCAGGACGTCCTCGTAGCACTTCACGGGGACGCACTGCTTCTGGCCCACCTGGTCCACCTGGCCGCGGTCGGTGAAGTCGACCTTCGGCCCCCAGCCCTGGGAGTAGCTGGGGCTGCCGAGCTCCGGCCTGGCCCGCATCTCGATCCCGGCCACGGCATCCTCGATGCCGTGGATCCAGGTCGGCGCCGCCACGAGCTTGCCCTCGTCGTACTCCTCGGGGTACTCGCCCATGCGCCAGACGTTGCCGCGCTCGTCCTGCGCGAAGAAGGCCAGCTCCGCCTCCACGAGCTCGCCATCGCTGTAGTCGAGGTCCCAGGACACGAGCGCGCGCACGCCGCCGATCACCTTGGTCAGGTCCGTGACGTTGATGACGACGCGATGGGGGACGGCCGTGCCGTCGTCCTCGATGGTCGTCCCTTCGTAGGTGAACCGCGCTCCCGGCTTCAGGGGAGACCAGGGGTTGTCGATCACGGCCGAGCGGTCGCCGAAGCTCTTGGCGTCGAAATCCTCGAACGGCTTGGCGGCAGGCGTGCTGTCCCCAGCGGGGCCCGGCGTTACCTGCGATGGCGCAGGCGCTTTCTCCCGTGCACAGGCGAGGCTGGCAATCCCGGCCGCGCACAGCGTCAACACCTTCCAACCGATGCGGGATGTCTGCCTCATGCCCTCCCCCTTCAGACGACACCAAGCCTGCCGGCCCGAGCCACAAGGCCGCGACCTGCCAGGGCCGAGTCGGCTCGGTCAGTTACGCGACGCCAAGAACGGTTGGAGGGATGTGACGCCGCAGACGATAGGTGACCGCGCTCACGATGTCAAGGGAAAATGAACGTCCCATGAAGAGTTCACCCAGCCGCGTGGGAGGGCTGCTCCCCAGCCTCAATGGCAGGCTTCGGTTCCCGAATCGGCGAAGGTCTGGCCGGCGACCGGGACGAAGTCCCAGCCGTATCGATCCGGCGTCAGCGTCAGCCTCAGCACGCCCAGGATGTCCGTCGCGCGGACCTCGCTGTTCGGCTCGACGGTTTCGAAGCGGTAGGAGCGCCGGCCGCCCGTCCCGACGACGAACTGCCGGACGCCGCGCGCAGGGTCCAATCTCCCGGTGGCGTCCTGGGGCGCGAACCGCTCGTAGAGGTGATCGTGGCCGCTGATCGCGAGCTCGACGCCTGCGTCGTAGAGCGCACGGAAGAGGGCCGTCATCTTCGTGGAGCTGCCGTGCTTCCCGGAGCTGAACCGGGGATGGTGCCAGTAGGCCAGGGCGCACGCGGTCTTGTGGGCGGCGAGGTCGTCCCGAAGCCAGCGCTCCTGCGGGGAGCCTTCCGAGCAGTCGACCTCGTCGCAGTTGCTGTTCAGGACCGCGACGTGCCAGGCGCCGAGGCTGTAGCAGTAGTACCCCCTGCCCGGCGCCCCAGCGGCGGGGCCGAAATAGGCGAAGTAGGGAGCCGCCAACGGGCTGTGGTACTCGTGGTTGCCGACCGCGGGCCGCGTGCGCTGCTTGTGGCGCCCCCAGGTGGGCTCGTAGCACTCCGCGAACTGGCGCTCCGTCCCGTCGCGGTAGGCGTGATCGCCCACCGTGAAGACGGTGCCTGGGATCCCGTCGAGTAGCTGCGCGGTGGCCTGCGCCCGCTCGATGGCCTTGCAGTCGGCGATGTCGCCGGCCCCGACGAGCACGGCGACGCTCGGGTCGGTCCTCGCATGGGCAGCCGGGTCCGAGGCGCCGAAGAGCGCCAGTACGACACCCGTCGCGACCGCGAAGCTCAACGCTGGCGCGCGAGCGTCACCTGGACGCCCCTCGCCCCCGGCGCGACCAGCGGCGCCACGCTCACGCGCACGGACCGCGTGCTCAGCGTCACCGCGCGACCTGCGGCGATCCCGATGGCGGCGCCGAACGTCACGTCGCTCAGGAAATGCTTGTTCTCGTTGATCCTGGACGCGCCGACCCACGCGGCCACCGCATACGCCACGACGCCGGGCTTCCACCCGTAGCGGCCGTGAACGACCGCGGCTGTCGCGAAAGCGGCCGAGGTGTGCCCGGACGGGAAGGACAGGTCGCTGCTCCCGTCGGGACGCTCACGCTGGGTCGCGAGCTTGAGGGCCGTGGTGATGGTCCCGGCGACGATCTGGGCGCGCAGCAGGTCGCCGCCCAGCTCCATCACGGGCGGGCGGCCGGCCAGCTTGCCGCACGCCAGCAGTCCGAGCGGCGCGCCGAGCTGTATCCACCAGTCCCCCGCGAGATCGCCGCCCTCGAACACGCCGTCGAGCGGCGCCGAGTCGTGGAGCTCGGAGTTGAAGCGGCTCTGCTGGATGGAGTCGTCCAGCGGCAGGGCCAGCAGCGTGGCCGCGCCGCCGATGCCGAAGATCCAGCGGCTGTCTTCGGAGGTCAAGGTCCGTCCGAAGTCGCCGGCCAGCCGGCGCAAGGCGCTCTGCTTCTCCGGCGCCGGGCGAGTGGCGTCCGAGGGGGTCGCGCCCGCACGTTCGGCGTCGAGAACCGGCGACCTCGACTCCGCGGCGGGAGACGCGCCGACAACCAGGGCGAGCAGCGTCGCCGCGACGGAGATTCCCATGGTCTTGCTCGGGA
Organism: Vicinamibacteria bacterium; assembly: GCA_035691285.1. Taxonomy (GTDB): domain Bacteria; phylum Acidobacteriota; class Vicinamibacteria; order Fen-336; family Fen-336; genus DATFEN01. The sequence continues at coordinate 11,390 of DASSJI010000118.1, read as the reverse complement.
GGGAGCCCGAAGGCTAGCAGCCCGGTGAGGGCGCCGTCAAGAATGCGCGCTCCCGCGCGGCGGTGGCCGCCGCGGTGCTCGAAGCTACAATCCCGGTGCGCGTACAGATGCGGATCCTGCTGGTGGAGGACGAGCCCGATGCTGCGCGAATGGTCGCGAAGGGCCTGCGCGAGCAGGCCTACGCCGTGGACGTGGTGGCGGACGGTGAGGCGGCCTGCGAACACGTCGCCGGCACGAGCTACGACGCGATCGTGCTCGACGTCCTGCTGCCCCTCAAGGACGGGCTCGCCGTTTGCCGCCAGCTTCGCGCCGAAGGAAGCGCGGTCCCGATACTGATGCTGACCGCCCGCGACTCCGTGGAGGCCCGCATCGCCGGCCTCGACAGCGGGGCCGACGACTACCTCACCAAGCCCTTCGACTTCGGCGAGCTGCTCGCGCGCCTGCGGGCGCTCGTCCGCCGCGGCGCCCGCCCGCTGTTGCCGGAGCGGCTGCGGGCCGGGAGCCTAGAGCTCGACACCCGCGCGCAGCGCGTCTACAGGCGGGGCCGCGAGGTCCCCCTCACCGCGCGGGAATACGCCCTGCTGGAGTACCTGGCCCGGCGAGCCGGCGAGGTGGTCAGCCGCGCCGAGATCGCCGAACACGTCTGGGACGAGCGCTACGAGCCCTTCTCGAACGTCATCGAGGTGTACGTGCGGCGGCTGCGCCACAAGCTGGACGATCCCGGCGCCGAGTCCCTGATCCTCACCCGGCGCGGGGCGGGGTACGAGCTCGCTCGAGGCCCCGAGGACGACCCGTGAGCCTGTCGATCCGCGCCCGGCTGTCGCTGTGGTACTCCGCGGTCCTGAGCCTCGTCCTCGCAGCCGCCGCCGCGACCTTCTACCTGACTCAGGCGCGCTCGCGCCTGGTGCAAGTCGACCGCGAGCTCGAACGCGCCAACGGCCTGGTGGCGCGAACCGTGACCACGGAGCTGTCGGAGGGGGTGGACCTCGCGGAGGCGGCCCGGGAAGCCATCGAGACCATCCAGCTGCCCGGGCGAGCGATCGCGATCTTCGATGGCACCGGCGCTCTTCTCGCCGCGCGATGGGAGCCGCTGCCCCAGGAGGCGGCCCGCGACCGCGGCCAGTGGGGGCTGGGAGCGACCACCCTGGAGACGGCGGGTGGAGCCTTCCGCCTCCACGGTGCGCGCCACTCGTACGGGGCGCTCGCCTTCGACGTGAGGGTGGCGGAGTCCCTGGAGACGGTCGACCGGGAGCTGGCTCGGCTGCGGAACGCCCTGGCGGGCAGCGTCGCCTTCGCCCTGCTCCTCGCCATCGGCGGCGGCTGGTGGATCGCCAGCGCCGCGCTCCGGCCCGTGTCGGCGATGGCCGCCCAGGTGCGGCGCATCACGGACCGCACGCCGGGATTCCAGCTCGTCTCGCCGAACACGCGGGACGAGCTGGGGCAGCTGGCCAGGGCCTTCAACGAGCTCCTGGCGCGGCTCGAGACCGCGCTCGCCCAGCAGCGGCAGTTCATGGCCGACGCGTCCCACGAGCTGCGCACGCCGGTCTCGATCGCGCGCACGGCCATGGAGGTGACGTTGGCCCGCCCCGGACGCAGCGAGGACGAGTACCGGGACTCGCTCCTCGTCGTTCGCGACCAGATGCGGCGGCTCAGCCAGATCGTCGCGAACCTCTTCACCCTCGCGCGCGCGGACGCCGGCGGCCTGCCCGTCGAGCGCGGCCCCGTGTACCTCGACGACCTCGTCGCCGACTGCGTGAAGGAGGCGGGGGTGCTGGCCGCCGCCAAGGGCATCGCCCTGGACTGTCGCGGCCCGAGCGACCTCGAGGTGCGGGGCGACGAGCGGCTGCTCCGGGAGATGCTGCTCAACCTTCTCGACAACGCCATCCGCTACACGCCGCCGGGCGGATCGGTGCGCGTCGAACTCACCGCGATCGGCGAGGCCGCCGAGGTGGCGGTGACCGACAGCGGCCAGGGCATCCCCGAGGCGGAGCGGGAGCGCGTCTTCGAGAGGTTCGTGCGGCTGCGGCCCTCGCAAGCCGGGGAGGGCGGCGGCCTCGGCCTGCCCATCGCCCGCGCCATCGCCGAGGCCCACGGCGGCGGGCTTCGCCTGTCGCGCAGCGACGCCTCCGGCAGCACCTTTCTCGCGTGGCTGCCCCTGCCCGGGGAAGGGGCCAAGCGCGGGCCCGGAACCGACGCGGCCGCTATCGGGCGCCCATAGCCTCGCGCCGCTTCCACAGCAGGAAGATCGCCGGGTAGACGAGCAGCTCGAGCAGGAACGACGTCACGAGACCGCCCACCATGGGCGCGGCGACCCGCTTCATCACGTCCGCCCCGGCGCCGGCCGACCACATGATCGGCATGAGCCCCATGAAGGCGGCCGTCACCGTCATCATCTTCGGCCGAACGCGCTTCACCGCGCCGTGGATGATCGCCTCGTGCAGGTCGGCCAGGGAGCGCAGCCGCCCCTCGCGCTTCGCCTCCTCGTAGGCGAGGTCCAGGAAGAGCAGCATGAACACGCCGGTCTCGGCGTCCAGGCCCATGAGCGCGATCATGCCGACCCAGGCGGCGATGGACACGTTGTAGTCGAGGACGTACATCAGCCACACGGCCCCCACCACCGAGAACGGCACCGCCAGCATCACGATGCCCGCCTTGGCGGCCGAGCGGGTGTTCATGTAGAGCAGGAAGAAGATCAGCACGACGGTGATCGGCACGACGAGCTTAAGCCGCTCGCGCACTCGCAGCATGTTCTCGTACTGGCCGCTCCACTCGATCGAGTAGCCCGAGGGGAGCTGAAGCCTCTCCGCGACCCTGGCCTTGGCCCGGTCCACGAAGCCGCCGATGTCGCTCGTGGCCGTGTCGACGTAGACGTAGCCGGCGAGCAGGCCGTTCTCGTTGCGGATCATCGACGGCCCCGAGACCGTGCGCAGGGCCGCCACCTGCTGGAGCGGGACCTGGGCGCCCGAGGGCGTCATCACCAGCACGCGGCCCAGGGCATCGAGGTCGTCGCGCAGCTCGCGGGGGTAGCGCACGTTCACGGGATAGCGGGCGCGGCCCTCGATCGTGGTCGTCACGTTCTCGCCGCCCACGGCCGAGAGGATCACGTCCTGGACGGCCTCGACGGTGAGGCCGTAGCGGGCGAGTTCCTCGCGCCTAGGCTCGAAGTCCACGAAGTAGCCGCCGGCGGCCCGCTCGGCGAAGACGCTCCGGGTCCCGGGCAGCTCCTGCACGATGCCCTCGAGTTGCGCGCCGAGGGCCTCGATCGTCGCGAGGTCGGGTCCGAAGATCTTCACGCCGATCGGGGTCCGGATCCCTGTCGTGAGCATGTCGATCCTGTTCTTGATCGGCATCGTCCAGGCGTTGGTCGTGCCCGGGATGCGCAGGGCGGCGTCCATCTCGGCGACCAGCGAGGCGTGGGTCACTCCGGGGCGCCACTGCGCCTTCGGCTTCAGCACGACCGTGGTCTCCATCATCGAGAGAGGCGCTGGGTCGGTGGGCGTCTCGGCCCGGCCGGCCTTGCCGAGCACGCGCTCGACCTCGGGGAAGGAGGTGAGGATGCGGTCCTGGGTCTCGAGCAGGCGGGCCGCCTCGCTCACCGAGATCCCGGGCAGCGTGGTCGGCATGTACAGGATCACGCCCTCGTCGAGCGCGGGCATGAACTCGTGGCCGAGCCCCAGGTAGGCCGGCACCGTCGAGAGGACGAGCAGGAACGCCACGGCGATCGTCGTCCTGGGATGCCGCAGCACCGCCCGGCAGGCCGGCTCGTACACCGCGAAGAGGATGCGGCTGATGGGGTGCCGCTCCTCGGGGTAGTAGCGGCCCACCGTGAACTGGTTGAAGAGCCAGGAGGCCCAGCGCGGCCGGAACGCGACCCATTCCATGCGGGTGAACAGCATGCGCAGGGCGGGGTCCAGGGTGACGGCCAGGATCGCGGCGATGGCCATGGTGAGGTTCTTGGTCCAGGCCAGCGGCTTGAACAGCCGGCCTTCCTGGTCCACCAGCGTGAAGATCGGCAGGAACGCCACGGCGATCACCAGCAGCGAGAAGAACACCGAGGGACCGACCTCGAGCAGCGCCTCCAGGCGCACCTGGTGGAAGTCCCCCTTCTTCCCGCCGTGCACCCACAGCTCGAGCTTCTTGTAGGCGTTCTCGACCTCGACGATCGCGCCGTCCACGAGCACGCCGATCGAGATCGCGATCCCGGCCAGGGACATGATGTTCGAGGAGATCCCCAGGAGCGCCATCGGCACGAAGGCCAGCAGCACCGAGATCGGAATGGTGAGGATCGGCACGATCGCCGAGGGGATGTGCCAGAGGAACACCAGGATCACCGCGCTCACGATCAGGATCTCGAGGACGAGCTCGTGGCGCAGGTTCGCGATGGCACGCTCGATGAGGGAGGCGCGGTCGTAGGTGGTGACGACCTGCACCCCCTCGGGAAGCGACGGCTGGATCTCGGCCAAGCGCTCCTTGACCCGGCGGATCACCTCGCGGGCGTTCTCGCCGTGGCGCATGACCACGATCCCGCTCACGGTGTCGCCTCGCCCGTCCAGGTCGGCGACGCCGCGCCGGATCTCGGGGCCGAGGTGCACCTCGCCCACGTCGCGCAGCAGCACCGGGGTGCCCCGGGCGTCGGTCTTCAGGACGATCCGCTCCAGGTCCTCTTTGGCCCGCACGTAGCCGCGGCCGCGGACCATGTACTCCCGCCCCGCGAACTCCAGGAGCCGCCCTCCGACCTCGTTGTTGCTGGCGCGCACCGCGCTCGCGACGTTCATCAGCGCGAGGTCGTAGGCCTTCAGCCGGTTCGGGTCCACCGTCACCTGGTACTGCCGCACGAAGCCTCCGAGGGACGCGACCTCGGCGACTCCCGGCACCGACTGGAGGCGGTAGCGGATGTTCCAGTCCTGGAGCGAGCGCAGCTCGGCGAGGGAGAGGCGCCGCGACGTGTCGACGAGGGCGTACTGGTACACCCAGCCCACGCCGGTGGCGTCGGGCCCCAGCTCGGTCTTGACGCCCGCGGGCAGCAGCGGCTGGATCTTGGAGAGGTACTCGAGCACCCGGCTGCGCGCCCAGTAGAGATCGGTGCCGTCCCGGAAGATCACGTACACGTAGCTGAAGCCGAAGTCGGAGAAGCCGCGGATCGCCTTCACGTTGGGCGTCCCGAGCAGCGCCGTGACGATGGGGTAGGTGACCTGGTCCTCGATGATGTCCGGGCTCCGGTCCCAGCGCGAGTAGACGATGACCTGCGTGTCGGACAGGTCCGGGATCGCGTCCACCGGGATGTGCTGCACGGTGTAGACGCCGTACGCGACCGCCACGGCGGTCAGCATCAGCACCAGCACCCGGTTCGAGGCGGACCAGCGGATCAGCGCGCGGACCATGGCGTCAGTGCCTGTGTCCGGGGGCCGGGCTCTGGCCCGCGAGGGCGCCGATGGCGGCCTTCAGGCTCGACTCCGAGTCGAGCAGGAAGTTGGCCGACGTCGCCACGCGCTCGCCCTTGGCGAGGCCCGCGAGCACCTGGAACTCGGAGCCGACCTTGGCGCCGAGCTGCACCTCGCGGGGCTCGAGGTGGCCGTCGGGCGCGTCGACGAACACCAGCTTGCGCTCGCCGGTGTCGATCACCGCGCCCTCGGGCAGGGCCAGGCCCTGGCCGAGGTCGGCCTTGAGCACGACGTCGGCGAACATGTCGGGCTTGAGCACGTCGCCCTCGTTCTCGACCTCGAGGCGCACCTTCACGGTGCGGGTCTGCTCCTCGACGGTGGGCGCGATGTAGGTGACGGCGCCGCTCCAGCTCTGCCCGGGCAGGTACGGCACGCTCAGCTCGCCGCGCATCCCGAGGCGGACGAGGGGCAGGTCCGACTCGTACACGTCGGCCAGCACCCACAGGTGCGAGAGGTCGGCGATGTCGTAGAGGGTGTCGGCGGGCGTCACCCGCATGCCGTGGTAGGCCATCTTCTGGACCACGTAGCCGCCGTGCTCCGCGTAGACGCGCAGGGCGCGCATCACCTCGCCGGTGGTCTCGAGGCGCGTGATGTCCTCGGGCCGGATGTCCCAGAACAGCAGGCGCTGGCGGGCCGCCTCGAGCAGGCCCTGGCTGCCCTGCGCGAGGTCCGCGCCGCCGCGGAGGAGTTCGCGCCGCGCGCGGAACGCCAGCAGGTACTCCTGCTGCGTGGCCACGAGGTCGGGGCTGTAGATCCCGAGCAGCGGCTCGCCGGCGCGCACGTACTTGCCGGTGAAGTCCACGAAGAGCTGCTCGACGTAGCCGTCGTACTTGACGTGGACGTGGTGCAGGCGGCGCTCGTCCACCGCCACGCGGCCCACCGTGCGCAGCGTGCGGTAGAGGCGCTTCTCGGCGACGGCCTCGGTACGCAGTCCCAGGATCTGCCGGCGCTCGGGCGTCAGGGCCACGCTGGCGCGCCCCGCGACGGGCGCGGGCTCCCGGGTCGTCACTCCGTCCGCTCCGATGGGCACGAGGGTCATGTGGCAGATCGGGCATTCTCCGGGCTTGTCCGACACGTAGGTCGGGTGCATCGGGCAGTGGTAGAGCTGCTTCGCCACGGGCGCCGAAGCGTGCTGGCGAGCGCCCAGCCAGTAACCCGCCCCGCCCAGCAGGATTCCCGCGGCGAGAGCGAACGCGATGGTCACGGGTCGCATGGCGGCCTCCTTCAATCCATCACGACGCCCATGGCGTCGAGGCTCGCGCTGTGCCAGAGGATGTGGAAGAGCAGCTCGGCCTGCTCCCAGCGGTCGCGGTACAGCGTGTTGTGGGCTTCCAGGACGGCGACGAAGGGCGCCTTGCCGGCCTGGAACGAGGCGAGGGCCGACTCCACGGCCAGGGCGTCCACGGCCAGCACGCCCGTCGCGTAGGCCTCGGCCTCGCGGACGGCGGCCTCGAGGTCCGCCCGCGCCTTCTCGACGCTCGAGCGGACGCGCAGCCGCATCGCCTCGGCCGAGCTCTGGCTCTCCAGGAGTCGCGCCTCGGCCTCGGCGAGGGCCTGCTTCTGCTTCTTCCCCTTGTAGAGGGGCAGCACGATGCCGAGGTCGAGGGTGGCCATCGGCGGCAGCGAGCCCCGATACAGGTACGAGGTCCGCGCCACGAAGTCCGGCGCCTGCTCCTTGGACGCCAGGTCGCGCGAGGCGCGGGAGCGCTCGACCATGGCGTGGGCGGCGAGGAGCGCTGGGCTCGCGTCGTCGAGCCCGGCGACGGCCTCGGCGAGGCTCGGCACGCGCACGGCCTTCACGTCGAGCGCGCGCAGCAGCGGCGTGCCCGCCACGGGTGTCGCCGCGGGACGGGCCAGCACCCGGTTCAGCTCGGCGAGGGCGATCTCCTCCTGGCCCAGCTCGTGGTAGCGCATGCGCTCGAGGCGCGCCAGCTCGGCCTGGGCGCGCAGCACGTCGGACTGCTGGGCCAGACCCACCGCGTAGCGCGACCGAGTCAGCTCCTCGATGTCGCGCGTGGCGCGCTTCTGGTCGTCGATGAGGGCGAGGTTCTCGCGGGCCAGCAGCAGGTCGGCGTAGGCGCGCCGGAGCCGATAGGCGACCTCGAGGCGCGCGCGGTGGAGGGCGTGCTCCACCGCGCTGACCTCGCGCTCCGCGACGGCGGATCGGAGGCCCCGCTTCCCGGGGCCCGGCAGCGGCTGGCTGAAGCCGAGCACGAGCCCGGTGTCCTCGTCGGCACCCGGCTGGAGGCCCATGCCCCCGTAGTCGTAGCCGACCATCAGCTCCGGGTCGGGGAGGGCCGAGACCTGGGGGACCCGGGCCCGGGCGGCCACGATCGTCGCCGCGGCCGCTCGGATTTCCGGGCTCGCCTCCTGGGCCTCGGCGGCGAGGGCCACGTAGACCGGCTCCCGGGCGAGCGGGAACACGTCTTCCCGTTCCCCCTGACCGAACGCGGGGAGAGCGAGCGCGAGGACCAGCGGGGTCGAAGCCCCGCGCGGGCACGGCATGGGACACCTCCGACCGAAGCAGACGCACCGGAAAGGAACGGCTTACGCGGCGAGCGGCCGCGGGCTTCGGCGGAAGGTCAGATCCGCAGGACGGCGGACGGCGGGGCGACGCTGCGAGCGGGACGGGCGAGGGGGTGTGCCTCGACGCGCAGTGTCAGGTCGACGAAGAGATCCGTCTGGGCGGGCGCCTGCGTCAGCGCGGCGACCCGCGCCAGGTCCGACGCGTCCGGCGCCTGTGTGGCCGGGCAGCAGGTTGTGGCCGCCCGGATCCCCTCCGACGCGCAGCATCCGTGATCGTCGCTCGCCTGCGCCGGGACCGGGCAGGGGCACAGGACCACGAGCCCGGACAGGAGCGCCATGGCCAGGCACGTCGCGACGGCTCTCCGCCTGCGCATCATCGCCCTCCATGAGAGCACGCCCTGGCCCCTCCCGTCAAAAGCAAACGTGCTACGATCCGCGCCGATTCTCGATGTCCTCGGTCCTCATCTGCGCCGCGGCTGGACCGGTGGCCGACGATCTCCACTCGAGCCCGGTGTGGCGCGACGACGTGGAACGGCACAAGGCCGACTCCGTCCAGTCCGCCCTGACGCTCTCGGTGGCCGCCAGGCCCGCGCTGGTGGTGGTCGACCGCGACCTCCCGAAGGCCGAGCGCCTGGTGCAGGAGCTGCGCGGGAACTCCGTCACCTCGGGATGCTCGATCGTGGTGGTCGCCGCCGGCGATCCGCAGCCCCTCGAGGTGGCCCTCCTCGAAGCCGGGGCCAACGCCGTGCTGCGCCACCCACCGAGCCCGGACTGGGAACAACGTCTCGGCCGCCTGATGAGCGTTCCCACGCGGCGGACCATCCGGATGCACGTCGATCTCGAGCTGGAGGGCTACTTCGGCACCGAGCACCACCAGGGCCGCGTCCAGAACATCAGCCGCACGGGCATGCTCGTCGAGGTGCCGGTAGCGGCCGGCATCGGGGACCAGCTCCGCTTCAAGCTCCACCTCAGCATGGACATGACCGTAGGAGGCACGGCCGGGATCGTGCGACTCGCGGGCCCGAACCGCTACGGCTGCGAGTTCCGCGAGATCGCCGCCTGGGACGCGCGCCGGCTCGAGCACTACCTGGAGACGGTGCCGGAGTCCTGAGGCCCACGGCGCGGCGCGCAGCCCGCCAGCACCGTTCCCGCACGATAGAACGCGAAGAGCCCCGCGACCTGGACAAGGTGGAAGAGGTCGTTGTGGTTGAAGTGCTCGTGGAAGCGCACACCGGTGCGCTGCACCAGTGCGCCGGCGAAGGTGATCGCGACGCCGGTGAGGACCCAGGGCGCCGCCGCGCCGGCGCGAGTCGACCGCCCGAGCAGCGCGAGCACGACGAGGGCCAGCAGGGTGCCGCCAAGGTCGTAGACGACGTAGCGGAACTCGCGGTGGCTGGCGAGCAGGATCAGGTACACGCCGAAGCGGAAGCCGCACAGGCCGAGGAGCGGCAGCTCATAGGCGCGCGGCGCGAAGGCGCGGATCGCGGCTCCCAGCAGCAGCAGGTTGGCGAGGCCGATCGCCGCGTAGGTCGCGAGCCACGCCGCCGCGCGCTCCGCGTCGCTCCAGCGCGGGCCGAAGCCGTGCAGGCTCCCGCCCACGGCGGCCGCGAGGCCCGTCGCGAGGAACGCGAGGCCCATCAGCCGAGCGGCGTCGTGACGCGTCCGCACAAGCCGGAGTCCCCAGCCCCAGGCCGCCAGGGCCAGCAGGTAGTCCGTGAGGGTGGTCGCGGGCTCGGCGAACGGCACGCAGCCGCTAGGGCTCGACGATGAGAGGCCGCCGGGAGGGCGGTTGCGGCGCGCCCTGGGCGCGGCCGACGAGGCGGGCGGCGCTGTCCAGGTAGGCCGAGCCTCCGCTGTCCCGCAGCGAGGCGACGAGGCCTGCCTCGAGGGCGCGCAGCGCGGGCAGGAGGTCCTGGTCCGCGGGAGCCACGGACCTGCCGTCGTCTTCCCTGGCCTCGAACATCGCCGCGAGTTCGTGCACCAGGCCCTGGGCCCGGGCATCCTCGGCCTGGTGCTCGTAGAGCACGCCGCGCTCCCGGGTCTCGACGGTCAGGCGCAGCGCGCGCACCGCCTGGAGCGCCATGGCGTCGTCGAGGTCGCGGCGCGCTCCGCGCAGCCCGACCAGGCCGACCAGCGCCAGGAACAGGAGCCGCCCCTGTGGCTCGGGAAGGCCCTGGGCGCGGATCAGGACGCGCCGCGCGTCGCGCCGGCGCTCGGTCTCGCGGCCCTCCCAGGCGCCTGCGTGGCCGCCCGACAGGTACACGCAGTCCTCGGGACAGTCGATCTCGACGCGTCGCTTGCTTCCGCAGCAGGCGGCGCAGATCGCCTCGCCCTTCGCCGGGCACGCACGCTTGGGCTTGCGCGACCTGCACAGCGGGCACACGGCCCTAGCCAATGCGCACCATGTCCTTGAGATCGCGCAGCACGTCCTCTGCCGCCGCGGAGCGCAGCTCGACGCGCGGGTGCAGGCAGCGGATCAGCAGCTTGTCGAAGGCCTCGGGCACGCCGGTGGCGAGGGTCGAAGGCAGGGGCATCCCCGTGCCCTGTGGCTGCGAGCGCGGGTGGACGCCGGTCAGGAGGTGGTACAACACCGCCGCCACGGCGAAGAGGTCGCCCGCCTTGTCGAGCTGACCCTCGGGGGCGCGGTAACTCTGGGACGGCGCCCGGGAGGCGAAGCGTCCGAGGCCGAGGTCGGTGATCTTCACGACCCCCTGGGACACCATGATGTTCGACGGCTGGATCGACCCATGCACCAGACCCTTGGCGTGGATCGCCCCGACCGCCTGCATCAGGACACGGCCCAGGCTGTGCACCTGCTGGAACGCCATCTTGTGGCCGGTCCTGATCGCCTCGGCGAAGGTGCGTCCGGGCACGAACTCCGTGATCACGCACTTCTCGCCCTGGGAGTCGACGATCCCCAGCAGCTTGGCCACGTTCGGATGCGAGAACTGTGACGCGGCCTTCAGGTCGGCCACAAGCTGCGCCGACGCGCCGGCAGGGCGGAGCAGCTCCACGGGGAGCACGCGCAGCGCGACGTTGCGGCCGTCCTGCGTGTCCTCGGCGCGGAACACGACGCCGAGGGGGCCGCGCCCCACCTCCTCCTTGCGCGCGAAGCGCGGGGGCTTCGGCGCCGCGGCCGTCGGCGCCGCCGCGGGCGCGGGCGGCGGCGCGGATGGCGAAGCGGCTGCCGGAGGCGCCGGTGGCGGCGACGGCGGCGGCGCGAACGGAGGCACGGGGCCCGCCGCGCCGGGGGTCTGCAGGCGTCGCACGCGATGCTCGACGTCGCGGAAGCGCAGATCCTCGGCCAGGATCCGCTTGTAGAGCTGGAGGGCGTGGGGGACGTTGCCCCCCGCCTCGTGGCCCGCGGCCAGCCAGTAGTAGAGGTCCAGGTTCGCCGGCGACACCGGGTCCGACCCGAGCACG
>DASSJI010000117.1:0-7925 GCA_035691285.1 Vicinamibacteria bacterium | reverse complement strand
CGCCCTGGAGATGCTGCGCCGCGGCCTTCTTGGCCTCGAGGCCTGAGGCCGATGGACGTTCGGGCCTTCGTCGCTCTCGAACTCGACACCGCTGCCCGGGAGCGGCTTCGCGCGGCCAAGGAAGACCTGCGGCGGGAGCTCGCTGCCGTGCGGTGGGTGCGCCCCGAAGGGATCCACCTGACGCTGCGCTTCCTGGGCCAGTCGTCGGAGCAGGCGCTCGACTGCCTGAGGCCGCGCCTCGCGACGGCCGCCGCGCGCTGTCCGGCCACCGAGGCGCCGCTGCGAGGCTTCGGCCTCTTTCCGGAGCGGGGCGCGCCCCGCGTGCTCTGGGTCGGCCTCGAGTTCGGGCCGCCGCTGCGCGAGCTGCAGGAGACATGCGAGACGGCGGCGGTCGCGTGCGGCTTCCCGCGCGAGAGGCGTCCGTACTCGCCTCACCTGACGCTGGGGCGGTGGCGGGACCGCGCGCCCCGCCCCGCCCTCCCCGCCCGGGACCTGGGAGCGGCGCGGCTCTCGCAGCTCGTGCTCTATCGCAGCGAGCTGCGCCCCGGCGGCGCGGTCTATACTCCGCTCGCGATCTTTCCCCTGGGCGGCTGATCCGAATGATGCTGGCCGTGGCCCTGGCCCTCGCCTACCTGCTCGGTTCCGTGCCGTTCAGCTTCCTCGTCGCGCGCGCCTTCGGGGTTCCCGACGTCCGCGAAGTGGGCAGCGGCAACGTCGGGGCGACGAACGTGATGCGCGCGGCGGGGAAGCCGGCCGGCGTCCTGGCCTTCGTCCTCGACGCCTCCAAGGGCGCCGTGGCGGCGCTCATCGCTCAGCGTCTCGACGCCGGCCCGGTCCTCCCGCCCCTGGCCGCCGGCGCGGCGGTGCTCGGCCACATGTTCCCCGTCTGGCTGGGCTTCCGGGGCGGAAAGGGCGTCGCGACGGGCGCCGGAGCGTTCCTGCCGCTGGCGCCCCTGGCGACGGCGCTGGGCCTCCTGGCGTTCGTGCTCACGGCCATGGCGACGCGCTACGTCTCCCTGGGCTCCATCGTCGGGACCGCGACGCTGGCAGCCACCGCCTTCGCGACGGGCGCCCACCCGGCCGTGGCGTGGTCCGCCGTGGCGATCGGCGCGCTGATCGTCTTCAGGCACCGCGAGAACCTGCGCCGCATCCTGCGCGGAACCGAGCGCCGCCTCGGCGCGCCCAGGCCATGAGGATCGCGGTCCTCGGCGGGGGCTCGTGGGGGACGGCCCTCGCGGTCCACCTCGCCCGCGCGAGGCACGGGGTGCGCATCTGGCTGCGGGACGCCGACGTGGCCGAGCAGATCGCGAGAGAGCGCGAGAACAAGGCGTACTTGCCTGGAGTGGCGGTGCCGGCCGAGGTCGAGCCGACGACCGCCGTGGCCGATGCCCTGGGGTCGGCGGAGCTGGTGGTGATGGTCATCCCCTCCCAGTTCTGCCGCGAGGTGTACCGCAGCTTGCGCGCGCATCTGCCGCCGGGCGTCGGCCTCGTCTCGGCGACCAAGGGGATCGAGACCGCGACCCTGCGCCGCATGACCGAAGTCGCGTCGGAAGAGGCCCCGGGGCACCCGCTCGCCGTGCTCTCCGGGCCATCCTTCGCCCTCGAGGTCGCCCATGGACAACCCACGGCGGTCGTGGTGGCCTCCCGGGACGCGGCCTTCGCCGAGGCGCTCCAGCGCGCCGTGTCCACGCCGTCCTTCCGCGCCTACGCGAGCGACGACGTGGTCGGCGCGGAGCTGGCCGGCGCCCTGAAGAACGTCATCGCGATCGCGGCCGGGATCGTGGACGGGCTCGGCATGGGCCACAACACCGTCGCCGCGCTGATCACACGCGGGCTGGCCGAGATCGCCCGTCTCGGGGTCGCGCGCGGGGGTCGCGCCGACACGTTCTCGGGGCTGGCCGGTCTCGGCGACCTCGTCCTCACGTGCACCGGCGGCCTTTCACGCAACCGCCGCCTCGGGCAGGCGCTGGGTCGCGGCCGGAGCCTCGCCGAAGCGACCGCCGCGCTGCGCGACGCCACGGGCCACGCGATGGTGGCGGAGGGCGTTCCCACCACCCTCGCCGCCGCCGCCCTGGCGGCCGAAGCCGGGGTCGAGATGCCCATCGTGGCGGCGATGAAGGAGGTCCTCCACGAGGGCCGCGCGCCCCGCGACGCGGTCCTCCAACTCATGTCCCGCAGTCTCAAAAGAGAGTAGACTCTACTCCCGTGTACCGGCTGATCTACGTGGACGGCGATCAGCAGCAGAGCTATACGTTCAGCTCGGGCGAGATCGTCCTCGGGCGGTCCCCCGAGTGCCAGGTGGTGCTGAAGGACTTCGGCATCTCCCGCAACCACGCCAAGATCGTGGCCGACGACGACGGCGTCCGGATCGTCGACCTCAAGTCCAAGAACGGCACGACGGTCAACGGCCAGCCGGTGGTCGAAGCGTACCTGAAGGACGGGGACAAGATCCTGCTCGGCAAGCTGCCGATCACCTTCAGCAGGACCCTCGAGGGCAAGGTCGTCCTGGACGAGGAGAAGCCGCTCTCGGAAGAGGCCGGCACGATCATCCGCAGCGTCGGGGACCTCTCGAAGCTCCTCGCCGGGACCGAGGCGCCCAAGCCGACGGCCCCGGGGGCGAAGCCGGCGCCGGCCGCTCCTGCCGACGTCCAGGAGATCGAGAAGACCAACCGCATCCTCCGGGCGCTCATGAAGGTGGCCGAGACGCTCATCACGACGCGGCCCGTCGAGGAGGTGCTGCAGCAGGTGATGGACATCGTCTTCGAGCACATCCCCGGAACGAACCGCGGCTTCCTCATGCTGCAGGACGAGACCGAGAAGAAGCTCGTGCCCATGGTGATCAAGTATCGCGACTCGTCCGCCGCGGCCGAGGGCAAGATCTCGATCTCCAAGACCATCGCCGAGCGGGTCATGAAGGACCGCGTCTCGATCCTCACCACCGACGCCATGGTGGACCCGCGCTTCAGCGCCGGGGACTCGATCCGCTTCCACGGCATCCGATCCGCGATGTGCGCGCCCTTGTGGAGCAAGGAGCAGGTGATCGGGATCGTGCACGTGGACAGCCCGATGCTGACGAACTGCTTCACCCTGAACGACCTCGACCTCCTGACCGCGCTCTCGAACTACGCGGCGGTCTCGGTGGAGCGCGCACGCCTCAACCAGAAGATCGTCGCCGAGGAGAAGAAGCGCGAGCGGTTGGGGCGCTTCCTTTCGCCCCAGGTCACGAGCCGGATCCTGGCCAGCTCCGAGTCGCAGTCGGCGGCGCTCGGCGTGCCCGAGGAGAAAGAGGTCTCGATCCTGTTCGCCGACATCGTGGGCTTCACCAGCATGTCGGAGAAGATGAGCCCGGCGGCGGTGGCCCTGATCCTGAACGACTACCTGTCGCGGATGACCGACGTGATCTTCAAGCACGACGGCACCCTGGACAAGTACATCGGGGACGCGATCATGGCGGTGTTCGGCGCGCCCCTGGACATGCCCGACCACGCATCCCGGGCGGTCGGCGCCGCCCTCGAGATGCGTCAGCGCCTCGAGGAGTTCAACGCCGAGCGCAAGGAAGGCCCGCATCTGCGCATCCGCATCGGGATCAACAGCGGGAAGGCCGTCGCCGGCGAGATCGGGTCGGTGAACAAGAAGGAGTACACGGTGCTCGGAGACACCGTGAACACCGCGAGCCGCCTCGAGAGCTCCGTGGCTCAGCCCGGCATGATCGTGATCGGCGAGAACACGGCGGCCCTGGTGGAGGGCCTCTTCCAGGTCAACCCGCTGCCGGCCAAGGCGCTCAAGGGCAAGGACAAGCCCGTGGCGACCTTCGAGGTCCTCGCGCCGCTGGCGGCCGCGGGCGAGCGCGTCGCCCGCGCGTGAGCCCTGAGAGCGCTCCCCAGACGAAGCCGCGCCGCAGGGGGACGATCCTCGTCTCGCTGCTGCTGCTGCTGTTCGTGGTGGGTGTCGTCCCGCTGCTGCTGACGTCCCGCACGCTGGTCCGCCGCAGCCGCGACATCCTCGAGCTCGACCAGAAGGCGATGCAGCTCGACAAGGCGCGCAGCCTCTCCCAGCAGGTGGCCGTGTACGTGCAGAGCCTGCGCGGCCAGCTGACCGCGGTGGCACGCACCCTCGAGGTCGAGAGCGGCGCGCCCTTCCCGGCCCGCGTCGCCCGCGTCCGCGAGGCGAAGGCCTTGGAGCGCTACGTGGGCGAGGGCAGCCGCTTCTATTCGTTCAGCATCGCCGACGCCAAGGGATCGGGGGCCCGCTCCGGGGCGCAGATCCCCGAGCCGCCCATCGAGCAGATGCTCCAGGAGGGCTACCTGCGCGGGCTCGAGGGCAAGCCGATGATGGGTCCGCCCATCTTCTCGAGCTCCCTGCAGGAGCCGGTCATCGTGCTTTCCGAGCCGGTCAACTCCGAGGACGGCGCCCAGGGCGTGGTCCTCGCCGTGGCGAGCCTGGGCCCGCTCTGGACCATGACCCAGCAGCTCAGCGCGCAGGGCCAGGTCGACGTCTACATCGTGGACAGTCGCGGGCGCCTCATCGCCCACTCCGACCCCGCGCGGCTCAAGGAGGACCAGGACTACTCGGGGGTCGAGATCGTCCGGCAGTTCCTCGGCACCAAGGGCCTCGCCTCGGCCAGCGTCCCCTTCGAGCTCGAGGGCCCGAGCGGCCCGGTCGAGATGTTGGGAACCTACACCGGCGTGCCCGACTTCGGCTGGGGCGTGATCGTCCAGGTGGCCGTGGAGAAGGCCTATCGCCAGGCGACCGTCATGAGCCAGCAGTCGATGGTCCTCGTGGCCGTCGTCGCGGTGCTCGCCACGGTGTTCGGCTTCCTGTTCGCTTCCCAGATCAGCCGGCCCATCCAGGAGCTGGCCGTGTTCTCGCGGCGCCTCGCGGGAGGGGACTACGGCGCGCGCGTGCAGGTGCGTAGCGGCAACGAGGTGGGCGTGCTGGCCGAGGCCTTCAACCACATGGGCGAGGAGATCCAGCAATCCATCGAGGAGACCCGCAGGCAGGCGGAGATCAACAAGGAGCTGTTCATGGGCACGGTCCGCATGCTCGCGAACGCCATCGACGAGAAGGACCCCTACACACGCGGCCACTCCGAGCGGGTGGCGTACTACTCGGCGGTCATCGCGAAGCACATGGGGATGTCTCCCGAGGAGGTCGAGCGCGTGCACCTGTCGGGGATCATCCACGACGTCGGCAAGATCGGGATCGAGGACAAGATCCTGCGCAAGCCGGCCGCCCTCACCGACGACGAGTACGAGATCATGAAGCAGCACCCCACCAAGGGGCTCAAGATCCTCGAAGCCGTTCCGCGCCTCAAGGAGATGGCGGGGGCCGGCCTCATGCACCACGAGAACGTGGACGGCAGCGGCTATCCCGAAGGGCTCAAGGGAGAGCAGATCCCCCTGCTCGGCCTGATCGTGAGCGTCGCGGACGCCTTCGACGCCATGACCACGGATCGGCCCTACTCCAAGGCCATGACGTTCGAGGCAGCCCTGGCCCGGCTGCGCGTGCTGGTCGGGAAGAAGTTCGACGACGCCTCGGTGACGGCCATGGAGAAGGCCTTCGCCGCGGGCGACCTGACCATGGCCAAGGCCCGCAAAGCCTCGCTCGCGGCTCGCCAGGCGGCGGTGGCGTCCTGAGGGACGGGACGGGAACCACAGGGACCGGAGAGGCATCGAGATGGGAGAGACGAGGGCATTGCTCGCGGGATTTCTGCTCGCTGCGACGCTCGCGCCGGCGCTGCTGGCGCAGCAGCCGCGCTCGGATGGCGAGACGCGCTTCGAGAGCGGGCTCGCGCACCTTCGCGAGGGCCGCGTGGAGCTGGCCCTCCAGGAGCTGAAGGCGGCGGTCAAGGCGGACCCGAAGAGCCCCTACTTCCACAAGGGGCTGGGCGTGGCCTGGGGCCAGATGGCCGACCGCTGCCCCGACCCCAAGTGCCGCGAGAACGCGCTCAAGGAGTCCGTGGACGCGGCCCGCAAGGCGCTGGAGCTGAACCCGTACTACGTCGACGCCCGCAACGACCTCGGGACCGCGCTATTGCGCTCGGGGCGCCGCGAAGAGGGGCGCAAGGAATTGATCGCGGCGTTCAACGACCCCACGAACCCGGCCCCGGCCCTGACCGCGCGCAACCTCGGCCAGTCGTACCTCGAGGACCGGAACCTCGCCGAGGCGGTCAACTGGTACCAGACCAGCGTGAGCCGGGACAAGAACTACACGGAGGCGTGGCTCGGCCTCGCCGACGCGCTGCTGGCCCAGGGCCGCGGTGACGAGGCAATCCGCCAGCTCGAGGCGGGGATGCGCGCGCTTCCCGAGGACATGAGCATGCTCGCGGCCCTGGGCGAGGCCTACTACCGGGCCGGCCGCTTCGACGAGGCGAAACCCAGGCTGGAGACGGTGGCGGCCAAGGACCCTGGAGGGCCCGCCGGGCGGCGAGCGGCCGAGCTGCTCCAGAAGTTCCCCAAGTAGCCGCACGCGGCGATGGCCTTCCAGGCGCTCCTCGACCGGCTCGTGGACTCGGTGAACGGCGCCCAGGGCGCGGTGCTCATGGACGCCACCGGCGAGGTCGTCTTCGAAGCGGGGGACGGCGCCGAGCGCCACCGCCTGATCGGCGCGTACCAGGGCATCGCGCTCATGCGCCTCCGAGACGCCGACGAACGCTTCGACATCGGCGGCGTCCGCCACGTCTACAGCCGCTACCGCGACGGCCAGGTGATCCTGCGGCCCCTGAAGGACGGCTACTACCTGGTCCTGTCGCTGGCGCCGGGCGCCAACGTCGGGCAGGCCCTCTTCCGCTCCGCGCAGACCCGGGAGCGGCTCGACGCGGAGCTCTGAAGGTCCTGGCGCTCTTCGACCGGCTGAAGCTCGGGCTAAAGCGCACCCGCGACGTCCTGAACATGCCCGTCGAGGATCTCGTGCGCGGCCGGCGGCCGCTCGAGCCGAAGGACCTGGAGGCTGTCGAGGAGGCGCTGATCGCCGCGGACCTCGGCCCGGCAGCCGCGGCCGGGGCGCTCGAGGCGCTGAAGGCCCGCAGCGCCGAGATCAAGGACGGGGGAGCGCCTGCGATGCGAGCGATCCTGCGCGAAGAGCTGCGGCGCGCGCTGGACTGGCCGCCGCTCCGGGCGCCCTTCTCGGCGAAGCCTTGGGTCGTGTTCGTGGTCGGCGTCAACGGCGCCGGCAAGACCACGACCATCGGCAAGCTGGCCAGGAGCTGGACCGCGGAAGGGCGCGCGGTCCTCCTGGTCGCGGCCGACACCTTCCGCGCAGCCGCCGGCGAGCAGCTCGACGTCTGGGCCCAGCGGGCGGGCGCGACGCTGCACCGCGGCGCCGAGGGCGCCGATCCGTCCGCCGTGCTCACGGACGGGCTGCGCATGGCCCGCGCCCGCGGCGCAGACGTCGTGCTCGTGGACACGGCGGGCCGTCTGCACACGAAGGGCAACCTGATGGCCGAGCTCGCCAAGATGGCGCGGGTCGCCGGACGAGAGGTCGAGGGCGCTCCCCACGAGACGCTCCTCGTCCTCGACGCGACCTTCGGCTCCAACGCCATCGCCCAGGGGCGCGAGTTCGCGAAGGCCGCGGGCGTGACGGGCCTCGTGCTCACGAAGCTCGACGGCACGGCCAAGGGTGGCGTCGCCGTTGCCGTGGTGCGCGAGCTCGGCGTGCCGATCCGGTTCGTGGGCGTGGGCGAATCGGCAGAGGACCTGCTTCCTTTCGATCCGGAGGCGTTCGCCGACGGGCTGGTGGGATGACGATGGACGCCGACCGCCGCTTCATGCGCCGCGCCCTGGAGCTCGCGCGTCGCGCCATGGGCGAGACGAACCCGAACCCGATGGTGGGCTGCGTGGTCGTCCGCCGCGGCCGTGTCGTCGGCGAGGGTTTCCACGCGTGGGCCGGCGGGCCCCACGCCGAAGTGGTCGCCCTCGAGCAGGCCG
>DASSJI010000116.1:0-4331 GCA_035691285.1 Vicinamibacteria bacterium | reverse complement strand
CGAGGGGTTTCAGGGTGCGGTGCAGGGCGAAGGAGGTCTGGACCGAGGTGCGAACCGCGGCGTCGGTGATCCTGTCCTTGGCGGCCTCGAGGGCGGGGGGCAGCTTGTCGGGGATCGTGACCTTGTCGATGACGGCGCGGGCCGACCCGAGCTTGCGGGCGTCGACGCCCTTGATGCGGATCGGCGGCTCCGCCCGCGATTTCCAGTAGTAGAGTGCCGCGGCCGTGAGGCCGAGGAGCAGGACCAGGCCGACGAGACGCTTCATCTCCGGGCGAACCTCCGTTGACGCACCATTCTATCGAGCTGGCGCAGCAAGGCTCGTGCCCGCCCTGTTCGTCGCGCGCCCGAACCGCTTCCTCGTCGTCGCCAGGGTCGGGAGCCGGCGCGTCCGCGCGGCATCGAGCGATCCGGGGCGGCTGTCCGAGCTGCTCCGTCCCGGAGCCCGGCTGCTGCTTGCGCCCGCGACGCCCGGATCGCGCCGCCGCACCCGCTACACGGTCGTGCTCGTCAGGAAGGGGCGCGCGTGGGTGTCGGTCGTGCCGGCTCTCGCGAACGCCGTGCTGGCGGGCGCCCTCGCTCGGGGCGGCGCGCCGGGCCTGCGCGACGCGCGCGTGGTGGCGCGGGAAGTGCGCCACGGCCGCAGCCGCTTCGACTTCCTGCTGCTCCACTGCGGCCGACACGTGCTCGTGGAGGTGAAGTCCGCGACGCTCGTCGAGAACGGCGTCGCGCTGTTTCCAGACGCGCCGACGGCTCGGGGCGCACGCCATGTCCGGGAGCTGACCGAGCACGTCCGTCGCGGCGGCCTCGCCGCCGTCGTGTTCGTCGTACAAAGGGACGACGCAACCGCTCTCAGGCCCCACGCCGGGAACGATCCGGCCCTCGCCGACGCGCTCGGCGAGGCGTCCCGGGCAGGAGTTCGTGTGCTGGCCTACGCGTGCCGGGCGACGCCGCAGGGCGTCACGCTCGAGCGTCGCATCCCGGTCCTCTGGCGTTGATCAGCGAAGCCCGCTCACCTCGTAGAGCGTGGTCTCGGGCGTGGCGAAGACGTAGACGTAGGCGCCCACGTCGGGAGCGATGGCGACGGCGGTGATGCCGGCCGGCTCCGCTGCGCCGACCGGCCCCAGCTCCCGCCACGCCTCGCGCGTCCCCTTCGACAGGTCTATCCTGAACAGACGTGCAGGGAGGCGTCCCTCCGCGCGCACGTAGAGGGAACGATCGTCCTGCCCAAACCGCACGGGGATGTCGCGGGCCTCGGCGCCCTTGACGAGCTGAGGTTCTCCGCCCGCTGTGGGGTAGAGAGCCAACCCGGCGTCGCTGTTGACCGCTAGGAACGCGCCGTCCGGCGAGACGGCACCACGCGTGCCGATCCCCTCTGGGGACACGGGCTTCGGCTCTCCCCCAGACACGTCCTGAACGAAGAGCCGAGGGCCCTTGCCCTGCTCGTTCCCGATGAAGGCGACCCGCTTCCCATCCGGGAAGTAGCCGGCCCAATGGAACTGCACGACGCTACCGCGCGGGAGCGGCCGCGGGTCACCAGCGCCGGTCGGAAGCCGGACGAGGTGCGTCGGTTCGGCGAGGTCCAGGACGAGCGCGAAGCGTCCGTCCGGCGAAAGCGACTGCGCATGGCCCTTGCCCAGGAGCACCGGTGGGGAGCCGTCCGTGCCGCGGAGATACGTGGCGTATTCGGCACCGCCGCCTTCGCCCGCCTCCATGAACAGGAACGTCCGTCCATCCGCGGAGACGTCCGTCACCCAGGGGTAGTCCAGCCACGACAGGTCGCGGTCCTTCGCCTCGCCGGGCCCCCGCCCGAAGATGCTCGACTTGACCTTGCCGACCGTGAGCAGGACCCGGCCATCGGGAAGGCTGTCCTGGAGCTCCAGGTTGCCCGGGGCTCGATACACTTGACGCTCGCGTCCTTCGCGGTTCACGGCCCACAGGTTCAGCTCGACTCCTGTCCGGGTGGCCGTGAACCACACTTCGTCTCCGTCGGGCGACCAGGCGAGGCCGCGGATGTCAGCCCAGCCCGAGGAAAGCGTCCGCTTGTGGCCCGCGAGGTCCACGACGACAACGTCGCCGCGGTTGTCGAGGTAGATGGGATGGTCCGTAAACGCGACGAGATCGCCGCGCGGCGACACCCTCAGGTTGTCGATGTACACGGCCTCGTACAGCGGCTCTCCCATCGGGAACTCGAGGCGGCTCTTGCCCGCTTCCGCACGCACGACCGCCAGTGACGTCCCGTCGGGCCCCCAGTCGGCGTTGAACACGCGTTCGGCGACGACGCGCGGCGCGCCGCCGCCCATCGGGAGACGGGCGAGTGTACGGCCGGGTGCGGGTCCTCGTGTGAGCAGCACCGCCAGCTCGCCGGACCGCGACACGCCGACCAGCTCCCACGCGTCCTTGATCTCCAGCCCACGGGATTCCGGGCTGCCGGGCTGTGCCGTGAAGATGTTTCGCCTGGCGCCTGGCCACTGCGCCGTGTAGACGATCGTTCGCCCGTCCGCGGCGAAGCGGGATTCGCCGACCATCCCACGCTGGAACGTGATGACCCGGAACTCCGGCAGGACGGGCGGCGGCGCGCGCCGAATCACGGCGAAGGCGACGGCGGCAGCCGCGAACGCGCCCAGCCCGAACCCGAACACAGCGGAACGCCAATGGACGCGCGCCCTCGCGACCGGCGCGAGGGGCGCATGGGTCGTGGCCGATCCCGAGAGCTGCTCGAGATCGAAGGCGATGTCCCGGGCGGACTGGAAGCGCTCTTCGGGGCTCTTCTCCAGGCAATGCGAGACGATGCGCTCGAGCGCGGGCGGCAGGCTGCGGTTCGTCGCCGAGAGCTCTGGCGGATCCTCCCTCAGGATCGCGCTCATCGTCTCGACGGTCGAGGCGCCCCGGAAGGCGCGCCGGCCCGAGAGCATCTCGTAGAGGACGGAGCCGAAGGAGAAGATGTCGGAGCGATGATCGACGGGCTGGGCACGGACCTGCTCCGGCGACATGTAGCCGACCGTGCCCAGCACCTTCCCGGCGTCGGTACCCTGCGCGCCGTGCGTGTTCGTCTCGGCCTCGGCCAGCGCCTCGCCGCCCACGAGCTTGGCGAGGCCGAAGTCCAGGATCTTCACGCGCCCGTCCCTGGTGACGAACAGGTTCTCTGGCTTCAGGTCGCGATGGACGATGCCCTTTTCGTGTGCGGCCGATAGCCCCCGGGCAATCTGCGCCGCGATGTCGACGGCCTTTCGGACCGGGAGCGGTGTCCCGCTCAGGCGGTCTCGCAGCGTCTCGCCTTCAAGCAGCTCGGACACCACGTAGGGCGCGCCCTCGTAGCTGCCGATGTCGTGGACCTGGAGGATGTTCGGATGGTTCAGGAGGCCCGTGGCGCGCGCCTCCTGCTCGAAGCGGCGCAGACGGTCGGCATCCGCGGAGAAGGACGCGGGTAGCACCTTGACGGCCACGTCGCGGGACAGGCGGGCGTCGCGCGCGCGGTAGACCTCGCCCATCCCGCCCGCGCCCAGAGGCGCGGCGACGTCGTAGGGCCCGAGCCTGGTCCCCGGCGCCAGTGCCATGAAGGTGTGGGCGGATCGTACCAGATAGAATCCGGCCGGTGTCGCCGGAGACCTTCGACCTCGTCGTGATCGGCTCGGGGCCGGCGGGCGAGAAGGGCGCGGCCCAGGCCGCCTACTTCGGCAAGCGCGTCGCCGTCGTCGAGAAGGCGCCGCACCTGGGCGGGGCGGGGATCAACACCGGCACCGTTCCCAGCAAGACGCTGCGCGAGACGGCGCTCTACTTCTCCGGCCTGCGCCAGCGCGGGCTCTACGGCGTCGACTACAGCATCAAGAAGGACATCACCGTCCCTGACTTCATGTACCGCGAGGCGGAGGTGGTCCGGACGCTCCGCGCGATCGTCGGCGGCAACCTCGACCGGCACCAGGTCACGGTGGCGAGGGGAACAGCGCGCTTCGAGGACCCGCACACCGTCCGGGTGAGCCGCGACGGCGCCCCGGACCGACTGCTCGAGGCTCCGGTCGTCCTGGTCGCGACGGGCTCGTATCCCAGCTGGCCCGAGGGCACGCCGAGGGACTCCCGGCTCTTCGACAGCGACACGGTCCTGCAGATGGACCGGCTTCCGCGCTCGCTCCTGGTCGTGGGCGGCGGGGTGATCGGCTGCGAGTACGCCACGATGTTCCGGGCGATGGGGATCGCGGTGACGCTCCTCGGCGGGCAGGATCGGCTCCTGCCGTTCCTCGACCGCGAGATCGGCGACCGCTGGAGCGCGCAGGTCGAGCGCCTCGGCGTGCGGCTCCTGCTGAAGGAGTCGGTCGCGGGCCTCGAGCTCGAAGGCC
>DASSJI010000115.1:0-3236 GCA_035691285.1 Vicinamibacteria bacterium | reverse complement strand
GACGACGGACGGGACCGGCGGGGCCATGGGCGCCGCCACGGCCGCCGCGGCGGCGGCCGCAGGCGGCGCCCCGCGGCTCCAGGCCTCGACGTCTCGCTTGATGACGCGTCCTCCGGGGCCGCTGCCCGGGACCTGGTGGATCGGGATGTTGTGCTGCGCGGCGATGCTCCGGGCCAGGGGGCTGGCCTTGATGCGCGCGGCCGGCAGGGCCGTGGCCGGCGGTGCCATCGTGGCGGGAGCCGGCGCCGGGGGCGGCGGAGCGGCCGTCGCGACCGGCTGAGGGGCTGATGGCGGCGGAGCCGCCGGCGCCGGCGCGGGGGACGGGGCCGCGGCGGGCGCCGGCGTCGAGGCTGCGGCCGCCAGCAGCGCGCCGATATCCTCGGCCGCCTCGGCGATCACGCCGATGAGCGCGCCGACCGGCGCCTTGCCGCCGGCCGGGACGAGCACCTTGCGCAGGATGCCCGCGCCCAGTGCCTCCATCTCCATGTTCGCCTTGTCGGTCTCGATCTCGGCGAGCACGTCGCCGACCTTGATCGCGTCGCCTTCCTGCTTGTTCCACTTGACGACGGTGCCCTCCTCCATGGTCGGGGAGAGCTTCGCGAGGACGACCTTGGTGATGGCCATTCGCTACCGGTAGAGCACCTTGTGGACCGCGTCCACGACCTCCTGCGGCTGGGGGAGGTAGGACTTCTCGAGCACCTTGGAGTACGGCATCGGCACGTCCTCGGCGGTGACGCGAAGGACGGGCGCGTCGAGGGAGTCGAAGCATTCGCGCTGCACGCGGTCGGCGATCTCGGCGCCGAAGCCCGCGTAGCGCCAGCCCTCCTCGACCACGACACAGCGGTTCGTCTTTCGCACCGACTCGAAGATCAGGTCCTCGTCGAGGGGTCTGAGCGTCCGCGGGTCGACGATCTCGGCTTCGACGCCGTCTTTGGCGAGCAGCTCCGCCGCCTGCTGGGCGAACACGACCGAGCGGCTCCAAGCCACCAGGGTCACGTCCTTGCCGGCGCGCTTGATGTCCGCGAGCCCGAGCGGGATGTGGTACTCCTCGTCCGGGACCTCTCCCTTGTGGTTGTAGAGGACCTCGTTCTCCATGAAGATCACCGGGTTGTCGTCCCGGATCGCGCTCTTGAGCAGGCCCTTCGCGTCCTTCGGCGTCGAGGGCATCACGACCACGAGGCCGGGGATGTGGGCGTACCAGCTCTCGAAGGCCTGGGAGTGCTGCGCCGCCACCTGGGCCGCGGCGCCGGACGGGCCGCGCATCACCATCGGGCAGCGGATCTGTCCGCCGGACATGTACCGGTACTTGGCGGCGTGGTTCACGATCATGTCGAGGGCCAGGATCGAGAAGTTGAAGGTCATCATCTCGGCGATGGGGCGGAAGCCGATGAAGGCGGCGCCCACCGCGATGCCGGCGATGGCCTCCTCGGCGATCGGCGTGTCCCGCACGCGCCACTCGCCGAACTTCGCGAGCAGCCCCTGCGTGATCTTGTAGGCGCCCTGGTAGGCCCCCACCTCCTCGCCGAGCAGGAACACGGTCTGGTCCCGGGCCATCTCCTCGGCCATGGCCTGGTTCAAGGCCTCGCGCATCGTGAGGGTGGCCATCCTCAGCCCACCTTCACCGGCTGAGGCAGGTTGACGTAGTCGGCGGGCACGCGGTCCTCGCGCAGGGAGGCCTTCCACGCCGGGTCCTTCTCGGCGGCGCGCATGTTGATGTAGGGCGAGCGCACGTAGACGTCCTCGTAGAGCGACGCCACCGTCGGCCACGGGCTCTCGTCGGCGAACTTCACCGCCTCGTCGACGACGGCCAGCACCTCCTTGTCGAAGGCGTCCAGCTCGGCCTGGCCCACCCGCTCGTGCTCCATCAGGCGCTTCCCGAACAGGTAGATGGGGTCGAACTTCATCATCTGCTCGACCTCGTCCTTCGTCCGATACTTGCCGGGGTCGGACATGGAGTGGCCGCGGTAGCGGTAGGTCTCGGCCTCGATGAGCGAAGGCCGCTTCTCGGCGCGGGCGCGCTCGATCGCCTCGCCCAGCACCTGGCGCACGGCGACGAGGTCCATGCCGTTGACCTCGCGGCGAGGCATGCCGTAGGCGGAGCCGCGCTGGTAGAGATCCTTGACCGAGGACGCGCGGTCCAGGGCGGTGCCCATGCCGTAGCGGTTGTTCTCGATCACGTAGACGACCGGCAGGTCCCAGAGCGCCGACACGTTGAGCGCCTCGTGGAAGGCGCCCTCGTTCACGGCGCCGTCGCCGAAGAAGCACAGCACGACCTGGTCGCTGCCGCGCAGGCGGATCCCGTAGCCCATGCCGGCCGCGACGGGCAGGTGGCCGCCCACGATGCCGTCGCCGCCGAAGTTCCCGAGCGGGACGTCGTAGAAGTGCATCGACCCGCCCTTGCCGCGGCTGATTCCGGTGGCCTTCCCGCACAGCTCCGCCATCAGCGGGCGCGGGTCGGTGCCGCGCGCGAGGGCGTAGCCGTGGTCGCGGTAGGAGGTGATGAAGTAGTCGTCGGGCTTGAGGAGCGACATCGCTCCCACGCCGACGGCTTCCTGGCCGATGTAGAGGTGGAGGAAGCCGCCGATCTTCCCCTCGACGTAGATCTGGGCGCAGCGCTCCTCGAAGCGGCGGATCAGGAGCATCTGGCGGTAGAGGGAGAGAGCTTCGTCGCGTGTCATTGGTTATCCCGGGAGCGCCATTCTACCGGTTCGCGGGCAGGAGTGCCGGCGAGAAGACCTGGAGCAGGCTCAAGGCCGCGCCCAGCAGCATCGGCAGCACGATCAGGCCGGCGATGACCGCGGTGAAGTAGGGCTCGAGGCGGCCGTCCTCGCCGGCGCCCGTGCCCTCCGGGCGCCGGTCGCTGAAGTGGCTCGCGACGTCGCCGCGGAACATGTAGGCGAGGATCGCGGCGGAAGCCGGCGTGAACAGGCAGGTGAAGAGGCCCAGGATCGCGAGGGCGATCTGCGCGAAGCGCGCCCAGGCCTGGCGCGACCACAGGCCCCAGGCCAGGAGGCCGCTCGTCAGTGTGCCCAGGACGCCGATGGTCGCGGTGACCGCCGTCACGAGGCCCGAAGCCCCCCGCGCGGTCAGGACGGTCGCCACCGGGTAGTAGATCATTCCGATCATCCACAGGATGGCCAGCAGTGTCACGGTCGTCGGACGCGGGACCGGGCCCGCGGCGTGCGACGGGGGCCTGGCTGCCGGAGACGGCGCGGGCGGCCGTGGGGCCGGCACGG
>DASSJI010000114.1:0-17212 GCA_035691285.1 Vicinamibacteria bacterium | reverse complement strand
GCCGTTCGAGAGCGGCTGCTCGTCGTACAGCCCTTGCGCGTAGAAGGGGTTGAAGCGCCAGAAGTCGATCAGCTCGCAGGCCGAGTCGATCTCCGCCTGGAACGCGGTCTTGGACTGGCCGAGCATGGTCGCGGCGTTCAGCGTGGCCCGCCACGTGGTCGCGAGGAGCTCGGCCGCCTTCAGGAACACCGCGGCGCGGTCCTCCCACGCCCAGGTGGACCAGTCGCGATGCGCTGCGCGCGCCGCCTCCACCGCGGCGAGCACGTGCTCCCGCGAGGCCTTGTGGTAGTCGGCCAGCACGTGTCGATGGTCGTGGGGCATCACGGCCTGTCCCCGCTCGCCCGTCGTCACCCGCCTCCCCCCGACCACGAGGGGGATCTCGATGCGCTCCGAGGCCATCGCCGCGAGGCGTGACTTCAGCTCCTTGCGCTCGGGGCTGCCAGGGGCATAGGCCTTGACCGGCTCGTTGACCGGGGGCGGAACACGGCGGTTGCCGTTGAACGACGGGCGCGATTCGCTCACGGTTCTCTCCTTGGGCCGACCTAGCGGCGTCCGTTCCCCAGGGTCCGGCGGCTGGCGCGCCTGCGCCCGACCGTCAGCCGGACCCGCGAGCCGCCGTCCTCGTACTCCAGGCGGTCGACGAGCCGCCTCATCAGGAACACGCCGCGCCCACTCGGCGCCAGCACCTGCGCGGGGTCGGTCGGGTCCGAAAGGCGCGCCACGTCGAAGCCGTGTCCGTGGTCCTGCACCTCGATCACCGCGCGATCGCCCGGGACCGCGTGGACCGTGATCACCACCGTCTTCTCGGGATCGAGGCCGTTGCCGTGGATGGCTGCGTTGGACAGGGCCTCGGAGACGGCGACGGCGAGATCGCTCAGGCGGTCCGAGGGAAGCCCGACCGGCCGCACCGCTGCGAGGACGCGCTCCACGGTCGCCGGAATGACCCGGCGTTCGCTACGCATCTCGATGCGCTTGCCGTCGAGGCTGGCCTCGGCTGGCGTCCGGATCACCGCCCCGATTCTAGCAGCCGTCAGCGAGACGAGGGTTGCGGCGGCCGCCGCCACTCGTCGATCAGCGACGCCACGAGCCCCGTCCACCCGGTCTGATGCGACGCGCCGAGGCCTTCGCCGGTGTCGGCGTGGAAGTACTCGTGGAAGAGGATGAGGTCCCTCCAGTGGGGGTCCTCCTGGAACTTGCGGAGGCGGCCGTAGACGGGCCGCCGGCCGTCGGCGCCGCGCGTGAAGATGCGGATCATGCGGTTCGCGAGGTCCTCGGCCACGTGCCACAGGCTCATGGGCGGCGCATCGCCGTCGCCGGGCGCCTTCACCGTGAACTGCGGCCCGTAGGCCGTGCCCAGCTTCCGCAGCGACTCGATCATGAGGAACGAGGTGGGGAACCAGACGGGGCCGCGCCAGTTGGAGTTGCCGCCCTTGATCTTGGAGACCGCCTCGCCGGGCTCGTAGCGCACCTCGCGGTTGCCGAAGCGGAACGGGTGGGCCTCGTGATGGCGGGAGAGGCTGCGCATCCCGTAGGGCGAGAGGAACTCCTCGGGGTCGAGCACGCGGGCCAGCAGGCTGCGCATCTGGCCCTCGTCCACGATGGCGCAGACGTGGGCGCGCCCGTCCTCGCGGGTGACGAGGTGACAGACGTCCGCCACCACGTGGCGCTTGTTGCGAAGGAACCAGTGGAAGTTGGCGCGGAACTCCTGGAACGGCTCGATCCAGCGCTCCTCCAGGCGCTCCACCGCGTAAAGGGGGACGAGACCGACCAGGGAACGCACCCGGAACTTCTCGTAGCTGCCGTCCGGGTAGCGCAGCACGTCGTAGAAGAAGCCGTCCTCCTCGTCGAAGAGCTGGTAGCGGCGGCCGCCCATCCGTTTCATGGCGGCGCCCACGTAGATGTAGTGCTGGAAGAACTTCGTCGCGAGGGCCTCGTAGACGCGGTTCTCGCGAGCCAGCTCGAGGGCGATCCGCATCAGGTTCAGGCAGAACATCCCGACCCAGCCCGTGGCGTCGGATTGCTCGAGCACCGCGCCCTCGGGCAGCCGCTCGCTGCGGTCGATGACCGTGATGTTGTCGAGGCCCAGGAAGCCGCCTTCGAAGACGTTGTTGCCCTCGCGGTCCACCTTGTTGATCCACCAGGCGAAGTTGATCAGCAGCTTGTGGAAGCACTTCTCGAGGAAGGCGCGATCCCCCTTCCCCTGGCGGATGCGGTCCATGTTGTAGACGCGCCAGACCGCCCACGCCTGCACCGGCGGGTTGAGGTCGGAGAATTCCCACTCGTAGGCGGGGATCTGTCCGGACGGATGCTGGAACTGCTCGAACAGCAGCAGCCAGAGCTGCTCCTTCGCGAACTCGGGATCGACGACCGCGAGCGGCGCGCAGTGGAAGGCCAGGTCCCACGCGGCGAACCAGGGGTACTCCCACTTGTCCGGCATGGACAGGATCCGCATCGAGTTGAGGTGGCGCCAGTGTGCGTTCCGGATGCGCTTGCGCGACTCCGGAGGCGGCCACGCCGGGTTGTCGCCCTCGAGCCACAGGTTCACGTCGAACAGGTAGATCTGCTTCGACCAGAGCATGCCGGCGAAGGCCTGGCGCTGGACGAGCCTCTCGTCCGCGCTCGCGTTCGGGGGCTGGATCTCGGCGTAGAACGCGTCGGCCTCGCGGCGGCGCGCCTCGACGAGCGAGTCCACCTCGGAGAGCGGATCCTCGAGCCGATCGGGGCTGAGCCGCAGCCGCAGCACCGCGCGCCCGCCCGCGGGCACGACGAGCCGCCGCTCGGCGCACGCCTTGGTGCCGACGCCGTCGGGGCTCACGCAGTCCTCGCCCTGGACCACGTGGCGGTGGAAGGCGTCCTTCACGTACGGCTTCCGGCTCCGCGCCGAGGGTCCGTAGACCCGCGGCGCGTTCGTCTCGTTGTCGGTGAAGAGCAGCCGCCCCACTCCTTCGACGTAGAGGTGCCGCGCTCCCAGCCGGTACTCGAACGGCAGGTTGCGGAGCGGCTCCGCGCTGCGGTCGTCGGCCACCAGGGCCTGGAAGCCCGGCCCGGCCGTGCCCTCGCGCACGATCGGCTCGGAGCGCGGCTCCTGGCCCCAGGCCCACGTGTTCCGGAACCAGAGGTGCGGCAGCACGCGCAGCGGAGCCGCCTCGGGCCCGCGGTTCTCCACGATGACCCGGATCGCGACGTCCTCGGGCGTGGCCTTCCCGTACTCGACGAAGACGTCGAAGTAGCGGTCGTCGTCGAAGATCCCGGTGTCGAGCAGCTCGAACTCCGGACCGACGCCCCCGCGCCGCCGGTTCTCCTCGACGAGCCACGCGTACGGGTACTCCCGCTGCGGGTACTTGTACAGCCACTTCATGTACGAGTGGGTCGGTGTCGAGTCGAGGTAGAAGTAGTACTCCTTCACGTCCTCGCCGTGGTTGCCCTCGGACGGCACCAGGCCGAACAGGCGCTCCTTGAGGATCGCGTCCCGCTCGTTCCAGAGCGCGAGGGCGAAGCAGAGGATCTGGTAGCGGTCGCAGATCCCCGCGAGGCCGTCCTCGCCCCAGCGGTAGGCCTTGCTCCGCGCCAGGTCGTGGGGCAGGTGGCTCCAGGCGTCGCCGCTCTCGCTGTAGTCCTCGCGGACCGTCCCCCACGAGCGCTCGGCCAGGTACGGACCGAAGCGCCTCCAGGCAGCGACCTCGCCGTGGAGGCCTTGGAGGCGCTCGTGCTCCGTCGTCGGCATCCGCCTAGAGGTTCGTCTCGATCCGGGAGCGCGCCCAGAGCTGAGCGACGAGGGCCTCGACCCGCTTCGCGCGCCGCTCCTCGATGACCGCCTGCCGGATCGGCTCCTGGGCCGCCTCGAACTCGACCTTGAGCGCCGGCAGCCGCTCCACGAGCTTGATGATGTGGAAGCCGAAGGGCGACTCGACGACGCCCGAGACCTCGCCGGGCTCGAGCGCGTAGGCGGCGGCCTCGAAGGGAGGGACCATCTGGCCGCGGTGGAACTCACCCAGGTCCCCGCCCTTCCCCGCGCTGCCGGTATCGGCGGAGAACTGGCGCGCGAGGGCGGTGAAGTCGCCGCCCTTGCGGACCTTGGCGAGCACCTCTTCGGCCTTCTTGCGCAGCGCCTCCTTCTGCGCCGCCGGCGCGTCGCCCGGGACGCGGATCAGGATGTGGCTCGCCCTCAGCCTCTCTCCGGAGTCGAACTTCTCCGGGTGCGCGTCGTAGTAGGCCCGCGCGTCCTTTTCGGCGACCTGCGTGCCGGCCAGATCGCCCTCGGCCCGCATCAGGGCGGCGACCGTGTGCTGGATGCGCAGCTCGCGCCGGAACCCGTCCGCATCCATGCCCTGCTGCGCCAGGAAGGCGAGCCAGGCTCGATCGTCCGGATACGGGACGCGCGCCTCGTTGTATGCGGCCTCGACCCGCGCGTCGTCGGCCTTGAGCCCTCGCGCGGCCGCCTCCTCGAACAGCAGCTCCCGGACCACGAGCTGCTGCGTGGCTCGCCGGTAGGCGAACGGCCGGTCCTTGGCCTGGTTGCCCGACTGTTCCAGCAGTCGCTTCGCGATCATCTCGACGAAGCGCAGCGGGATCGCCTGGCCGTTGACCTTCGCCGCCACCTCGGGCAGCGGGCTCGGGAGCGGCGTCTCGCCGTCGATCGGGGGCGGCAGCGGGCCCGCGGGAGCCGGCGGGGCCTCTCGTGAGCAGGCGGCGGCGAGAAGCAGCAGGGCCGCGAGGGACCGCGTCATGGGCGCTCATTATAGGATCCGCCCATGCTCTCGTCCCGGACGCGCTGGGAGCGCGCCCCGAACCGCCTCTCCCTCGCGCTCGACGCGAGGCGCCGCCGAGGCGAGGAGGTGGTGGACCTCACGGTCTCGAACCCCACCGAGGTCGGCCTGCAGGCGCCGGCCGAGGTCCTGTCGCTCCTGGGCGACGCCGGCGGCGCCGCGTACGCGCCGGATCCCCGCGGGCTCCTGCCGGCACGGGAGGCCGTGGCCGCGGACTTCGCCCGTCGCGGCCACTCGGTGGCTCCGGACCGCCTGGTGCTGTGCAGCAGCACCAGCGAGGCCTACGCCTGGCTCTTCAAGCTCCTGGCCGATCCCGGGGACAACGTGCTGGTGCCCCGGCCGAGCTATCCCCTCTTCGAGTTCCTGGCCGACCTCGAGTCGATCTCGGTCCGCCACTATCCCCTCGTCTACGACGGCGCGTGGCACGTGGACCTGGCCGCCGTGGAGGAGGCGATCCGCCCCCGCACGCGGGCGATCGTCCTGGTCAACCCGAACAACCCGACCGGGTCCTTCGTGTCGCGCACCGAAGCCGGGAGGCTCCTCGGCCTGTGCGCCCGGCGCGGGCTGTCCCTCGTGTCCGACGAGGTGTTCGCCGACTTCGGCTTCGCGCCCGATCCCTCCCGGGTCACGAGCTTCGCAGACGACGGCGCCGCGCTGGCCTTCTCCCTGGGCGGGCTCTCGAAATCGTGCGGCCTGCCGCAGCTGAAGCTGGGCTGGATCGCGGTCAGCGGCCCCGCCGAGCAGCGCGCCGAGGCGCTCGCGCGGCTGGAGATCGTCGCCGACACATACCTGTCCGTCGCCACCCCGGTCCAGCGGGCGCTCCCCGGGATCCTGGCCCGCCTTCCCGACCTGCAGGCGCCGATCGCCGCCCGCGTGCGGCGCAATCGTGGCGCGCTCGACGAGCGCCTGTCGGGCTCCCCGGCCACGCTTCTGGCCTCCGACGGCGGCTGGACGGCCGTGGTCCAGGTCCCCGCGACGCTCACCGAGGAAGAGCGCGTCCTGCGCCTGCTCGAGCGCGACGGCGTGCTCGTGCACCCCGGCTTCTTCTTCGACTTCGCTCGGGAGGCCTACCTCGTGCTCAGCCTGCTGCCGCGTCCCGCGGACTTCGACCGGGGCGCCGCGCGCGTGCTGGCCGACGTGCTATAAGGCCGTGGGAGGCTCCTTGGCGCTGAAGCGCGTCGGGCCCGAGGAGGCGAAGCGTCTCGTGGAGGAGGAGGGGTACGTCTACGTCGACGTGCGCTCCGTCCCGGAGTTCGAGGCCGGCCACCCCGAGGGCGCGTACAACGTGCCGATCGCTCACCTCGGACGCATGGGCATGGCCCCGAACCCGGACTTCCTGCGGGTGATGGAGGAGCGCTTCGGACCCGACGCGAAGATCGTGGTGGGCTGCAAGTCCGGAGGGCGCTCCCTCCAGGCGGCATCCATCCTCCTCGACCGCGGGTTCCGCAGCGTGGTCGACCAGCGCGCGGGCTTCGACGGCATGCCGGGTGATCCGGGCTGGAGGCCGCGCGGCCTGCCCGTGTCCGCGACCGCCGCGCCCGATCACACCTGGGAGGGGCTGAAGTGACGGCGCAGGGCGTGATCGTCACCGGCGGCACGGGCGCGCTCGGCCGCGCCGTGGTCCACCAGCTCCTTTCGCGCGGGGACCGCGTCGCCGTGCCCTATCGCTCGCCTTCGGGCTTCGAGGCCCTGCGCGCGGCGGCGAGCCACTCGGCGGCGCTTTGGGGCGCCGAAGCGGACCTCGCCGACCTGGACGGCACGCGCCGCTTCGTCGACGCGGCGGCCGCGTGGCTGGGACGGCTCGACGGCGTGGCCGCGCTGGCCGGCGGCTACCAGGGCTCGGGGCCGCTCGAGACGACCCCGGTCTCCGAATGGGACGCGATGCTGCGCATCAACCTCGCCTCGCTCCACGGCACGTGTCGCGCGGCGCTCCCCCATCTCCTCAAGGAAGGGGGCAGCGTGGTGGCCGTCTCGTCCCGGGCCGCGGAGACGGGCGGTGCTGGGGCGGCCGCCTACGCGGCGTCCAAGGCGGCGGTCGTCGCGCTGACCCGCGCCCTCGCCCTCGAGAACACCGACCGGGGCGTGCGCTTCAACGTGATCTCCCCGACGATCATCGACACCGAGGCGAACCGGCACGCGATGCCCAAGGCCGACCGGTCGCAGTGGACGGCGCCTGAGGACATCGCGAAGGTCGTCGCGTTCCTGCTCTCGCCCGCTTCGGCCGCGATCACCGGCGCCCTCATCCCGGTGTGATGGCGGGCGCGCCCGAGCTAGGCGCCCGAGAGCCTCCCCAGCGTGAACATCAGGCTCAGCACCAAGAGCACGATCGCGACAAGAACCAGGACGATGCGCCAGGGTGGCGGCGGATCCTTCTTCTCCTTGCGCGTCGCGAGGGCCAGGATCCCGCCGGCCAGGAGCTTCTCCTGGCAGCGCGGGCAGGAGGCGACGTGGCTGGCCAGCTCTTGAGGGGCCTTGCCCACGGGCGCGCTCTGGACGGCCAGCAGGCCCGCAGGCGTGAGACAGCCTCTGTCGTCGAGGAGCGGCTTCGCCACGGCCCGAAATATACTCCGGCGGCCATGAGGTTCGAGCCGACGGCGAGCCGCCTCTGGAAGAGGCTGCCGCGGGAGGAGCGGCGCCTCGCCGCAGCGGCCTTCCTGCACGAGCCCGTGCCCGAGCTCCTCGCCTCCGCCCTCTCCGCCATCGTGCGGGCGCGCCACGTTCGGCCGCAGGTGGCGCGTGCGATGGCGCCCGAGGAGCAGGCGGCGGCGCTCGCGGGCATCCTCGATCCAGGCGAGGCGCTCGCGGGCTCGCTGCTCGTGGCCCTCCACCTCGGAGAGCGGCGGCCCCTGCTGGCCGCGTTTCTCGACGGCCTCGGCCTGCCCCACGAGGACGGCGTGATGAAGGAGGAGGCCGAGGCGCGCACGCTCGAGGCCGCCTTCGTCGAGCGGACGGCCCGCGAGCTGACAGGTCGCTTCCCGGCGGAGCAGGTCGAGCTCTACTTCAACGTCCTCCTGCTTCAGGACCCCGAGCGCTGGGAGCCGATCCGGGCGCTCAGCGGTCCGGGCTCGGCGCAGGCCTGACGGCCCCGGGCGGGAGCACGGGCCAGGCCCCGCGGTCGGCCTCCTCGCGCGCCGGGAGCAGCAGCCAGTAACGCTCGACCCAGACGCGACCACCGAGCCGACGCGCGTAGGCGGCCGACAGCGACATCAGGCGCTGCACGGCGCGAGGCCGGACGCCGCGCCGTTCGTCGAAGCGGCGGACCGACTCCAGCACGGCGTCGAGGTCCTGCGCCTCCTGGACGACCGGCTGCACGCGCACCCCGAAGGCCTTCTGCGGCTGCCACGCGCGCGCCTCCCACCAGGCCTTCGCCGCCAGGCGCGTGAGCGCGACGCGCTCGCCGAGACCGCGCCACCTCTCGCGCCGGTGGGGCACGGCGTTGTAGCGGACGAGGAAGCGCGCCAGGCCGCCCTCCCGCGCCACGCGCCCGGCCCCCGGCGGCAGGCGCGCGCCCATCTCGCCCAGGCGCATGCGCACGGCGCCGGGCACCAGGGCATCCGGCCGCTCCTCATAGAAGAAGATGTCGCGGCCCGGGTGGGGCGGAAGCGCCTTCAGGCCGGCCTCGTGAGCGATGCGGTGGTCCACGTGCCCGCCCACGCCCAGGGGCAGGTAGATCTGGCGGGCTCCGGTGCGCCGGAAGACCTCGTCGAGGAGGTGGGTGGCGTCGGCCAGGCACTCGTCCTCGGCGGCGCTGCGCCCGAAGACGGCTTCGGCGAGCGGCACGTAGTCCGGGTCCCGATGCGGAGCGTCCGCGAGGCCGAGCGAGAGGCCGCCGGGGTCGACCTCCTCCTCCGGAGCCCGGAACAGCGTCACGACGAGGGTCCGCCGGCCGCGGGCCGTCTCCGCATCGATGCGCGCGGCGCACGACAGCGCGGCCTCGCCCTCGTGAGTCGAGACGAAGACCGCGTCGCAAGACCCCAGGCGGGAGACGGCGGGGATCGACCTCATTCGAGTGCGACCTCGCGCGTGATCGGCAGCAGGCACCGTTCCTCGTCGCACGCCTGGTAGGTGAGGGCCACGACCGCCGGCCGCCCTTCGCCGACCTCGACCTGCCCCTCGATCGTCACTCGGCCCTCGTAGCGGTCGGCCTTCGGATAGCGGACGTCGCGCGCGTCGCACTCGACGCCACGGACCTCGGTCGGGACCATGAAGCGCAGGAGCGGCGGGTTCGCGTTCAGGTGGAAGCCGTCGCGGATCGCCAGCTCGAGGACGAACGGCTTCCAGGCGCCCGGGGCCGAGCGATCCACGCGGCCACGGACCGTCACGACCGCGCCGGCCTCGTCGGCGGCCCAGGGGCGCGCCGTGGCCGGCGCCGGCCTCGGAGCGGACCGCTCCGGCGCGCCCTTCGCCAGCCTCGCCGCGGCCCGGACCAGCGTCACGTGTCCCAGCGGGTAGTCGCGCAGGGAGCGCCCGAAAGCGCGCAGCAGGGCCTCGGCCCGCTCGCGGTACGCCGGCTCCCCGCTCCGCTCGGCGAGGCCGATGAGGTTGAGCGCCGCGACACCGTTGGCGGAGGCGACCGCGCCGTCGTGGGCCGCCTTGGACCGGACGAGCAGCCGCGGATCGTCGCCTGCGTTGAAGTACCCCCCCGCCCTGGCGTCCCAGAAGCGGGCGTCCTGCTGCTCCTGGAGCGCGCGCGCCTCGTCCAGCCAGGCGTCCTCGCCGGTGGCGTCGTGCAGCTCGACGAGGCCGTCCACGAGGAACGCATGATCGTCGAGCAGCCCCTCGACCTTCGCCTGTCCCGCCCGCCACGCATGCTGGAGCCGTCCCTCGGTCCGCATCGCGTCGAGCACGAAGCGCGCGGCGCGGGCCGCGGTGTCGACGTAGCGACGCTCGCCGAGGAGCGCGCCGCAGCGAGCCATGGCGGCGATCGCCAGGCCGTTCCAGTCCGCGAGCACCTTGTCGTCCGTCAACGGGCGCTTCCGCCTCGCCCGCGCGGCGAGCAGGGCACGGCGACCCGGCTCGAGGCGCGCGAGCAGCTCCTCCGCGCTCCCAAACCCCAGCACCCGCGCCTGATCGGCGATGGGCTGCGGCAGGAACAGGACGTAGCGGCCGTGCTCGAAGTTGGGCGGCCCGTCGAAGCCGTAGACGGCGGCCAGGAGCTTCGCGTCGTCCGCGGCGAGGGCCTGGAGCATCTCCTCGCGGGGCCACGTGTAGAAGGCGCCTTCCTCGCCGTCGGTCTCGGCGTCGAGGGCCGACAGGAAGCCGCCGTGGTCGCCGAGCAGCTCGCCCAGGACGAAGTCCAGGGTGGCCCGGGCGACGCGCGCGAAACCGGCCTCCGGCGCGAGGGGCGCGGATTCCGCGTACAGGCGCGCGAGGGCGGCGTTGTCGTAGAGCATCTTCTCGAAGTGCGGCACCAGCCATTCCGCATCCACGGAATAGCGATGGAAGCCGCCGCCGAGCTGGTCCTGGATGCCGCCCCGCGCCATGCGGTCGAGGGTCACGACCAGCATCTCGCGCGCCGCGGAGTCCGCGGCCGCGCGATCGAGCAGGAAGGCCAGGTTCGAGGGGGACGGGAACTTCGGCGCCCGGCCGAAGCCGCCCCAGGCGCGGTCGAAGCGCCGCGCGAGGAGCTGCTGGGTCTCGGCGGCGATCCCGGCGTCGGGCAGCGCGGCGCTCTGGTCGGCGGCGCTCTGCGCGCGGATCGCCTCGGAGAGCGCCTCCGCCTGCTCGACCACCTCGGCGCGACGGAGGGCCCACGCTTCTCGGATCGCCTGGAGGATCCGCGGGAAGCCGGGCCGGCCGTGCCGATCCGACGGCGGGAAGTAGGTTCCCGCGAAGAACGGCTTCAGGTCGTGGGTGAGGAAGAGCGAGTTCGGCCAACCTCCGGACTGGGTGAGCAGCTGCGTGGCGGTCATGTAGATCTCGTCGATGTCGGGCCGCTCCTCGCGATCGAGCTTGATCGAGACGAAGTGCTCGTTCAGCTCGCGGGCGATCTCCCCGTCCGAGAAGCTTTCCCGCTCCATGACGTGGCACCAGTAGCAGGTCGAGTAGCCGATCGAGAGGAAGATCGGCTTGTCCTCGGCCCGCGCCTTCGCGAAGGCCTCCTCGCCCCATGGGTACCAGTCCACGGGGTTCTCGGCATGGAGGAGGAGGTAGGGGCTCGACTCGCGGGCGAGACGGTTCATCCGATCGCAGTCTACTCCGGCGGGCGGTGAACCCCCTTGGCCTCAGCGGGCGCGGAATAAGGGGCCGGCCTGGGGCGTACGGCGTCATGAGGGCCGGGATCGGGCCTCGGGAGGCGGGTGATGAGGGACATACGCGAGTGTCGTGCGGCGCTGGCGTTGGTGCTGACCCTGCTCACGGGGTGCCAGTCGGCCCCGCAGCGGGACGTGGCCGGCTCGCCGGCCCCGCCGTCCCCGCCCCCTCCGACGACTGCGGCACCTCTGCCCGCGCCCTCCGCCCCGCTGGCAAAGGCGGCGCGCGTCGTCGGCAGCGTGGCCGCCCTCAACGCGCCCGCCGAGCTGCCGGCCCTGGGCTACGGGGCCGCGGTGGCATCCGACTTCGACACCGAGGCCTACGACCGCGTCCACGAGAACGGATTCCTCGGCGCGACGACGAATCCCCTCTCCACCTTCTCGATCGACGTGGACACCGCCTCGTACTCCAACGTGCGGCGCTTCCTGGCGGGCGGCCGGCTGCCGCCCAAGGACGCCGTGCGCACCGAGGAGCTCCTCAACTACTTCCGCTACGCCTATCCCGAGCCGAAAGGCGACGCGCCGTTCTCGGTCACGACGGAGCTCGGTCCGTGCCCCTGGACGCCCGCGCACCGGCTGCTCCGGATCGGCCTGCGCGGCCGCGCGATCGACCAGGCGCGCGTTCCGCCCCGCAACCTCGTCTTCCTCCTCGACGTGTCCGGCTCGATGATGCCGCCCAACAAGCTGCCGCTCCTGAAGTCCGCGCTGGGCCTGCTCGTCGACCAGCTCAGGCCCCAGGACCGTGTCGCGGTCGTGGTGTACGCGGGGGCCGCGGGCCTCGTCCTTCCCCCGACGCCGGGCGATCGCAAGGGCGAGATCCGCGAGGCCCTGAGCGCCCTCGAGGCCGGCGGCAGCACGGCGGGCGGCGCGGGCATCCAGCTCGCCTACGGCGTCGCGAGCGAGGCCTTCGTCCCCGACGGGATCAACCGTGTGATCCTGGCGACCGACGGGGACTTCAACGTCGGCATCACGAGCCAGGGGGACCTGCTGCGCCTGATCGAAGGCAAGCGCAAGAGCGGCGTGTTCCTGTCGGTCCTGGGCTTCGGCGACGGCAACCTCAAGGACTCGACCATGGAGAAGCTCGCCGACAGCGGCGACGGCAACTACGCGTACATCGACTCGATCGCCGAGGCGCGCAAGGTGCTCGTGGCCGAGGCCGGCGCGACCCTCGTCACCGTCGCGAAGGACGTGAAGATCCAGGTCGAGTGGAACCCGGCCCGGGTCGCGGCCTATCGCCTGATCGGCTACGAGAACCGAATGCTGAGAGCGGAGGACTTCAACGACGACCGGAAGGACGCCGGCGAGATCGGCGCCGGGCACACGGTGACGGCGCTGTACGAGGTCGCGCCCGCGGGCGTCGCCGTCGCGCTCCCGAGCGTCGACCCGCTCAAGTACCAGGCCGCGCCGTTGGCGACGGCCCGGTCGGCGAGCGACGAGCTGGCCACCGTGAAGCTCCGCTACAAGGAGCCCGACGGCGACGCAAGCCGGTTGCTGAGCGCGGCCGTGAACGACGCCGGCCGGCGGCCCGCGTCGGCCGACCTCCGCTTCGCGGCGGCCGTCGTCGAGTTCGGGATGCTGCTCCGCGAGTCGGAGCACCGCGGCGCCGCCAGCTTCGAGCAGGCCCTGGAGCTGGCCCGCGCGGGGCTGGGCGACGATCCCTCGGGGCTCCGCGCGGAGTTCGTGAGCCTCGTGAAGACGGCCCAGGGACTCTCGGGCGCGATGCACCTCGCGCAGACGCGCTAGGGCGCCTCGCCCGCATCGGGCGATCCTCTCCGGCCGTGCCGCGGGGCGCAAGTGCGTGTACTGTGGGAGCGTGGGGGTTCCGCGCTACCTGCTCCTGTGCGCTTCCCTGTTCGCGCTGCTCTTCGCCCACTCCTGGAGCGACGCCTGGATCGGCGACTTCTGGATCTACACCGCGACCCTGCGCGAGGTGGCGCAGAGCCCCCTGCGGCCGCGGCACCCGCTACTCGGCAACGACGACCCGTTCGTCTTCGTGTCCCCCTACACGTGGGTGCTCGGGCTCGCCTCGCGGCTGAGCCGGCTCACGGCCTTCCAGACCCTGGTCGCGCAGGGCCTCGTCAACCTGGCGCTGCTGCTCGCCGCCCTTTGGGGGTTCGTGAGGACGTGGCTGCGGCGCCCCGCGGCGGCATTCTACGCATTGCTCTTCGTGCTGTTCCTGTGGGGACGCGATCCCTGGCAGTTCAGCGGCTTCTTCCACCTCCGAAGCCTGGCCGTCGTCCTTCCCTACCCGTCCACGTTCGCCTTCGGCCTCGCGCTTCTCACGCTCGCCGCGTTCCCCGGA
Organism: Vicinamibacteria bacterium; assembly: GCA_035691285.1. GTDB lineage: Bacteria > Acidobacteriota > Vicinamibacteria > Fen-336 > Fen-336 > DATFEN01. The sequence continues at coordinate 3,893 of DASSJI010000114.1, read as the reverse complement.
GCGGTGGCGTCGGGGCGCCTGGCGTGGTGCGCCTCGACGCTGCCGGTGCTGGCGCTCCTCTGGATCCTCCATCCGGTGAACGGCCTCTTCCTCGCCCTGGGGCTCGTCGTCTCCTCGGTCACGATCGCCGGAGGCCGAAGGCGCTGGGAGCTGCTGGCCCTGGTGTTCGCCGCGAGCCTCGCGCTCGCCTTTGCCTGGCCGTTCTTCTCGGTCACCGACCTGTGGTTCGGGCAGCTCGATCGCGTGCACGAGGGCAACGACACGATGTACGACGCCCCGCTCCCTCGAATCGCCCCGGCGCTGCTCGGCGCCCCGTGGCTCCTGGTGCGGCTTCGCCAGAACCCGCGCGATCCCCTCACGCTGCTGACGCTGGCCCTCGGGGCGCTCGTGTTCCTCGGCGGGCTGACGGGCCAGTTCACCCTCGGGCGGCTCGTCTCGCACACCGCGATCCTGCTCCAGATCTCCTGCGCCGACGCGTGCGCCGCCCTCGAGGAGAGGCTCCGTGGAGTGCGCTGGCGGCGAGCCGTCGCCCCGGCCGCGGCCGCGATCCTCGTCGCCGTCTCGTGGCCCGGTCGCGTGAAGCCCACGATCGACGAGTCCTGGCGCGGCGACACGGCGTGGCTGAGCTTCCTGGAAACCCGCGTCGGGCCTTACGCCGTGGTGATGACGGATCTCGAGACCTGCTGGTACGTTCCGACCTTCGCGGGCAAGGTCGTGGCATATCCGATGCAGCTTCCCTTCGTCCCCGATCACGAGGAGCGCGTGCGGCGCGTGGAACGCTTCTTCGCACCCGGGGTCGGCCGCGGGGAGCGCTGCGAGACGCTCCGGCGCTTCGGCGCGAAGTACCTCCTGCTGGACGAGAGCCGCGTGGGCCCCCTGATCGAGGAGCTGCGGCCGCTGGGCGAGAGCGTCTACTCGGGCCGGGGCTACGAGCTGCTGCGGGTCGCTCCCTGCTACTGATGATCCCGCGGGATCCTGTCCTTCCAGACCTTCTCGCGCAGGAGCCTGCCGTCCTGCAGGAGCCGGCGCACGTTCGAGTAGTGGAAGCTCTCGCGGTCGCTCCGGATCTCGACCTCGCTCTCCCATGCGAGCGTCCGGTCCTTGAGGGCGACCGTGATCGCATACTCGCCGCGGACCGACGTCGACGCGGGATCGTCGTCCTTCGCCTCGTGGATGATGTTCTCGGTGTATCGCTGCGTGCCCCAGGGGAACTCCGTCGCGCCTGCGTTGGGCGCGAAGACGCGCGTGACGGCCCGCGTCGCATCCCGTTCGATGCGGGCGATCTCGCCGTAGCCGGAGACCGTGCGGTCCTGCAAGGTCCGGAAGCCCGGCAGCTCGGGATCCGGCGCCGGCGGCAGGAAGCTCGGTTGCGGGCGGTTCGCGCGAGGGACGACAGGCAGCACGAGGCGGCTCGCCTCCGCGCCGCCCAGGCGGAGCGACGCCGTGAAGGGATAGGGCGTCGGCCAGATCATCGGCCATAGCGCGTTGTTGATCGCCAGCCGGATGCGGTGGCCCTTCGGGAACACCCAGGACGTGACGTGCAGCTCGATGTCCAGGGTGAACTCGCGGCCGGGCTCGATGGCCGCGGGCCGTTCGGCGGAGTCGCGGTGCGCGCCGTTGAAGCCAGCCGCCGCCACCTGGGTCACCGTGCCGTCGGGCGCGATGTCCGAGAGCCTCGCGAACCAGTGCGCCAGGGGCGCGTCCGCCGAGACGCGAAGGATCGCGCGAGGCAGGCCGAGCACCTCCAGGTCCTCCTCGAGCGGCGCCGTGTCGTAGACGAGGGAGAAGGCGTCGGTCGGCCGCTGGTCCGGCGCCACGTCGCCGAACCACATCACGGGTCCCCCCGCTTCGATGCCGACCGTCGGCACGTAGCGCAGCCGGTGCACGTCGGCGGCGGGAACCGGCTCGGAAAGGGTGTGGTTCGGCTGCGGATGGAGCGTCCGCTCCTGGATCCGGGCGATGGGCCAGCCGTCCTCGTAGCGCCACTCGCCCGCCACCTCCTCGAGCACCGGGCCAGGGCGGTGCCAGTCGCGCACGAAGACGGCGAAGCGCGGCTCCTCCATGATGCCGGTCTCTCGTCCCTTCAGCCAGTGGTCGAACCAGCGCACCGCTTCGTGGCGCCACTCCATCTGCGGCTTGGGATAGGCGTTGTTCGGATAGGCGTGGTGCCACGGCCCGAGGATGGCCTTGGTCGGCGCCTTCAGGTGCTGCAGCATTCGCGGGATGCTGTCCCGGTAGCCGTCGTACCAGCCGCCGATCATGAAGGTGGGTATCCGGATCGAGTCGTACCGCTCCTTGAGCGCGGTCCGCTTCCAGAACGGGCCGTCGCGCTGCTGCCTCTTGTACGTGAGCATCCAGGGCGGCGTGTCGAAGCGATTCTCGAAGTACTTGTCGTCGATCGTGTAGTCCGGGGCGCCCGGCATGAGGTTGCGGAGGTCCTGGCCCATCTCCCACGAATCCACGTGCATCATGCCGTCCATGAAGTGCACGTCGTCCTGGTAGAGGTCGTCCGTGGCGTCGACGGCGATGATGGCCTTGAGGGCGGGCGGGTTCCGCATCGCCATGTGGATCGAGTTGAAGCCCCCCCAGGAGATCCCGAACATGCCCACCTTGCCGGACGAGAAGGGCTGCTTCGAGAGCCAGTCGATCACCACCTCGCCGTCGGCCTGCTCGATCTCGCTGTACTCGTACGGGATCAGCCGTCCCTCGCTGTTCCCTGTGCCGCGGATGTCCACGCGCGCCACTGCGTATCCGCGCTGCACGAAGTAGGAATAGAGCGCGTGGCTGCGCGATCGGCTCTCGGCCTTGCGGTACGGCAGGTACTCGAGGAGCACCGGGAAGCGCTCGCCCGACCGCCGCGGCTTCGGCACATGCAGGTCCGCCGCCAGGCGCACTCCGTCGCGCATCGGGATCCAGGCCTCCTGCATGGTCGCCTCGTAGACGGGCGGTGACGGCTCGCGGCCTGGGACGGCCGCCAGGCTCCAGACGGCTGCAAGCGCGGCAAGGAGAGGGATGCCCACGGCTCCCGGGGTTCTCATAGGAGCCCGATTCTAGCCGCGCGGCGGGCTACAATCGGAGCGCCTCGGCGTCATGCTCGAACCTGGGCGGCTCACGGACACCGATCCGGAAGCGGCGCGCGTGCAGCTCGAGCTGCTGCGGGCCGCCGGGCCTGCCCGGCGCGCGCGGATGGCGCTCGAGCTGAGCGCGCTGGTCATCACCCTCGCGCGCCGCGGTCTTCGCAGCGCGCTCCCACCCGGAGCGTCGGAGGAGGCGGCGGCGCTGCGCTTCGTCGAGCTCTACTACGGCCGAGAGCTGGCCGAGGGCGTTCGGCGGCGGCTCGCCGAACGCAAGCGTTGACGTCCGCCGACCTCTTCGCCGCCCTGGTGCCGGTCCTCGAGGCGCTCGACGCCCTCGGCGTGCCGTGTTTCGTGGGCGGATCCGTGGCCAGCTCCACGCATGGGGTGCCGCGCGCATCGATCGACGCCGACGTCGTCGCCGAGGTTCGCGCCGAGCATGTGGGGCCTCTCGCGGCCCGCCTGCGGTCGTCCTTCTACCTCGACGAAGATCGCATGCGCGACGCCGTCGAGCGGCGTCGCTCGTTCAACGTGATCCACCTCGCCACCATGTTCAAGGTGGACGTGTTCGTCTCGAAGGGGCGCCCTTTTGATCGCGAGGCCCAGCGGCGTGCGCGCGACGAAGCTTTGAGCGATGCACCCGACGCGCCCAGGGCCCGGGTCGCCTCCGCGGAGGACGCCCTCCTCGCGAAGCTCGAATGGTTCCGCCTGGGCGGGGAGTCGTCCGAACGCCAGTGGACGGACATCCTCGGCCTGCTGCGCGCGAACGGGGAGCGACTCGACCGCCCCTACCTCGAGCGCTGGGCCGAGGCGCTCGGA
>DASSJI010000113.1:0-6990 GCA_035691285.1 Vicinamibacteria bacterium | reverse complement strand
CGACGCGGCCGCCGGCGTCGTGCCGCCCCTGCGCCTGCTTCGATATCCCTCGAAGGCCGCGGTGCCGGCGGCGCTGGCCCTGTGCCTGCTCTCCGGTCTCGGCGTGCAGGCCGCGGCGGCCTCGCGGCGCGGCGCTTGCCTCTTGAGCCTCGCTCTCGCCGGCGCGACGCTCGTCGCCGGCGCCGCCTGGGCGATCGCGGTGGGGGGCGCGTCCTGCCTGACCGCGCGTCCGCACCCAGGGTCGCCCACGTGGTCGGAGCTGCTCGCCTCCAGCGCGGAGCCGCTGGCCGTCGCTTTCGCCGCATCGGGCCTGGCGCTGGCGGTGTCCCTCCTCGGCCAGGTCGGGAGCCGGCCGTGGACTCCCGCGGCGGTGGCCCTGCTGGGCGTCGGGGCGCTCGTCGCCGACGGCCGGCGCATCAACCCCACGGTCGACGGGTGGTTCTTCCAGTATCGGCCCGAGGTCGTGGACGTCGTGGGCGGGGGGCGGCGGCTCTACGTGTGGGACTACGTCCTGCGCGTCGCAGGGCGAAGCCACCTGATCGAGGATGCCCAGGCCCTGCTTCGCGCGCGGCCGAACCCCCGCTGGCCGCAGAAGGTGTCAGACGCCGTGGCGTTCACGACCTACCTCTATCCGCCCATCGCCGGGCGCTTCGGCCTTCGAGGCAGCTACGAGCGGGACCTGCTGGGCCTGTACCCGAAGGGGCTATCGGAGATGACGAAGGCCCTGCGGGCAGTCGAGGACACGCCCGGCTTCCTCCGGCTCCTGCAGGTGGGCGCGGTCGACTTCGTGGTGGCGCTGCACGCCGAGGGCCAGGAGGAGCTTCTCGGTCCCGGCCGCCGCTTGCCCAGCCCATTCACGCGACCCATCTTCGTGTTTGCCGTGCCGGGCGCACGCCCGCGATGCTATGCCGTCGGCTCGGCGGTCCGCCTGGACGGAGACGCCGCATTCGCTCGCCTGCTGGCGCCCGAGTTCGACCCGTCTCGAGAGATCGTTCTCTCCGACGGCGGCGCGGAGCTCCCGACCGGGGAGTTCACCGGCGTGGCGCGGCTCGTGGACGAGCGCCCCGGCCGGGTCGCGATCGATGCGGACCTGAGCGCCCCCGGCTATGTCGTCTACGTGGCGACCCACGACCCGGGCTGGCGGGCGCGCGTCGACGGGCGGGAGGCCCAGACGCTGCGGGCGAACGGCCTGTTCCTCGCCGTCGCGGCGGGGGCCGGCCATCACCGCGTCGAGCTCGTCTATGTGCCCCGGACGCTCGGGGCCGGCCTCGGGCTGGCCCTCGGGAGCCTGGCCCTCGCGGCTTTCAGCTTCGCGCGGCCTCGTGGACGCGCAGCAGGCGGGCGAGCAGCGCCTTGAGCCGCCCCAGCCGGTAGGCGTTCGGGCCGTCGGAGAGAGCCCGCGCCGGGTTCTCGTGGACCTCCATGAACAGTCCGTCGACGCCTGCCGCGACCCCGGCCGGGCCCAGCGTGTCGATGAAGTGGGCCTCGCCGCCGGAGCGGTCGCCCAGGCCGCCGGGGCGCTGGACGCTGTGTGTCACGTCGAAGACGACCGGATACCCGAAGGAGCGCAGCACCGGGAAGCTGCGTGGGTCGACGACGAGGTTGTTGTAGCCGAAGCTGAAGCCGCGCTCGGTGACGAGCAGCTTGCGGTTGCCGGTGGAGGCCGCCTTCTCGAGGACGCCCTTCATGTCCCAGGGCGCCATGAACTGGCCCTTCTTGATGTTGACGACGCGCCCCGAGCGCGCGGCCTCGACCACCAGGTCCGTCTGCCGGCACAGGAACGCGGGGATCTGGAGCACGTCGGCCACCTGGGCGGCCTTTTCCACGTCCCTCGTCTCGTGGACGTCGGTGAGGATCGGCACACCGTGCCTGGCCTTGACCGATGCAAGGATCTCCAGGCCGCGCTCGACGCCGGGGCCGCGATACGAGCCCAGGGACGAGCGGTTGGCCTTGTCGTAGCTCGCCTTGAAGATGAAGGGGATGCCCAGCTCGCCGGTGATTTCCTTGAGCCGGGAGGCGACCGCGAGCGGATGCCTCGGGCTCTCGATCACGCAGGGTCCCGCGATGAGGAACAGCCCTCCGCCGCCCAGGCGGACGCCGCCGAGGCGGAACCCCACTACGCGGTCACCACAGCGGCGGCGCCCCTCTCCAGGCGGGCGCCTCGGTTCGCCAGGCTCGCCCGCACGAAGTCGGCGAACAGCGGGTGCGGCTCGAGCGGCTTCGACTTGAACTCGGGGTGGAACTGCACGGCGATGAACCACGGGTGGTCGGGGATCTCGGCGATCTCCACGAACTTGCCGTCGGGGGTCTTGCCCGAGATCGCGAGGCCGCTCTGGGTCAGGCACGACTCGTAGGCCTTGTTGAACTCGTAGCGGTGCCGGTGGCGCTCGCTGATGCGCGTCGAGCCGTACACCTGGGCGGCCCGCGAGCCAGGCGCCAGCACGCAGGCGTAGGCGCCCAGGCGCATGGTGCCTCCCATCTCGTCGACCCCGAGCAGGTCCTGCAGCTTGTAGATCACGCGGTGCTCGGCGTTCTCGTCGACCTCGGTGGAGTTGGCGCCTGCGAGGCCGCACACGTTGCGAGCGTACTCCGTCACAGCCCACTGGAAGCCGTAGCAGATGCCGAAATAGGGCGTCCTGGTGCGGCGCGCGAACTCGGCGGCGGCCACCATCCCGGCGGTGCCCCGGGTGCCGAAACCGCCCGGAACCAGGATGCCGTCGACGCCGGCGAGCTTGCGGTCCACGTCTCCCTGCTCGAGGTCCTCCGCCTCGACCCAGCGGCGCACCACCCGGACCTGGTGGGCGAAGCCCCCGTGGGAGAGCGCCTCGTTGAGGCTCTTGTACGAGTCCTCGAAGGACACGTACTTGCCGACGACGCCGATCACGACCTCGCCCTTGGGGTTCCGGATGCGGTGGACCAGGTCCTCCCAGGCGCTCATGTCGCGTCCGCGGCCGTCCAGCGCCAGCGCCTTGAGGACGATGGAGTCGAGGCCTTCGCTGGACAGCACGAGGGGCACCTCGTAGATCGAATCCACGTCCTTCGCGGTGATCACGGCCTCCTCGGGCACGTCGCAGTAGAGGGCCAGCTTGGCCTTGAGGTCGGGGGACAGGTAGCGGTCGGTGCGGCACAGCAGGATGTCCGGCTGGATGCCGATGGCCCGGAGCTCGCGGACGCTGTGCTGCATGGGCTTCGTCTTGAGCTCGTGGGCCGTGGCGATATAGGGCACGAGGGCGAGGTGCACGAAGATCGCGTTGCCGCGCCCGACGTCCTGGCGGAACTGGCGCACGGCCTCCAGGAACGGCAGGCCCTCGATGTCGCCGACCGTGCCGCCGATCTCCACGATGACGACGTCCGCGCCCTGGGCGACCGCCCGGATCGCCGACTTGATCTCGTCGGTGATGTGGGGAATGACCTGGACGGTGCGCCCGAGGTAGTCGCCCCGGCGCTCCTTGGCGATCACGTTGCCGTAGATCTGGCCCGTCGTGACGTTCGAGGCCTTGGAGGTCGCGCAGTGGGTGAAGCGCTCGTAGTGGCCGAGGTCGAGGTCGGTCTCGGCGCCGTCGTCGGTGACGTACACCTCGCCGTGCTGGTACGGGCTCATGGTCCCCGGGTCCACGTTGATGTAGGGGTCGCACTTCATCATCGCGACCTTGAAGCCGTGGCCCTCGAGCAGGCAGCCGATCGAGGCCGACGCGAGCCCCTTGCCGAGGGACGAGACCACGCCGCCCGTCACGAAGATGTACTTGGTCAAGCGTTCTCCTTCATGAGGCCCCGGACGCGCTCCAGGTCCTCGGGTGTGTCCACCGCGACCCCGGAGCGGCCGGCGAAGGCCACGACCCGGATCTTGATGCCGTGGTGGAGCGCCCTGAGCTGCTCGAGCCCCTCGGCCTCCTCGAGCGGAGAGCGGGGCAAGGACGCGAAGCGCGCGAGAGCCTCGCGGCGGTACGCGTAGAGCCCGACGTGCTTCCTCGGCAGGCCGCGGCGGACGGCCGCCTCCGCCGTCGCCTCGTCGCCCGCGGGCGGGTCGAGGCGCACGTGGGGGATGGGGCTGCGGGAGAAGTAGAGCGCGTCGCCGTTGCCGTCGGTGACGACCTTGACGACGCTCGGCGACAGCATCTCCTTCGCGTCCAGGAGCGGCAGCGACAGCGTGGACATCGCCACCGCCGCGTCGGCGAGCATCGGCTCCAGGGCCGCGTCGATCCCCGCGGGGTCGAGCATCGGCTCGTCGCCCTGCACGTTGACGACGATCGAGGCCTCGGTGCTGAGCGCGGCCTCGGCGAGCCGGTCCGTGCCGCTCGCATGCTCCGACGAGGTGAGGATCGGCTCGCCGCCGAAGGCGCGCACGGCCGCGGCGATGCGCTCGTCGTCGGGCGCGACGAACACCCGCTCCACGCGGCGCGCGCGGGCCGCGCGCTCGTGAACGTGCTGGATCATCGGCTTCCCGTGGATGTCCGAGAGAGGCTTCCCCGGCAGCCTAGTGGATCCGTAGCGCGCCGGGATGATCGCGACGATGGCCAAAACTCTCTCGGGGCCCTCGCGTACGGTCAATGATACGGGGCCGCGCGGTCGCGCGTCAAACGCCCGCGACGCGCCCGCGCGTCCACGCGAGGGCGCTCACCGCCGCGCACAACACGCTCGTCAGAAGGGCGGCGCCCAGGTGGGGAGGGCGATACTGGATCGTCACGCGGCTCGTGCCTTCGGGGACCGCGACGGCGCAATGACGGCCGTCGGCGCGCAGCACCGGGCGCGGGTCTCCGTCGACCCGCGCCGCCCAGCCACGAGCGTACCCCTCGCGCACCACGACGAAGCTCGGGCGGTCGGCGGCCACCGCCAGCTCGAACCATCCGGGGCCGGCGCGCGACTCCAGGAGCTCTCCCCGCGCGCCGGCCAGGGACGCGGTCGACGCCTCCACGGCGACGCCGCGCGCCGCCTGGAACCCGGGCTCCCGCGCGATGGCTTCGGCCTCGCCGGAGTCGGCCGCAGGCCTGGCCGCGGCGGCGACGAAGCGCATGGGGATCGGATCCGCGAGCGCATACAGGCTCAACGTCAGCGGAGCGACGCGGGGAGGGCCCAGCACGCGCTCGAGGCGGAGCTCCGGGTGAGACAGAGGATCCGCGCTCAGGACCCAGGCCACGCCGCCTCTCCGCAGCCTCGGGAGAAGCGCGTCGAGCCGGCGGCAGCTCAGCGCGGGCTCGTCGAGCAGGCGGCTCTCGGGAACGAGCCCGGTGAGGTCGAGGCTGTATGCGGTCGGGACCGCCAGCGCGAGCTGGAAGTTCGGCAGCAGCGCTTCCTGGTAGGCAGCCATCGTCCACACGTCCACCGCGCGGATGCCCGCCCGCGCCCTCTGGAAGGCAGGCGAGAACTCGGGTTCGCAGGTGAAGAGACGGCCTCCGCTCGCCCGGACCCGGGCGGCGACGTCCCTGGCCTCGGCGCTGGGCGCATAGAAGGCCGGGCTCGCCATCGGGTTGAGGCCGGCGCCCGTGCGGAGGAGGTCGGCCGCGGCCAGCGCGGCTGCGGCACAGGCGCCCTTGGAGGGCGCCAGCCGGCCCTGGGACACGAGGATCGCCACGAGCCCGAGCGCCACGGCGGCGATGCCTCCTCGCGCGGCGTCCGCAAGGATGGCGTCGAGGGGCGCCGCCATCGCCGTGGAACTCCAGCCGGGCGGGAAGAGCGCGCTCGCCAGGGCCTGCGCCGCCCGCGGCGCAAGGGGAAGCGCGGGGGCCGCCGCCAGGGCCCCGCCCAGCGACAGGGCGACGAGAGCCACCACCGACCACGCCCGCCTTCGCGCGCCGTGGAGGGCGTCCAGCCCCTGCGCCGCCAGCACCGCCGCCACGAGGTGCACCATGAAGAACGCCTTGCAGGGGAAGCGGAACATCCGGAGCGCCGGCGCGATCTCCACGAGGCGGTCGAGCCCCACTGCCGGCCCCAGAGAGACCAGGAGGCCCGCCAGGCCGAGCGGCACGAGAGCCACGACCGTCCGACCGCCGCAGGCCGCGCCGGCCGCGGCCAGAGCCAGCACCGGCACGCCGAGATACAGGCTCAGCACGTAGGGATAGCCGCCGAGGAGGCGGTCTCCCCAGAAGCGGCCCATGGGATCGTTGAGGTCGAAGTGCCAGTTGCCGACGACGGTCTGAACGAGGCTGAGCGGCCGGATCGAGTAGGCGACGACCATCTCGACCGGGAAGCCTGCCTCCCTCGCGCCGCCCTCGAGCTGCCCCAGCGTCGGAACGATGGAAGCGGCGGCGAGGCCCGTTCCGAGGAGCAACGCGGCGACCAGCCGGCGCGAGCCGCGCGCGCCCGCCGCGCTCAGGGCGAGGATCACGCCGGCCAGGGCGGCCTGCGCGACGATCTCGAGGGCCGTGGTGGAGATGGCCAGGCCCAGCGCGCCCGCTGCGTACGCGATGCCCCGCCCTCCGGAGCTCGCCGCACGTCGAAGACCCAGGACGACCAGGGGCGCCCACGCGCCCGCCTGCAGGTGCACGTAGAGGCTGAGGCACGACAGCGCGAAGCCGCCCAGCGCGAAGGCCAGCGCCCCGCCGCCGGCGGCCGTGCGCCCCAGGCCGAGGTCGCGGGCGAGGGCGAAGAAGGCGACGGCGGCCAGGGGCACGTGGAGCGCGAGCAGCAGCGAGAAGAACCACTCCTGCGGCGCCAGAGCGTGCAGGAGGTCGACGGGGTAGGCCAGGGGCGCCGCCGTCGGGATGCCTTCGTGGGTGTAGGGGTCCCAGAAGCGGAGCTCGCCGGCCCGCAGGCCCTCAGCGACGAAGCGGCGGACCGGGAAGAACTGGCGGGACAGGTCCCGGAAGTAGAAGGCGTGGCCCGCCGCCAGACCGCGCACGAAGGGCAGCGACGCGAGCGCCGCAACGAAGACGGCCCCGGCCAGAGTGGCGCGGCGCCCGCTCATGCGCGGGCCATACTAGCATCCAGGCACCGCGCTGCCGTGCCCAGCGCTCGAGGGCGCGGAGCCTTTGCAGCGCGTCGGCGTCGGAGTCG
>DASSJI010000112.1:0-14437 GCA_035691285.1 Vicinamibacteria bacterium | reverse complement strand
GAGGGCCGCTACGTCATGCTGTACCGGGCCCAGGACGCGACCGGCGTCTCGCGGCTCGGGATGGCGACGAGTCCGGACGGGATCCACTTCGAGCGCGAGGCCGAGCCCGTCCTGACGCCCGAGGCCGACTACGAGCGCGGCGGCGGCGTGGAGGATCCGCGCCTCGTGAAGATCGGCGCGACCTTCTACCTCACCTATACGGCCTACGACGGCCGCGACGCACAGCTCGCGCTCGCCACCTCGGCCGACCTGCGCCGCTGGGAGCGCCGAGGCGTGATCATGCCGGCCAACGAGGGGCGCTGGAACGTCAAGTGGACGAAGGCGGGCGCGATCCTCGCGCAGCCGGTGGGAGGGCGCTACTGGATGTACTACATGGCCGACGCCGCGAAGGGCTCGGACCAGATGGGCGTCGCGAACTCGACGGACCTGCTGAGCTGGACCGAGGCCAGGGACGCGCCGGTGCTCGGCCGCCGGCCCGGACGTTTCGACTCGCGCGTGGTCGAGCCGGGACCCCCTCCGCTGATGACGCCCGAGGGGATCCTGCTCGTCTACAACGGGGCCGACGATCGGCTCGTCTACCGCACCGGCTGGGTCCTCTTCGACCGCGACGATCCCACCCGGGTCCTCGCCCGCAGCGAGACGCCCCTGTTCGAGCCGGAGCGGGGCTGGGAGCAGGCGGGCCAGGTTCCGAGCGTCGTGTTCGTCGAGGGCCTCGTGCGCAGGGGCTCGCGCTGGCTCTTCTATTACGGCGGCGCCGACAAGCACGTGGGGGTAGCCGAGGCGATTGCCCGCTAGGGTTCCGCCAGGATCCCGAGCTCGTCGCGACGAGCTGGAGCCGGCTCATGGGCACCCCCCACGGTCCCGTGGTCAAGGCAAGCGCCCCTGCTCGAGCGTGTCCCGGACCCAATGGCGCCAGTCGTTCAGAGCGTGGTCGAGCTCGTGGCCGAGCACCTCGGCCTTCCGCTTGAAGCCGAGGCTGCGGCGCACGTAGATCGTCCGGCTGTCGACGTCCCAGAGCCCGTCGGCCAGCTCGCTGCGGTCGTCCTCGTCCATGGCGTCGAGCATCTCCCGGTCCGACGTGAGGACGACGCGGATGACGAAGTTGAACGGCAGGCGGATCTTCGAAGGCAGCCGTCGGATCGTCGTCACGCCTTGAGGACCACGCCCTCGTTGCGCCGGCCGTTCATCTCGACCACGAGCGGCCGCTCGAGGTGCAGGTGCCGCACGCAGGAGGTCTCGCGCTCGGCGGGCTGAGCGAGGAGCCAGTCCCAGTCCAGGAAGCCGTCGCCGGCGTCGGGGTTCACGGTGAAGTACCCGACGTTGAAGGAGGTGAGGTTCTGGAAGAAGTGGGTGCCCTGGGACGGGGCCACCTTGATGTCCTCGAGGCCCGCCTCGACGATCACCCGCGCGCCGGAGATCTGGTCCCAGGTGACCGGGATGCCGAGCCAGGGGTCGGCGGAGCCCCAGCGGCCCACGCCGATCAGGAGGTAGGGCGCGCCCCGCGCAGCCAGGTCCGCGTTGAAGCGGCCCAGCTCCTGGGCGGTCGTCTGGCTGCGGGCCCGCTCGAAGCGATGCCTGTCGACCACGACGACGTCGCGGATGTCCTCGACGCGGCCGTTGCCGAGGACGCTCCGGCTGCGGCAGAGGATCCGCTCGGGATCGCGGCAGTCGATGACCAGCTCGTCGCTCTCCCGCGCGAGGGCCAGCGGCCGGAGCTGCAGGACCGCGAACTCCCTCGGTGCGCCGGGCGCCGTCGAGAGGTCCGCGGCGAACTCGATCTCGACGGGCGCACCCATCCCCCAGCCGCCGATCCCGAGCAGGCGGTCGAGGATCGCGGCGAGCGGGAACTCGCCGTGCTTGAGGATCGGCGCGAAGCTGACGAGGCGCTGTCCGGGCCGGGAGACGCCGTCGTACACCGCGTCGTTCTCCGGCGAGTGCGTCGAGGCCACCGCGGCCAGCGTGCCGTCCGCCTCGGCGGCATCGAGGCCGTAGAAGGTCTCCCCGGCCTCGGCCTCGTCCGCGGGCGAGTCCCGGGAGAGGTCCACGGCCCAGAAGCCGCGCTGCGAGTTCCGCAGCAGGTCCTCGACGGACGAGAACTGGACGAGATGCCGCGGGTGGCGCGGGCAGAAGCGCAGGCAGGTTCCACCCTCCACCACGGTCCGGCCGAGGCCCAGGCCCACCGCCGCGATGCCGTCCCCGGCCTGGAGCGGCGGCGTGGGGTAGAAGTTCCAGGAGCGCGCGACGCCGGCGAAGTGCGGATAGAAGCGGCCGCCGTGCGCCGCGCCCACGACCCGCTGGACGATCACCGCCATCCTCTCTTCCTCCAGGCGGAACGGGGTGGCGCGGATGTAGGCCTTGGCCTGGACCGAGAAGGTGGAGGCGTAGACCCGCTTCACCGCGCCCACGAGCTGCTCGAGGCGCACCTCGTCCGAGGCGTGCACGTTGGGCAGCATCAGCGTCTCGTAGACGCCAGTGAACGGCTGGTGCTGCGAGTCCTCGAGGATGCTCGACGAGCGCACGGCGAGGGGATGGCGGGCCCGCCGCAGGTAGGCCGCCAGGTCCCGGCGCGCGTCCTCGGGGAACTCGGCGGCCAGGAAGCGGCCGCGGAGCTCGCGGTCGTCCTCGGCGGCGATCGCGAAGTCCCGGAGGTCGTTCAGGTCCAGGAAGCGGTCGAACACGTCGGTGGCGAGCACGAGGGCGGGCGGGACGCGGACCGCAACCCCGGCGAAGGCCCGGCTCAGCCCGGACTCGGCGAGGAGGCGGCGCACGAAGGCCAGCCCGCGGGCCTTGCCCCCCAGGGATCCGCCGCCGATGCGGTACATCTCGGCGCTGCCGTCGAAGGTGTCGCGGTCGAAGTCCGCCACCACGGCCTGGTCGCGCTCGCGCCGGTACTCGGCGATCGCCCGGATCAGCGTCTGGCGAAGGTCCTCGACCGTGGCGAAGTCCGACACCTTGTGGGGCCGGAGCTCGTGGGCCAGGGCGAACTCCGTGCGCGCCTTCAGCCACTTCGAGAAGTGGTTGCGCTCGGCGTGGTAGGCGAGGCTCTCGGCGGGCACGCGATGGAGCGCCTCCTCGAGCGACCGCAGGTCCGCGGCCCGCGCGACCTCGGAGCCGCCCGGACGGCGGAACACGAAGTCGCCGAACCCGAAGTTCGCCAGCATGAAGCGCCTCAGGTCGTTCAGCAGCAGCGGCGATCCCTTGAGGAGGAACTCGGCGCCCGCGCCCAGCGCGAGCGCCTCGTTCTCGGGCCGCGACGACTGCAGCAGCACCGGCACGTCGGGCCACAGCTCCTTGACGCTCCTCGCGAACGCGAGCCCCGCCTCCGGCGACCAGCTCCCCTCGCGGGGGAACTCCACGTCGGAGACGACCCCGAGCAGCACCTCCTGGTGGCGGATGAAGGCCTGCCAGGCCTCCTCGTAGGTCCCGCACAGCAGGATCTTGGGGCGGGCGCGCATGCGCATGATCTTCTGGGAGAGGTTCACGCCCTCGGCGATCAGCCTCTGGGAGTGATGGAGGAGCTCGGCGTAGATCGTCGGGAGGAACGAGGAGTAGTAGCGGACGTTGTCCTCGATCAGGATGATGACCTGCACGCCCACCGCGCCGGCGTCGTGGTCGACGTTCCTCCGGTCCTCGACGCACTTCACGATCGCGAGCAGGATGCGGGCGTCGCCCTGCCACAGGAAGGAGCGCTCCACGCCCGAGAGGTCGCTCCGCGCCAGGGTGTCCTTGAGCTCCTGGGCGTCGAAGGCCAGCAGGATCACCGGCACGGCGAGGCCGGCCTCGCGGACGCGCAGGGCCAGCTCGGGCCCGGTCATGTCGGCGAGCCGGGGCGCGGTGATGATGAGGTCGAAGCGGCGCTCGCCGCGGGCCAGCTCGAGGGCCTCGGCGCCGGTCGAGACGCCCGTGATGCCCGGGCCGTAGTGCAGGTCGAGATTCCGGAACTCGCCGAGCACGCGCTCGCTGAGCTGCCCGGCCTCCTCCAGGATGAACGAGTCGTAGGGGCTCGCCACCAGCAGCACCTCCATGACGCGGTGCCGCATGAGGTCGTGGAAGTCCTGGAAGCGGTGCTCGCGGAGGAAGCTGGAGCGCGGCGATGTCACCCCGGGCCCTCGCGTCCCGCGATGCCCTCGATCGCCCGCCGTGCGGCCTCCTGGGCGGTGTCGATCTGGGCCTCGGGCCCCGAGAGATAGAGCCGGCCGAAGGCGCCGAAGAGGGACGCGTCGATCAGCTTCACCCTGGCGGCCTTGAGCGCCTCGTTGGCGGCGAACGCCACGTATCCCGCCGGCTCCACCTCGAAGATGAACAGCGACTCGCCGGCGATCAGCATGTCGCCAAAGCGCATCTTGTTCAGGATCTGTGCGTGGTACGGCTCGACGCCGCGGATGACCTCCTGGGAGACGACCCGCGGCCGGAGGCGGTCGCCTTCCGCGCACTTCAGATACTGGAGGACCGCCTTGCCGGCGAGCTGCACCTGGCCCTGGTCCGGATGGTGGACCTCCAGGAGCCCGAACGACCGCTCGACGACCATGATGCCCGGCGTCACCGCGGTGGCCTTCAGGGCCACGTCGGTCAGCCGGTTGATCACGAGCCCCGGAGCGGTCTCGATGAAGCAGGAGGCGACTCCGGGCACGGGCAGGAAGCCGCGAGCGGTCGTGCCGATGAAGCCGGCGAGCTGGTCCTGCATCCGGTCGAGGAAGACGTAGCTGCGCAGCGTGATCTCTGGAGCCGGCACGGCCTGACGTTAGCCGCGGCTGCCGACGCCCGTCAAACCGAAAACCCGCCTGCGCCGTCCCGGTCCATAATCCCGGCCGGCCGGAGGTGCCGTGCCGAAGACGCCCCTCATCCCGACGCCGGCGCCGGGGAGCCTCGACGAGGCGGGCTTCGTCGAGGCTTTCTCCCGCCGCATGATGTACTCGGTGGCGAAGGACCAGTACACCGCCACCCGGCTCGACGTCTATCGCGCGCTGGCGTTCGCCGTGCGCGACCGCCTCATGGAGCGCTGGTTCCGCACCCAGAGCGCCTACTACCAGGCGGACGTCAAGCGGGTCTACTACCTGTCCCTCGAGTTCCTGATGGGCCGCGCGCTCGTCCACAACGTGATCAACCTCGGCGCCCGCGACGCGTGCACCGCCGCCATGCGGCGCCTGGGCTACGACCTCGAGGCGCTCCACGACCAGGAGTGGGACGCGGGCCTCGGCAACGGAGGCCTGGGTCGGCTGGCCGCGTGCATCATGGACTCGGCCGCCACCCTCGGGCTTCCCTTCTATGGCTACGGCATCCGCTACGAGTACGGCATCTTCCAGCAGAAGATCCAGGACGGCGGGCAGGTCGAGGCTCCCGACAACTGGCTGCGCTACGAGAACCCCTGGGAGATCCCGCGCTCCGACCTGCTGTTTCCAGTGCGGTTCTACGGCCGGGCCGAGCACTACCGCGACGCCGAGGGCCGCGCGCGGGTCCGCTGGGTCGACGCGGACGAGGTGTGGGCGATGGCCTACGACACGCCCGTGGCGGGCTTCGGCAACGACGTCGTGAACACGCTGCGGCTGTGGTCGGCCAAGTCGAGCCGCGAGTTCGACCTCTCGAGCTTCAACGCCGGCGAGTACGTGCGCGCCGTCGAGGACAAGACCCGGACCGAGAACATCTCCAAGGTCCTCTACCCGCCCGACGACCAGTACGCCGGCAAGGAGCTGCGCCTCAAGCAGCAGTACTTCTTCGTCTCGGCGACGCTCCAGGACGTCCTGCGCCGCTACCTGAAGAACCGCCTCCGGCGCCTGGAAGAGCTGCCCGAGAAGGTCGCGATCCAGCTCAACGACACGCACCCGGTGCTGGCGATCCCGGAACTGATGCGCCTGCTCGTCGACGAGGGGCAGCTCGGGTGGGAGCCGGCCTGGGAGCTGGTCCAGCGGGTCTTCGGCTACACGAACCACACGGTGCTGCCCGAGGCGCTGGAGCGCTGGCCCGGCGACCTGATGCGGCGGCTCCTGCCGCGGCACTTCGAGATCATCGCGGAGATCGACCGCCGCTTCCGCGCAGACCTCGCGACTCGGGGCGTCGATCCCGGGCGCATCGAGGCGGCGGCCATCCTCGACGCCTCCGAGACCGTGCGCATGGCGCACCTCGGCTTCGTGGGGAGCCATTCGGTCAACGGCGTGGCCGCGCTCCACACACGGATCCTGAAGGAGTCGACGTTCGCCGAGCTCGACCGGGCGCTGCCCGGCCGCATCAACAACAAGACCAACGGCATCACGCCCCGGCGCTGGCTGCTCCAGGCGAACCCCGGCCTGGCGCTCCTGATCAGCGCCGCGATCGGGTCCGGCTGGGCGCGGAACCTGGATGAGCTGCAGCGCCTCGCGCCGCGCGCCGAGGACGCGGCCTTCCAGGCCGAGTGGAGCGCGCTGCGGCGCGTCAACAAGACCGTCCTGGCCGAGCGCGCCCGCAAGGCCTGGGGCCTCGCGCTGGACCCGGAGAGCCTGTTCGACTGCCAGGTCAAGCGCATCCACGAGTACAAGCGGCAGCTCCTGAACGCGCTCCACGCGGTCGCCCTCTGGCTGCGCCTCCGGGACGGCGTCGCGGTCTCGCCCCCGCGCACCGTGCTGTTCGCGGGCAAGGCGGCGCCGGGCTACTTCATGGCCAAGCTCGTCATCCGCTTCATCCACGCCGTGGCGGAGCTGGTCAACGGGGATCCCGCCGCGCGGGGGCGTCTGCAGGTGGTGTTCCTGCCGAACTACTCGGTCTCGCTGGCCGAGCTGGTCTTCCCCGCCTGCGACCTGTCCGAGCAGATCTCCACGGCCGGGACCGAAGCCTCGGGCACGGGGAACATGAAGGCGGTGCTGAACGGCGGGCTGATCATCGGGACCCTCGACGGCGCCAACGTCGAGATCCGCGACGCCATCGGAGTCGACAACATGTTCCTGTTCGGACTGGACGCCGAGCAGGCGGCGCGCCTGCGTTCGAACGGCTACTCGCCGCAGGCGTTCCTCGAAGCCGACGCCGAGCTTCGACGCGTCGTCGACACGGTCGCCCACGGGCCCTTCGAGCAGCGCTGGCCGGGGCTCTTCCGTCCCCTCCTGGAGGCCCTCACCGGCGAGGACCGGTACCTGCTGTGCGCCGACTTCGCCGCCTACGCGGCGTGCCAGGAGCGCGCCGGCGCCGCGTATGCACGGCCGAGCGAGTGGTGGCGGAAATCGATACTCAGCGTCGCCCGGGCGGGGGCCTTCTCGAGCGATCGCACGACCCGCGAGTACGCGAGCGAGATCTGGAACGCCCTCCCGCTCGACCGATCCGTCTCCGGCTGACGCTGCGAGTGGTCCCGTCGCGGCCCGCTGCGGACCTCGGGTCGCAGTCGTCAGCGTGTGTCGCTGAAGGCGACACCGACATCCTGAGCGGCGGCGAAGAGATCGGCGTCGACCGACCACAAGACCGCCGACGACGTGAGGGCGCTCGCGAGCAGGTGAGCATCCACCCATCCGATCCCGCGCCGCGCGAGTCGCCGGCGGCGCACGAACCCGAGGACCTCTTCGTGAGGAACGACTTCGGCGCTCGGAAGACGCACGAACAGCTCTTCCTCCCGGGTCGCAAGGCCCCCGAGGACGAGCTCCCCGACGATGAAGGGGTGCACGAGGACGGCGCCGGCATCGTCAAGGAGGTCGCCGAGCCGGCGCACCGCTGGAGCGCCGCTGAAGTACCTGCGCCAGACCGAGGTGTCGACGAGTACCGGCTTCAACCCCGGCGCCGCCTCGCGCTTCGCAGCGTGGGGCCCACCCCATAGAGCGCCTTGAGTCGCCTACGGGCCTCCCGCTCGAGGAGGGCGCGCAGGCCCATCTCGATGACCTCCGTCTTCGACTTGGCCGCGGTCTCCTGGAGCGCGCGGCGGACCAGCTCGGCATCCAGGTCCAACGTCGTCCTCATGCATATGATTATGCATGATCGAGATGCACGAGGCTAGCCGCCGCGCGCGAGCCGGCTCAGACCAGCCCCTGATCCATCATCGCGTCGGCCACCTTGAGGAAGCCGGCGATGTTGGCGCCGTTCACGTAGTTGCCCGGGCAGCCGAAGCGGTCCGCGGTCTCGACGCAGGCCTTGTGGATGCTCTTCATGATGAGGCGCAGGCGGTTGTCCACCTCCTCGCGGGTCCAGGCGTAGCGCATGCTGTTCTGGGCCATCTCGAGCCCGGAGACCGCGACCCCGCCCGCGTTCGCCGCCTTGCCCGGCCCGTACAGGATCCTCGCATCGACGAACTGCTCGACGCCCGTCTGGGCCGTCGGCATGTTGGCGCCCTCGGCGACCAGCGCCACGCCGTTCTTCAGCAGGTTGGCGGCGTCCTTGCCGCCGATCTCGTTCTGCGTGGCGCTCGGGAACGCGCAGTCCGCCTTGTGGTTCCAGAGCGGGTTGTAGTCGAGCTTGGGGTCCACGGGGATGTAGGTCGAGCTCGCGAAGCGATCGGCGTACTCCTGGATCCGGCCGCGGCGCAGGTTCTTCAGCTCGAGCACGAAGGAGAGCTTCTCGCGGTCGATGCCGGCCTCGTCGTAGACGTAGCCGCTCGAGTCCGAGAGCGTGAGGGGCCTGGCGCCCAGCTCGACGAGCTTCTCGATCGTGTATTGCGCCACGTTGCCGCTCCCGGAGACGAGGCAGCGCTTGCCCTGCAGCGTCTGGCCGCGCGCCGCGAGCATCTCGGCGGCGAAGTAGACGCAGCCGTAGCCGGTCGCCTCGGGCCGGATCAGGGAGCCGCCCCAGTTCAGGCCCTTGCCGGTCAGGACGCCTGTGAACTCGTTGCGCAGGCGCTTGTACTGGCCGAACAGGAAGCCGATCTCGCGGCCGCCCACGCCGATGTCGCCGGCGGGCACGTCGGTGTTCGGGCCGATGTGCCGGTGCAGCTCGGTCATGAAGCTCTGGCAGAAGCGCATCACCTCGTTGTCGCTCTTCCCCTTCGGGTCGAAATCGGAGCCGCCCTTTCCGCCGCCCATGGGCAGCGTCGTCAGGGAGTTCTTGAAGACCTGCTCGAAGGCCAGGAACTTCAGGATCCCGAGGTTCACCGAGGGATGGAAGCGCAGCCCGCCCTTGTACGGGCCGATGGCGCTGTTCATCTCGATGCGGAAGCCGCGGTTGATCTGGACCCGCCCCTGGTCGTCCAGCCAGGGGACGCGGAACATGATGACCCGCTCCGGCTCGATGATGCGCTCGAGGATCCGTGCGTGCCGGTATTCCGGATGGCGCTCCAGGACGAGGGCCAGGGACTCGGCCACTTCCTGGACGGCCTGGTGGAACTCCGGCTCCGCCGGGTTCTTGGCCTTGACCTCCGCGATGAGCGTGGATACGTACCCGCGCGAAGACATCACGTCGTTCATGATCGACCTCCGAGTCTCAAGATGCCACCTGGCGCGTCCATGAAGGCGTACATTGCGCCCCCTCGGCGCGGGGACGGCAGAGTCTGACACACGGCGGGCCGAAGGCTCACGCCGTCCGCCATCGCGACAGCACAACTCGCGCCACGGCTCGCTCGCACGACCGCAGCGCCGCAATCCCTTGGCTGCCAGAGCGATGCGGCTTGGGTGCCCGTCGTCCGGCGGCATTCGGTCAGGGCGAAGCCTGCGCCGCGCCCCCGCGCCACCGAAGGGATTGCGTGAGCCCTCGTATGCGATCCGAATGGAACGACACTTGCTCGCTTCGACGCCGGAGGCCCCGGGCCGCACATGCTCCTCGGGCTCGTCTACCAGGGTCCGCTCTTCGCCGGGCTCGAGTCGTCGCGACTGCGCAAATCTCGCGGGGCCCTCGGCGTCGCCGCCTCGGCCGTCCTTCACGCCGTGGTGCTCGGTGCGGTCCTCCTGGCGCCGCTCCTGGGCGTCGAGATGCCGGCTCTTCGCCGGGACCCCGTGCGCATCCTCATATACGACCCGCCTCCCCCTCCTCCACCCCCACTGCCCCTGGGTCCGGGGCTGCGCGCGGCAGCGCCACGCCACGAGGCGGAGCAGGCCGTGGTTCCGCGTCGCGAACCCACGCTCGTCGCTCCGATCGAGACGCCGCCGAGTCCTCCCGAGGCGCCATCCGCCGAGGCGCTGCCCTCCGGCGGGAGCCCCGAAGGCCATCCCCTGGGCGTGCCCGAGGGGATGGAAGGCGGCGTCCCGGGCGGCATCGTCGGGGGCGTGCCGGGCGGAGTGCTCGGCGGCGTGATCGGAGGCACGGGCGACATCCCCCTCGAGCCGGTCGACGCCCCCGATCGCCCGCCGCGCCTCCTGAAGCAGGTTCGGCCGCACTACCCGAACGAGGCGTTCGTCAAGAAGACCGAGGGCACGGTCGTGATCGAGATCGTCATCGACGCCCGCGGACGCGTCGCCCGCGCCCGCGTCGTGCGCTCGGTGCCGGGGCTCGACGAGGCGGCGCTCGAAGCCGTGCGCCAGTGGGTCTTCACGCCAGGCGTCCAGGGCGGGCGGCCCGTGCCGACCCGCGCCATCGCCCCCGTCAGTTTTCACATCTATTGAGCCGCCGCCTGCGCGACAATACGCCCATGGCGACGACGGCCCGGGAGCGGAAGGTCGAGCTCCACAACTGCACCTGCGGCGTGCGCCTCGAGGTCGGCTACTTCGACGACCGCAGGGACGCTCGCGCCGCGGCGGCGCCGGTGCTCAGCGACGTGGCCTGCCCCGAATGCGGCAAGCCGAAGACCCTGTCGCTGCCCGCGGGAGCGGAGAAGACCGTCCAGGTCGAGGCGGTCGAGCCGACCGACGACGGCGAGGGCGTGGCCGGCTGAAGGCGGGGCCCCGGAACGCGGGGCCCCGGGCGCAGGCGAGGTCAGTTTGCGCCGCACTCCTCGTTGACGACGTAGCTGTCCTGGTGGCCGGCTTTCAACACCGCCGACAGCGACTGCAACGGCTCACCCAGCAGGTTGCGGAGAACGATCTGGGTCGTCTCGGAATACTGGTTCGTGAGTTGCGCGCGATGGTCCTCCGAGACGATGGCCTGGACGGTCGGTCCGCTCGGGGCACCGGTGAAGGGGTTGACCGGGGTCACGTTCAGGGCGCCGGCGATCGTGTAGCCGCGCGAGTAGAAGCCGGACGGATTGGTGTGGACCTCCATCGCGAAGTGGACAGGGCCCTGCACGAGGACGAAGTCGGTGGGGCCGCTGCAGAACGGCTTCGGAATCACCTGGTTGTAGACGAGCACCTGCTCCGCGGAGATCTGCTCCTGGACCGGATCGAAGGGGACGTTCGCGAACAGCACCTTCGCCTTGCCGTCTGTGGGGATGCGGACGTCGCCGGGAGGAAGGTTCGAGGTCGGCATGCCGATGCCCTGGAGCAGCGCGATCATGGCGGGGTTCGCGAGCAGGCCGTTGTAGAGCGCGCGCAGGATCGTCTTCTGGAACCCCGTGGTGATGAGGGGCGCGGTCTCGGATGGGGGCGCGCTGAGCCAGCCGCTGCGCAAGAGGTCCACGGCCACGAGCTTCTCGGCCACCTCCCAGCTCAGGACCTGGTGGTCGGCAGTGTTCGGGATCATCATCTCGAAGTGCGCGCCGCCGAGGGTGAAGCCGCCCTGGCGGAACAGCCGCAGGTGGAAGCGAAGGGCGTCGTAGGGACCGCAGGCGAGCTGCACGTCGCCACCCGTCCAGCCCTTGGCCTCCGCCCACGCCGCCTGCTCGTTGCCCATGGCGTCGGCCCACGTGCAGTTGAACGGGAAGCTGCTCGGGAAGCCGTACGCCGTGCGGTTTCCGTCGAGGGCCATCAGCGCCTGACGCAGCGCGCGGGGATCGGCGTTGGGGAAGATGAGGTTGACCGGATCGGACGGCGTGACGAGGTCGTCGGTCGTGTACGGCCAGATCCTCTCGGGCGACACGCCGACGACGACGCTCACGGCGCCTGGGGGTTCCGGAGCCGCCTGCGCGCCATAGCCGACGAGGGGGAGGAACGCGAGGACCGCGCTCCACGCGAGGACACGACTCTTCATCGAAAGCTCCTCTCCGCGAGGGACGGTTCCGCGTGGTCTGCCCGCGGACTTCTCGCCTTCCACCCCCCGAAGCAGCTTCCGCGCCACGCGTCGCAGGTGGCGCGAAGGTCGCGAAAAGAATGGGCTTCCGCGCGGCCCGAACCACCCGGTCGCCGGAGGAAGGGGCACAAGCTGCTTGGCACGTGCGCAGCCGCTTGGTCAGCCGGCGCCTGGTGACGCCGATGGATCAAACGGCCCATTGCATGCCCGTCGCGGGGGCGCGAGGCTTGTCGCAAGGAGGCGGCCATGGAACGCTTCCGCGAGAGCCTCGAGAAGCTGATCGTCGAAACCTCGACGAACCTGGCGCCGGACGTGCGCGCCGCCATCGCCGCGGCCGTCCGGGTCGAGGCGCCGGGCAGCCGCTCGGCCCTGGCCCTGCGCATGATCGCGATGAACGTGGACAAGGCCTGCACGCGCTGCGGCCCGATCTGCCAGGACACGGGCCTGCCCACGTTCTACGTGCGGGCGCCCGTCGGCGCGAACACCCTCGCGATCTGCTCGGCGATCGGAGACGCGGTGGCGATCGCGACGAAGAACGGCAAGCTGCGGCCCAACTCCGTGGATTCGCTGACGGGCCGCAACAGCGGAGACAACCGCGGCCCCGGCACGCCCGCGGTGCACTTCGACACCTGGGTCTCCGACGACGTGGAAGTGCGCCTGATCCTGAAGGGCGGCGGCTGCGAGAACGTGAGCGCCCAGTATTCGCTGCCCTGCGAGCTCGCCCACCTCGGGCGGGCCGACCGCGACCTCGAGGGCGTGCGCAAGTGCGTGCTCCACGCGCTGTTCCAGGCCCAGGGCCAGGGATGCAGCCTGGGCGTCGTCGGCGTGGCCGTCGGCGGCGACCGCGAGTCGGGGCACGACGCGGCCAAGCAGCAACTGCTGCGGACGCTCGACGACACGAACGAAATCCCGGAGCTGGCCCTGCTCGAGGCGCGAATCCTCGATGAGGCCAACCGCCTGGGTATCGGAACCATGGGGTTCGGCGGGCGCGTCACGCTGGCGGGCTGCAAGATCGGGACGCTGAACCGTCTGCCGGCCAGCTACTTCGTCACCATCGCGTACAACTGCTGGGCGTTGCGGCGCCTCGGAATGCTGCTCGACGGGCGCACCGGGGTGATCCGGCGCTGGCTGTACACGCGCGAGAGCCCCGTCACCCGGCTCGCGCGGGAGGCGGAGCTGCCGCTCACCGGATCGGAGGTGCACCTGACGACACCCCTGACCGAGGATCAGGTCCGCTCGCTGCGCGTCGGGGACGTGGTCTTCCTGAACGGACCGCTCCACACCGGCCGCGACGCGCTGCACCACCATCTCCTCGACCACGAGGCCCCTGTCGACCTGCGTGGCGCAGCCCTCTATCACTGCGGGCCGGTCGCCGTTAAGCACGACGGCCGCTGGACGGTCAACGCTGCCGGGCCGACGACGAGCATCCGGGAGGAACCGTACGAGGCCGACATCATCCGCAAGTTCGGGATCCGTGCCGTGGTCGGCAAGGGCGGGATGGGGCCCCGGACGCTCGAGGCCCTGAAGGAGCGCGGCGCGGTCTACCTGAGCGCCATCGGCGGCGCCGCGCAGTACTACGCGGACTGCGTCGTGGAGGTCGAGGGCGTGGACTTCCTGGAGCTGGGCGTCCCCGAGGCCATGTGGCACCTGAACGTGCGCGACTTCCCGACGATCGTCACCATGGACGCCCGCGGGGCCAGCCTGCACGCGGACGTGGAGGCGGCATCGGCACGGGAGCTCGAGAAGCTCGCGACGCCAGGCCTCGTCGCCCGGTAGGTGCGTCTTCAGGTGTAGCCGCCGGCCGACAGGGTGGGAATGCTCAGCCGCTCGGGCTTGGCCGTGGTGCACTCCGACCCGGCCACGTCCCGGCAGGCATCGAAAGGAGCAGAGCGCCTCTCCGCATCGGAATCTCCCCTCCTCACAGGCTCGCGCGCTGCGGCGGCAAGTCAATAGTGCAGACGATCTGGGGCGTTGCGCGGGGACGCAGTGCTATCGTTCCACGGGCTCATGGCTGAGCAGCGCACGACCTCGAGCGAGCCCGAGCGCTTCCCCTTCAAGATCTGGCTGATCGCGTTCGCCGGCTGGGCCTTCGACTTCTACGACCTCGTCCTCTTCTCCTTCCTGCTCATCCCCATCGGGCACGAGTTCGGGCTCACCGCGCGGCAGGAGGCGTGGCTCCTCGGCGTCGCGCTCGGAGCCTCGGGCGTCGGCGGCATGGTCTTCGGCTACCTCTCGGACCGGCACGGCCGCAAGACCGTGATGACCTGGACGATCCTGCTCTATTCGCTGGGCACGGCGCTCACGGCCTTCGCCACCGGCCCCCTGAGCCTGATCGTCTTCCGCCTCGTGACGGGACTCGGCGTGGGCGGCGAATGGGCCGTCGGCCACGCGCTGCTGGCCGAGTCGGCGCCCAAGCGCATGCGCGGCCGCGCCTCCGCGCTGCTCCAGGCGGGAGAGCCTGTCG
>DASSJI010000111.1:0-101173 GCA_035691285.1 Vicinamibacteria bacterium | reverse complement strand
GGAGCAGGCGCCGCTCTTCCGTGGGCTCTTTCATGGCACGGGGTCGTGGCCGGGCGCGGAGAACGGGTGGCAGCGGAGCAGGCGCCGGGCGGCCAGCCACAGGCCGCGCCTGGCTCCGTGACGGAGCAGCGCCTGCTGGGCGTAGCGGCTGCAGCTCGGCTCGAAACGGCACAGGCCGCCGATCAGCGGCGAGAGCATCAGCCTGTATCCCTCAATCGCCAGAACGAGCGCCCGCGCGAGCGGCGAGACGGGACGCGAGGCGGCGCAGGCGGGCTCGGAGCTCATGCTGGATCTCCCGGAACGGTCGCAAGAGCAGCTCACGGCGCGGCAGGATCACGAGATCGCAGCCCGGCGTCGCGAGCCGCCTGGCGGTGCGGTACGCCTCGCGCAGCAGGCGGCGCAAGCGGTTCCGCTCGGCGGCGCTTCCGAGCCGGCGTCCCGCGACCAGGCCGAGCCGATCGCGTCCCAGCCCGTTCTCCGCCGCCACCAGCAGGAACAACGCGCCATCGAGCCTCTGCCCTCGCCGCAAGACACGCTGGAAGTCGGCGGCGGCGTGGAGCCGGTCCCGAGGGCGCAGCGTCGCCCGCGTGCCGGACAGCGCCCTCAGGCCCCGAGCCGCTGCCGCCCTTTCTGGCGGCGCCGCTTGAGCACCAGCCGGCCGCCCCGCGTCCGCATTCGGACCAGGAAGCCGTGCGTGCGCCGGCGCCGCCGGGTGTTGGGTTGAAAGGTCCGCTTCATCGTGAGCCCTCGGACAAAGTTACGCAGTTTAAATAACCCCTCCCGACCTGTCAAACCTGGACGGCGACGGGCACCCCTCGAGCCTTGCCCGGAGGAAGGCCCCTGTGCTACTTTTGCGGGACGTCTCTTGACGGCCTTCCCCCGAGAGACCAGCGCTTTGCAAACTCGGCTTTTCCACAGTTGTTGAAATCTCTGTGCAAAAAGGGGCCGGGGGTTGGTGGGCGCGCTCGAGATCTGGGTCGCTATAGTTAACTCTTTTATTTTCAACAACATGAATCTCTGGGACACAATTCTCGAACGCGTCGAGGGCAAGCTCAACCGGCACAGCTTCGCCACCTGGTTCCGGCCCACGAGCCTGCTCCACGAAGAGGCGTCCCTGCTCCGTATCCGGGTGCCCAGCCTGGAGTTCAAAGAGTGGCTCGAGAAGCACTATGCGGGATACGTCAGCGAAGCGCTCGACGAGCTCGGTCGCGGGGATGTCCGTGTGGTGTTCGAAACCGACGCGCCGGCGGCCGGCGAGGAGAAGGAGCCCCAGCTCCCGTCACCGCTCAACCCCAAGTACACGTTCGAGGGCTTCGTGGTGGGGTCCTCGAACCAGTTCGCCCACGCGGCGGCGCGTGCGGTGGCCGAGATCCCCTCCAAGTCCTACAACCCCCTCTTCCTCTACGGCGGCGTCGGGCTGGGCAAGACGCACCTCATGCACGCCATCGGCCACTACATCCAGGCGCGCAACCGGCACCTGAAGCTGCTCTACGTTTCAGCCGACCGCTTCGTCGACGAGATGATCAGCGCGGTCCGCTTTGACCGCCTGCAGGCGTTCCGGCAGAAGTTTCGAACCGTGGACGTGCTGCTCGTGGACGACATCCAGTTCATCGCCGGCAAGGAGCGCACGCAGGAGGAGTTCTTCCACATCTTCAACGCGCTGCACGACGGCCAGCGCCAGATCGTGATCTCGAGCGACTGCCCACCGCGGCAGATCCCGACGCTCGAGGAGCGGCTCCACAGCCGCTTCGAGTGGGGCTTGATCGCCGACATCCAGCCTCCCGACATCGAGACGAAAGTCGCGATCCTCAAGCGCAAGGCCGAGTCCGAGCGCGTCGAGATCGCGGAGAACGTGGCTCTCTTCATCGCGAGCAAGGTCAAGACCAACATCCGGGAGCTGGAAGGCAGCCTGATCCGGCTGATCGCATACGCGAGCCTGACGGGACGCGACATCGACCTCCAGCTCGCCCACGAGGTGCTCAAGGACCTGCTGGCGACCGAGGACAAGCCCATCAGCATGGAAATGATCCAGAAGTTCGTCGCGGACCGCTACAACGTGAAGCTGGCCGACCTCAGGGCGAAGAACAACTCCAAGGCGGTGGCGGTTCCCCGCCAGATCGCCATGTACCTGACGAAAACCCTGACTCAAGCCTCGCTGCCCGAGATCGGCAAGGCCTTCGGCGGGAAGCACCATTCCACGGTGATCCACTCCCTTCGCAAGATCGACGGCCTGCGCCGCAAGGACCCGGACTTCGACAGGCTCATCAACAGCTTTGTGCAGGCGTTTCGATGAGCTTGGCTGACTTTTCGACAGGCCCGACGTCGCGACCCGCCCCGCGCGCTGCGGAACGGACTCGCAGCGCCGTGATCGCCACAGGCTCCACCATGGCCTCCGCAGCTCTGCACACAGGGCATCTCCCAAGCTGCCAATACCTTCAAGGCTTTTCCGCCGTTTCCGCAGCGCTCATTCTCATTCATCAAAGACTGCTCTCAGTGTCGAAAGGCAGGAATTGAATGGAGATCGTGGTCCGCAAGAACGACCTTCTGAAGGAACTCCAACTCGTGCAGGGGATCGTTGAACGCAAGAACTCGATCCCGATCCTCTCGAACGTGCTGGTCGAGGCCGCGGGCGGCGAGATCCGGATCAGCGCGACGGACCTGGACGTCTCGCTGCGCTGCGGCTGCCCGGCCCAGGTGGCCGCGAAAGGGGCGCTCACGCTCCAGGCCAAGAAGCTCTACGAGATCGTGCGTGTGCTCCCGGAGAGCGACGTCCACTTGAAGCAGTTGCCGGATGCCTGGGCATCCCTCGAGTGCGAGCACACGAGCTTCAAGATCGCCGGGCTGCCGAAGGAGGACTTCCCGGCCCTGCCGGAGTCGAAGCCCGGGAAGGGGGTCGAGATCCCGGCCGAGGCGCTCCGGGACCTGATCGCGCGCACGGCGTTCGCGATCACGGCCGAGGACGCGCGCTACTACCTGGCAGGGGCGTTGCTCGTCTTCGAGAAGGACGCCCTCGCAATGGTGGCGACCGACGGGCACCGGCTGGCCTATGCCCACCGGAAGGCGGCGCTCAAGGGCGCCGAACCGCAGCGGGTGCTGGTGCCGCGCAAGGCGCTGGCGGAGCTCTTGAAGCTCGTCGAGGGCGAGGAAAGCGCCACCTTCCAGCCCGTCGAGAACCACCTGGTCTTCAGCGCCGGCGGCCGGACGCTCGCCAGCAAGACGATCGAGGGCAACTTCCCGGCCTTCGAGAAGGTCATCGCGATGAAGGGAGACAAGAGCCTGTCCCTGGCCCGCGAGCCCTTGATGACGGCGCTGCGGCGCGTGAGCCTGCTCTCCTCGGAGCGCAGCCGAGCGGTAAAGCTGCTGCTGTCGACTGGCCGCCTCGAGCTCCTGGCCAGCTCCCCCGACCTGGGCGAGGCGCGCGAGGCGCTGGCCGTCGAATACAAGGGAGAAGGCCTGGAGATCGGCTTCAACGCCCAGTACATGCTCGACTTCCTGGCCGCGGCTGGGGGGGAGAGCGTCGGCGTCGAGCTCAAGGACGCCGAGAGCCAGGGTCTGTTCCGCCCGGAGAGCAGGGACGGCATCGACTACCGCTACGTCGTCATGCCGATGCGGCTGTAGCAGAAGGTGTGGCCGGGTGACGGGGTGACGCTGGGGCGAATCGAGGTGGAGGGGCTGCGCGTGATCCGACGCGCCGAGCTCGAGCTATCCTCGGGGCTCAACGTGTTCGTGGGCCGGAACGCCCAGGGCAAGACCTCGGTGCTCGAGGCCGTGGGCCTCCTGGCCCGGGGCCGCTCGTTCCGCACCGAGGAGACGCGCAGCGCGATCCGGCGGGGCGCCGCGGCGCTGCGCGCCCGCGGAGAACTCAGGGAAGCCGGCACCCGGCTCGAGGTGACCGTATCGCCCGCCGGGAGGCGCCTGGCCGTCGACGGGCGCGAGGTGACGCCGGCGGGGTTTTGCGGGCGCGTCGACGTGATCGTGTACGCGACCGAACGGCTGCGGGTGATCCGCGGGCCGATGCGCGAGCGGCGCCAGTTCCTCGACCGGGGCGCCGCGGCGCTGTGGCCGTCGTATCGCCGCCTGGCGCGGGACTACGAACGCGTGGTCGCCCAGCGCAACGCGGCGCTGCGGGGCGAGCAGAGCGGCCGTCCGGCCTGGGATGAGCGGCTGGTGGAGACGGGAGCGGCGCTCCGGCAGCGGCGCTCCGAATACGCGGCGCGCCTGAGCCGGGCGCTGGAGCGGGGCTTCACGGCGGCCGGCGAGCGCTACGGGATCGAGCTCATGCCCGCGGCCCGCGAGAGCCTCGAGGCGGAGGCGCGGGCGCTCGCCCTCGAGCTCGACGGGCGCGTCGCCGCCGAGCGCCGAGCGCGGATGAGCCTGGCCGGACCCCACCGCGACCAGGTACGTCTGACCATCGACGGCGAGGAGGCGGCGCAGACGGCCTCGGCTGGCCAGGCCCGCAGCGCACTGCTCGCACTGGCCCTCGCCGCCGCCGAGGTCGTGCGCGAGGAGCGCGGAACGCGCGCGACGCTGCTGCTCGACGACCTCGATTCGGAATTGGACGAGGAGCGCACCCGAGAGCTGTGCGCGCGTGTGGCCAGCGAGGGCCAGGCCCTGGTGACGACGGCGCACCCCGGATGGGCGGAGCGCCTGGACGGCCTGGCGCGGCGCTTCCTCGTCGAGGCGGGAGAAGTGCGGCCCGCCTGACGCGGGCCCCAGGAGAGAGATGTCAGACGAGAACAAGACGATCGAAGCGGAGGTCGCCGAGTACGGCGCCGAGGCCATCCGCATCCTGGAGGGTCTCGAGGCGGTTCGCGTCCGGCCCGCCATGTACATCGGCTCCACCGGCGAGGCCGGGCTCCACCACCTCGTTTACGAGGTCGTGGACAACTCGGTGGACGAGGCGCTGGCCGGCTTCTGCAGCGAGATCGCCGTCACCATCCACATCGACAACTCGGTCACGGTCGTCGACAACGGGCGCGGCATCCCGGTGGGGCCGCACGAGTCGGGCCTGGACGCGGCCGAGGTGGTGCTGACAAAGCTCCACGCCGGAGGCAAGTTCGACAAGAAGGCCTACAAGGTCTCGGGGGGCCTGCACGGCGTTGGCGTGAGCGTGGTGAACGCGCTCTCGGAGCGTCTCGAGGTCGAGATCTGGCGCGACGGCAAGGTCTACCGGCAGGGCTACGCCCGCGGCGAGCGCCAGAGCGCCCTGGAGCAGACCGGCGTGACCGAGAGGCGCGGCACGCGGGTGACCTTCAAGCCGGACCCGCAGATCTTCGAGACCACGACCTTCAGCTTCGACACCCTCTCGCAGCGGCTCCGCGAGCTGAGCTTCCTCAACAAGGGGATCCTCATCACCCTCGAGGACGAGCGGGACGGGAAGAAGCACCGCTTCCAGTACGAGGGGGGGCTCGCGTCCTACGTCGAGCACCTGAGCCGCAACAAGCAGGTGCTCCACGAGCGGCCCATCGTCATGGAGGGGCTGCGCGAGGGCGTCGCGCTCGAGATCGCGCTCCAGTGGAACGACGGCTACGCCGAGAACCTGTACTCCTTCGCCAACAACATCAACACCCACGACGGCGGCAGCCACCTGTCAGGCTTCAAGAGCGCCCTCACCCGCAGCCTCAACAGCTACGCGACCGCCGCCGGCCTGGCCAAGGACCTGCCCGACGCGATCCAGGGCGAGGACACCCGCGAGGGGCTGACCGCGGTGATCTCGGTGAAGCTCCCGAACCCGCAGTTCGAGGGCCAGACCAAGGGCAAGCTGGGTAACACCGAGGTGAAGGGCATCGTCGAGAGCTTCGTCAACGACCGGCTGCAGGCGTTCTTCGAGGTGAACCCGCAGGCGGCCAAGCGCATCACGCTCAAGGTGGTCGAGGCCGTGCAGGCCCGCGAGGCCGCCCGCAAGGCCCGGGACCTCACGCGGCGGAAGGGCGCCCTGGACGGCGCCGGGCTGCCCGGCAAGCTGGCCGAGTGCCAGGAGCGCGATCCGCAGAAGAGCGAGCTGTTCCTCGTGGAGGGCGACTCGGCCGGCGGCTCGGCCAAGCAAGGGCGCGACCGCCGCTTCCAGGCGATCCTGCCGCTTCGGGGCAAGATCCTGAACGTCGAGAAGGCGCGCCTCGACAAGACCCTCGCATCGGAGGAGATCCGCAACATCATCACCGCGCTGGGCACCGGCGTCGGGACCGACGACTTCGACATCGGCAAGCTGCGCTATCACCGCATCATCGTGATGTGCGACGCCGACGTGGACGGCAGCCACATCCGCACCCTGCTGCTCACCTTCTTCTACCGCCAGATGAAGGAGCTGATCGAGCGCG
Organism: Vicinamibacteria bacterium; assembly: GCA_035691285.1. Classification (GTDB taxonomy): domain Bacteria; phylum Acidobacteriota; class Vicinamibacteria; order Fen-336; family Fen-336; genus DATFEN01. The sequence goes on along the minus strand of DASSJI010000111.1, from coordinate 94,856 downwards.
GGCACCTGTTCATCGCACAGCCGCCGCTGTACAAGGCCAAGGCGGGCAAGGCCGAGAGGTACCTGAAGGACGAGGCCGCCCTGGATGCGTTCCTGATGGAGCGCGCGGTCGAGGATCGCCGCGTGAAGACCGCGGCCGGCCAGGAGATCGCCGAGCGGCGCCTGGTCCACCTGCTCGAGCGCATGGTGGCCTACCGCAAGCTGCTGGCCGTGGTGGAGCGCAAGGGCACCCCCAAGGCGCTCGTCGAGCTGCTGCTGCGGGGCGGCGTGAAGGACGCCGAGGCCTTCACCGACAAGGCGCGCCTGCTCGAGGTGATCAAGCCGATCCGCGACCGCGGCCGGGACGTCGTCCTCGAGAAGGACGAGGAGCACGGCGTGTTCGAGGTGGTGCTCGGGCGGCCCGAGGGCGGGCCGGGGTCAGAGGTGCGCATCGGCGACGCCTTCGTCTCGTCGCCGGAGTACAAGGCCCTCTACGCCGTGTTCGAGGAGTTCCGGGAGCTGGACCTTTCGCCCCTCGTGGTGGTGGACGGCGGCGAGACGAGCGTCCCCGACCGCGAGGCGCTCCTCGAGCACTTTCTGGCCGCGGGCCGCAAGGGCATCCAGGTCCAGCGTTACAAGGGGCTGGGCGAGATGAACCCCGGGCAGCTCTGGGAGAGCACCATGAACCCGGAGACGCGCACGCTGTTGCAGGTCCGCCTGGAGGACGACGAGGTGGCGGAGAACATCTTCACCACCCTGATGGGCGACGCGGTGGAGCCGCGCCGCCAGTTCATCGAGGAGAACGCCCTGAACGTGAGGAACCTCGACATCTAGCATGAGCGAATCCACGCCCCCCGACTTCGCGCTCTTCCGCATCCCCACGAACATCGCCGACGAGATGCGCCAGTCCTACATGGACTACGCCATGTCGGTGATCATCGGCCGCGCCCTGCCCGACGTGCGCGACGGCCTGAAACCCGCCAATCGCCGCGTCCTGTACGGCATGAACGAGATGGGGCTCGAGCCGGGCCGCGCCTACAAGAAGAGCGCGCGCGTCGCCGGCGACGTGATGGGCAAGTACCACCCCCACGGCGAGGGCGCGATCTACGACACGCTGGTACGCATGGCCCAGCCCTGGAACATGCGCGCGCCGCTCGTCGACGGCCAGGGCAACTTCGGCTCCATCGACGGGGATCCCCCCGCCGCCATGCGCTACACCGAGGCCCGCCTCACGCGCCTCGGGGCGCTCACGATGGCCGACATCGAGAAGGAGACGGTCGACTTCCAGCTCACGTACGACAACGAATCCCGGGAGCCGGTGGTCCTGCCCACCGCCTTCCCCAACCTGCTCGTGAACGGGTCCGAGGGAATCGCCGTCGGCATGGCGACCAAGATCCCGCCCCACAACCTGGGCGAGGTGGTCGACGCCCTCGCGTTCCTGATCGACAACCCGGAGCTGCTTCCCGACAAGCGCCTCTTGGGCGTCATGGAGCGGGTCCACGGCCCCGACTTCCCCACCGCCGGCCTGATCTGTGGCCGCGAGGGAATCGGTCAGGCCTACCGGAACGGCCGCGGCCAGATCACCATGCGGGCGCGCGCCGAGATCGTGACGAGCGCGAAGGGGGACCGGGAGCAGATCGTCATCACCGAGATCCCCTACCAGGTCAACAAGGCCAGGCTCATCGAGCGCATCGCCGAACTGGCGCGGGACAAGCGGATCGAGGGCATCGCCGAGCCCCGCGACGAGAGCGACCGCGAGGGGCTGCGCATCGTCGTCGACGTCAAGAAGGGCGAGCCCGCCCAGGTGCTGCTCAACAACCTCTACAAGCACACCCAGCTCCAGGAGACGTTCGGGATCATCATGCTGGCGATCGTCGACCAGCGCCCCAAGGTGCTGAATCTCCTCGAGGCCTGCGAGCACTTCCTCGACTTCCGCCGCGAGGTGGTGCGGCGCCGCGCCCAGTTCGACCTGCGCAGGGCCGAGGAGCGCGCCCACGTGCTCAGGGGCTACGCGATCGCCCTCGACCACCTCGATGCGGTGATCGCGCTGATCCGCGCGGCCAAGACCCGCGACGAGGCGCAGGCCGGCCTGACCGCCCGCTTCGCCATGAGCGAGATCCAGGCGAAGGCGGTCCTCGAGCTCCAGCTGCAGCGCCTGACGGGCCTGGAGCGCCAGAAGATCGTGGACGAGCTGCGCCAGACCGAGGCGCTGATCGCGGATCTCAAGGACGTGCTGGCGAAGCCGAAGCGCATCAACGCGATCGTGAAGGACGAGCTGCTCAAGATCCGCGAGGAGCACGGCGACGCGCGCCGCACCGAGATCACCGAGGCGGTGGACGAGATCGCGGTCGAGGACCTCATCGTCGACGAGGACGTGGCGATCTCCATCACCCATGGCGGCTACGTCAAGCGCACGGCGATCAGCGTCTACCGCGCCCAGCGCCGCGGCGGGCGGGGCCGGGTGGGGATGCGCACCCGCGACGAGGACTTCGTCCAGAACCTGTTCATCGCGTCGACCCACTCCTACATCCTGATCTTCACCGACCGGGGTCGCGTCTACTGGCTCAAGGTCCACGAGATCCCCGACGTGGGCCCGCAGGGCAAGGGCAAGGCGGTGGTGAACCTGGTGCGGCTGCAGCCGGGGGAGAAGATCGCGGCCTTCGCCGCGGTGCGAACTTTCGAGGCCCAGGGGTACGTGCTGCTCGTCACCCGCAAGGGCATCGTGAAGAAGACCGAGCTCCAGGCCTTCTCGAACCCGCGCCCCTCGGGGATCATCGCGCTGTCCGTCGAGGACGACGACGCGCTGATCGACGCCGTGCTGACCTCCGGCACGGACGAGCTGCTGCTCGGCACGCTTGAGGGCATGGCGATCCACTTCCACGAGGAGGACGTGCGGGCCATGGGCCGCCAGGCCTACGGCGTCAAGGGCATCGAGCTCGAGGACGACGACCGGGTGGTGGCGCTGGAGCGCGTGGTGCCCGGCGGCACCGTGCTCACGGTCACCGAGAACGGCTACGGCAAGCGCACCGAGATCGCCGAGTACCGGCTTCAGAGCCGGGGCGGGAAGGGCCTCATCAACATCAAGACCACGGGCCGCAACGGCCGGGTGGTGGGGGTCAAGTTCCTGCGCGGAGACGAGGGCGTGATGCTGATCACAGGTCGGGGTATGATCATCCGGCTGAACACAGCGGACATCTCGACCATCGGCCGGAACACACAGGGCGTGCGCCTCATCCAGCTCGAGGACGGCGACCAGTTGATGTCGGTCGCGCGCCTCGCGGAGCGCGAGGAAGGCGAGGAAGCGGCGCCGGGCGCAGAGGCCGACGGGAACGGTAAGGAGGACGCATGAGGGAGAGGAAGCAGGCCCTTTTGGTCGCCCTCGCGGCGACCGCCTTTGCCTGTGGCGGGCCGGAGGGGAAGGTCGTCGACCAGTACTTCTCCGCCCTCAGGCAGCAGGACGACCAGACCCTGTCGAGCTTCGCCGCCGTGAAGTTCGACAAGAAGGTGGAGAAGTGGTCGGTCGCCGAGGCCGCTGCGGAGGAGCGGCAGCCGGCGCCCCTCGCCCAGCTCCTGAGCCAGTTCCAGGAGGCGGAGCGCGCCTTTGACGAGAACAAGAAGGCCTACCGCGCCTACTTCCTCCAGTTCCCGACGGAGGTCGACAAGGTCCAGGAAGCCCTGAAGAAGGGCGCGCAGATCCCCGCGAGCCTCAAGGTCCATGGAGACAAGTGGCGCGAGTTCCTCGACAAGGAGAAGGAGCTCAAGAAGACCGTCGCCGACGCCAAGGCGGCCCTGGACAAGGAGAAGCGCCTGGTCCAGCTCTCGGTGGGCCAGATGGAGGACCTCGAGAGCCTGACCGGGGAGATGGTGACGAAGCGGGTTGGCCTCGACCTCACCATCGGCGGTCAGGCGCAGCGCTACGAGATGGTGCTGCGCAAGTACGACCTCCAGGGCACCCAGGGCAGCAAGGTCATGTCGCGCTGGGTCGTCTTCGACCTCCAGCCGAAGGGCTAGTTAGGCCGGCTGGAGCCCCGCGAAGCGCGCCACCAGTCGCTTCGCGCCCACGGCGGGGAAGGACACCGTCAGCTTGAGGTCGTCCCCCGAGCCCTCGCTGCGCAGGACCGTGCCCACCCCGAACAAGGGGTGCCTGACCCGCGCGCCGGGAGGGAAGCTCGGCACCTGCAGTCGAGCGACGCCCGCCGCCGCCGGCGTCGGGGCCTCGAACCGGTCGCGCCGCATGTTGCGCTGGCCGTCGTTCCAGTGGGCCTCCCGGGCCTCGGGCGCGTGGCTACCGCTCGCCTCGAGGAGCTCCGCGGGCACCTCGTCGAGGAACCGGCTCCGCTGCTGCAGGCGGCGCTGCCCGAAGACGCCTCGGCTCATGGCCCAGGTGAGGACCAGGCGCTCGCGCGCCCGGGTCATGCCCACATAGCACAGCCGGCGCTCCTCCTCGATGCCGTCGCCGTCCAGCAGGCTCCGGCTGTGGGGCAGGAAGCCCTCTTCGAGTCCGACCAGGAAGACGCTGTCGAACTCCAGGCCCTTGGCGGAGTGAAGCGTGAGCAGCACCACCGGCGCGTCGCCCCTGGACTTGTCCACGTCCGACAGCAGCGCCATGCGGTCCAGGAAGGCCGCCAGCAGCGGCTGGGGCCCCGCCGCCTCGTCGGCCTCGCCGGGTGCCTCCCGGCGCGTCTCGAACTCCACGGCCGCCTGTAGCAGCTCCGCCAGGTTCTCAAGGCGCGCCTCGGCCTCGTGGCTGTTCTCCTCGGCGAGGGCTGCGGCGTAGCCGGAGGTCGCGAGGGTGCGCTCGAGCAGGCCCTTGAGCGTGAGGCGCGCCGCGTCCTCCCGCAGGCCCTGAAGGAGCGCTCGGAAGCGCGCGAGGGGCTGCGTGGCCCGCGCCGGCAAGAGCGCCTCGTCGACGCTGGCGTCGAGGGCCCCGTGCAGGGACAGGCCGCGCTCGGCCGCGACGCGCTCGAGCTCGGCCAGGGTTCGTGCGCCCAAGCCCCGCGGCGGCACGTTCAGGACGCGGCGGAACGCGGCGTCGTCGCCCGGGTTCAGGACCAGGCGCAGGTAGGCCAGGAGGTCCCTGACCTCGCGGCGCTCGTAGAACGAGACACCGCCGATGACGACGTAGGGGAGGCGCGCCCTGAGCAGCGCCTCCTCCAGCAGGCGGCTCTGTGCGTTCATGCGAACCAGGATGGCAGAGCGCCCCTCGCGGCGCGCGGCGATCGTCTCGACGACGAAGGCGGCCTCCTCGAACTCGTCGCTGCAGGCGTGCAGCCGCACCGGAGCGCCCCCGGTCCGCATGGCGCGCAACGTCTTGCCCTTGCGCTTCACGTTGTGCGCCACGAGGGCCGCGGCCGCGTCGAGGATCGCCTGGCTCGAGCGGTAGTTCTCCTCGAGGCGCAAGAGCCGCGCGCCCGGGAAGTCGCGCTCGAAGTCCAGGATGTTGCGGAGCTCGGCCCCGCGCCAGGAATAAATGGACTGGTCCTCGTCCCCCACCACGGTCAGGTTGCCGCTGTCGCCGGCCAGGAGCCGCACCAGCTCGTATTGGGCCCGGTTGGTGTCCTGGTACTCGTCCACGAGCACGTAGGGGAAGCGCCGTCGCCACCCCTCGCGCACCGCGGCGTCCGCTTCGAGCAGCGCGACGCCCCGGAGCAGAAGGTCGTCGAAGTCGAGGGCACCGGCGCGCTCGAGGATCGCGGCGTAGCGGGCGGCGATCCGGGCCTGAAGCGCTTCCCCGGCCGATTCCGCCGCGGCCTCCTCGAGGGCACGCCCGGAGTTCTTGCGCGCCGAGATCCGCGCGAGGGCGCGGCGCGGCGGGTGGAGCTTCTCGTTCAGGTCCAGCTCCTTGAGCGCTTGCCTCACCGCGGCGAGCTGGTCGTCCTCGTCCCAGATCACGAAGCCGGGCGGGAGCGCGGCGGCCCGGGCCTCGCGGCGCAGCAGGCGCACGCAGAAGCTGTGGAAGGTCAAGAGCCAGGTGCGCGGAGAGCCGCCCAGCAGGGCCTCGACCCGGGACCGCATCTCGTCGGCGGCCTTGTTGGTGAAGGTGACCGCGAGGATCCGCTCCGAGGGCACGCCCTTGTCCAGCACCAGGTGGGCGATGCGGTGGACGATCACCCGGGTCTTGCCGCTGCCCGCGCCGGCCAGGATCAGCACCGGTCCCTCGGTGGCCAGCACCGCCTCGCGCTGGGCGGGGTTCAGGCCGTCGAGGAGCGCGCTCACTCGACCGTGACGGACTTGGCGAGGTTCCTGGGCTGGTCGACGTCGCGCCCGGCGCGCACCGCCACGTGGTACGCGAGGAGCTGCAGCGGCAGCACGAACAGGAAGGGCGACCACATCTCGTCCGCCGCCGGCACGCGGACCACGACGTCGCGCTCGTCCAGGATGCGCACGAGGTCTGCGTCTCCATCCGCTGCCGTCACGGCGATCACCTGGCCGCCGCGCGCCTTGACCTCCTGGACGTTCGAGAGCATCTTCTCGTGGACCCTGCCGGGAGGCACGAGGGCGACGATGCCCATGGCCTCGTCGATGAGGGCGATGGGCCCGTGCTTCATCTCGCCGGCCGGGTAGCCCTCGGCGTGGATGTAGGAGATCTCCTTCAGCTTCAGGGCGCCTTCGAGGGCGATCGGGTAGTGGATGCCGCGGCCCAGGTAGAGGAAGTTCTGGCGCCTCACCGCGCCCTTGGCCAGCTCCTCGAGCGGGCCGGGATGCTGCAGGTACTGCTCCATGAGGTGCGGCACGCGCGCGAGGCTCTGGAGCTTCTCACGGCAGGCGTCCTTGTCGAGCACGCCCCGGCTGCGCCCGAGCTTCAGAGCCAGGAGCGCCAGGGCCACGAGCTGCGACGTGAAGGCCTTGGTGGAAGCGACGCCGATCTCGGGGCCGGCGTGGGTCAGCAGCGTGCCCTGTGCTTCGCGCGTCAACATCGAGCCCTGCACGTTGCAGATGGCGAGGCCCGCGGCGCCCAGGCGCTTGCTCTCGCGGAACGCGGCGAGGGTGTCGGCGGTCTCGCCGCTCTGGCTGATGGCGACGGCGACGGTCCCGGGCGTGACGACGGGCGCCCGGTAGCGGTATTCGCTGCCGTAGTCCACCTCGGCGGGCAGCAAGGCGAGCTGCTCGATCAGGAACTTCCCGACGAGGGCCGCGTGCCAGCTCGTGCCGCAGGCGATCAGCACGATGCGCTCGGCGCGCTGGAGCACGGCCTCCGCCTCGCCCAGCTCCTCGAGGTGCACCTCGCCCGCCTCGAGGCCCATGCGTCCGAGGAGCGTGTCGCGCACCGCGCGCGGCTGCTCGTGGATCTCCTTGAGCATGAAGTGGCGGTAGCCGCCCTTCTCGGCCTGGACCGGGTCCCAGGCGATGCGCTGGGGCGCCCGCTCGACGACGTCGCCCCGCGCCGTGGCGATGCGCGCCTCCTTCGGCGTGACGGTGACGACCTCCCCGTCGTCGAGGAACAGGAAATCGCGCGTCCACGGCAGGAGCGCCGACACGTCGGACGCCAGGAAACGCTCGCCCTCGCCGAGCCCGACCACGAGGGGCGGCCCCTGGCGCGCAGCCACCAGCGTCTGGGGCTCGTCCCTGTGCAGCAGCACCAGGGCGTAGACGCCCTCGATCAGGGCCATCGCCTCGCGGACCGCGGCCTCGAGGGAGCCCCGATAGAGCGACTCCACCAGATGCGCCACCACCTCGGTGTCGGTCTGGGTCACGAAGCGGTGGCCCTCGGCCTGCAGGCGGGCCTTGAGCGCCAGGTAGTTCTCGATGATGCCGTTGTGCACGACCACGACGCGCCCGTGGCAGTCCTCGTGGGGATGGGCGTTCTCCTCGCTGGGCCGGCCGTGTGTGGCCCAGCGTGTGTGGCCCAGCCCGAAGGCGCCCCTGAGCGGTTGCGCCGCCAGCAGCGAGATCAGGTTCTCGAGCTTGCCCTCGGCGCGCCGCCGCTCGATGCGGCCATCCTCGACCACGGCCACCCCCGCCGAGTCGTAACCGCGGTACTCGAGCCTGCGCAGCCCCTCGACGACGACGTGGGCGGCGTCACGGGCGCCGACGTAACCGACGATTCCACACATGCTCTAGCGGAGAAGCAACACGCGTGCCTGTCTAGCCGTGGCGCTTCGAGGCGTCGTCACGGTCGCGTCGGGCCTTGGCCCAGCCTGGCTTGAGCACCTGGCGGGCGCGGCCCAGGGCGAGCGCATCGGCCGGCACGTCCTCGGTGATCGTGCTGCCGGCCGCCACGTAGGCGCCGTCCCCCACGCGCACGGGCGCGACCAGCGTGCTGTCGCTGCCGATGAAGGCGCGCGCGCCGATCGTCGTGCGGTGCTTCGCGGCGCCGTCGTAGTTGCAGGTGATCGTGCCGGCCCCCACGTTGGCACCCGGGCCGACCGTGGCGTCGCCCAGGTAGCTGAGGTGGGGGGCCTTGGCTCCCTCGCCGAGCTCGGTCTTCTTGAGCTCGACGAAGTTCCCGACCTTGGCGCGCCGGCCCACGCGGCTCTCGGGGCGAAGGTGCGCGAAGGGACCGATCGTCGCCCCCGCCTCGACGATCGTGTCTCGGAGCAGGCAATGGTCCAGGACCTGGGCCTCTTCGCCCACCGTGGTGTTCTCGAGCCGAACGAAGGGCCCGACGACTGCGCCCCGCTCGATGTGGGTGCGGCCTTCCAGGAACGTGAAGGGACGGATGCGCGCGCCCGGCTCCACGCGCGCGTGAAGCGACACGCTGGTCGAAGCGGGATCCTCGATCGCCACGCCGGCCAGCATCAGCTCCCGCAGGCGACGCGCGACGAGGGCCCGGTGCGCCGTCGCCAGTTCCTCGAACGTGTTCACGCCCAGCGTCTCCTCCGGATCCTCGGCGGGGAGGGCCAGGACCGGCAGGCCGCGCTCCACGAGGCGCGCCACCACGTCGGTCAGGTAGTACTCGCCTTGGGCGTTCCCGGCCTCCAATCGGTCGAGGGCCTCGAGCAGCGGCTCGGTCTCGAATGCGTACAGCCCCGCGTTGATCTCCCCTACGCGCCGCTCCTCTGCCGACGCGTCCTTCGCCTCGACCACGGCGCGCACGCGCCCGTGGTCGTCACGCAGCACCCGCCCGTACGCGCCCGGGTCGGCGAGCTGCGCCGTCAGCAAGGTCGCCGCCGCCCCGGAAAGGTGGCGCTCGAGCACGGCTTCGATCGTCTCCTTCCTGAGCAGGGGCAGGTCGCCGTTGACCACGAGCAGCGTCCCCGGGTGTTCGGCGATCGCCGCCCGCGCCACGAGGACCGCGTGGCCCGTTCCGAGGGGCGGATCCTGGAGGACGAAGCGGGCACGTCCCGCGAAGGCCGCCTCCACGGCGTCGGCGCCGTGTCCGACCACCACCGTCACGGGCTCGGCCCCCGCCGCGCGCACGGCTCGGAGGGGGCCTTCGAGCAGGGGCGCGCCGGCGGCCTCGTGGAGGACCTTCGGGAGCGGGCTCTTGAGGCGTGTCCCCTTGCCCGCCGCCAGTATCAGGGCCTGAACCGGGGTGGCCCGCGTGGTCACGAAAGCGGCGCGTAGACGAGCGTCTGGAACTCCTCGTCCTCGCGGATCGGGTCGAAGTCGGAGTCCACCCGGGCCTGGGCGCGGTTGTGCGGGTTCGTGGCGATCGCTGACTTCAAGGCCTTGAGCGCCGCCTCGGTGTCTCCGGCCCGCGCCGCCGAGGCGGCGACGCAGTACTGCACGTGCTCGTTCTTCGGGTGGATCTCCGCCGCCTCGCGCAGGAACCGCAGCGCCTCGTCGAACTCGCCGCGGTTGTGGAGGAACACGCCGTATTGCAGCAGGTCCTCGAAGCCCTTGGGCTTGTACGCGGCGCGGCGCTCCCTGGCCCGCTCGCACACGAGCTTGAAAGCCCTGGCCCGCTCGGCCACGTCGCGCTCCTGCGGGTGCTCGGCGAGGAGCGTCTCGAAGCCCTCCCTGGCCCGCTCGAAGTCCTTGCGGGCCATGGCTTTCATGGCCTTCTCGAAGAGCTCGAGGGCCTTCTCGGAGCGCCGTTCGCTGGCATTGCCTTTCCTGGTCATGCAGCTTTCGAGCCTACCACAAGCCGCGGAAGCCTTGGTAGAATGGCCTTTTGGCCAGCGAGTCTTGACGAGCCTCAGGGACCCGATCGTCATCCGCGGCGCCCGCGAGAACAACCTCCAGGGCCTCGACTGCGAGATCCCCAGGAACCGCCTGGTCGTGATCACCGGACCCTCGGGGTCGGGCAAGAGCAGCCTGGCCTTCGACACCCTCTACGCCGAGGGCCAGCGCCGCTACGTCGAGAGCCTGAGCCCGTACGCTCGGCAATTCCTCGACCAGATGGAGAAGCCGGAGGTCGAGGAGATCCGCGGCCTGCAGCCCGCCATCGCGATCGAGCAGCGGACGGCCGCCGGCCACCCGCGCTCGACGGTCGGGACCGTGACGGAGATCTACGACCACCTGCGGGTGATGTTCGCCGCGGTGGGGGAGCCGCGCTGCCCGCGCTGTGGCGAGCGGATCGAGGCCAAGACCGCGGAGCAGATCGCCGAGGGACTGCTGCGCTCCCGCCCGGCGGCGCCCGTCGCCGTCCTCGCCCCCGTGGTGCGGGGAAGGAAGGGCGCCTTCAAGAAGGAGCTGCAGGAGCTGGCGAGGGTCGGCCTGCTGCGTGCCCGGATCGACGGCCGGGCCGCGCGTCTCGAGGAGGGCGTTACCCTCGACCCGCGCAAGAACCACAGGATCGAGGTGCTGCTCGACCGGCTCGTGTTGAAGCCCGAGGCCCAGAAGCGCCTGCTGCTGGCGCTGGAGCGGAGCTTCTCACTGGCCGAGGACACCGTGCTGCTCTCCTTCGAGGGCGGCGAGGAGCGCCTCATGAGCCGGCGCTTCGCGTGCGCTCGCTGCGACGTCTCGCTTCCCGAGCTCAGCCCGCGCGCCTTCTCGTTCAACAGCCCGGTGGGCGCCTGCCCCGCCTGCGAGGGCCTCGGCGTGCGCTGGGACGTCGACCCGGCGAAGGTCGTCCCCGACGAGACGAAGTCCCTGCTCGACGGCGCGATCCACGCCTGGCAGCGGGTCAGCCCGCGCTTCGTGCGGGATGCGCTCGAGGACGTGGCGGCCCGTCAGCGTTTCGCGCTCGAGATCCCCTTCGGCGAGCTGCCGCGGCGCGCGCGCCGGGCGGTGCTTCAGGGCGACGGGAAGTTCCCTGGCGTGCTGGAGCACATCCGCCGGCGCGTCCAGGCCCTCGTGAGGATGGCTGGCGACGCTCCGGAGGCGGGCCCGGGCCGCGAAGGCGAGAGCTTCGAGGACCTGAAGCCGTACCTGTCCGTCGAGCGCTGCCCGGACTGCCAGGGTGCCAGGCTCAGGGCCGAGAGCCGGGCGGTGACCGTCGATGGGCACGGCATCGCGGAGCTGGTCCGCGCCCCGGTCGGTGAGCTGCGCGGGGCGCTTCGCGGGCTCGCGTTCGGTCCCCGGGAGGCGGAGGTCGCCTCCAGGCTGGTCCAGGAGATCGACGCCCGTCTCGCGTTCCTCGAGGCCGTGGGCCTCTCCTACCTGACCCTCGACCGCACCACGACCACGCTGTCCACCGGCGAGGCGCACCGGGTGCGCCTCGCCACGCAGATCGGCGCCCGCATGCAGGGCATCCTGTACGTCCTCGACGAACCGTCCGTGGGTCTCCACCCCCGGGACCACCGGCGCCTGCTCGATACGCTGATGGAGATCCGCGACCGCGGCAACACCGTGGTGGTCGTGGAGCACGACGAGGGCACGATCCGTGCCGCCGACTGGGTGCTCGACCTCGGCGAGGGAGCGGGCAGGAGCGGAGGGCGGCTGATGTACCAGGGTCCGCCCGGGTCGATCGACGGCAGCCTGACCGGGCGCTACCTGCGCGGCGAGCTGGAGATCGGCGTGCCCCGCGGCCGCCGGCCGGAAAAGGGCCAGCTCGTCGTACGCGGGGCGCGGGAGAACAACCTGCGCGACGTCGACGTCGCCTTCCCGCTGGGCGTGCTGACGGCGGTCACGGGCGTCTCCGGAGCGGGCAAGTCGACGCTCGTGATGGAGATCCTCTACCGAGCCCTGGCCCGCAAGCTCCAGGGCTCGGCGGCGGAGCCGGGCCGCCACCGCTCCATCGAGGGTGCCGAGGCGATCGACAAGGTGATCGCCATCGACCAGAGCCCGATCGGCCGCACGCCGCGCAGCAACCCCGCCACGTACACCGGCGCCTTCGCCTTCGTGCGCGAGATGATGAGCCTCGTTCCCGAGGCGCGCGCCCGGGGCTACCGGCCGGGCCGCTTCTCCTTCAACGTGAAGGGCGGCCGCTGCGAGGCCTGCCAGGGCGACGGCGTGCGCCGAGTCGAGATGCACTTCCTGCCCGACGTGTACGTGACCTGCGAGGCCTGCCGTGGGCGGCGCTACAACCGCGAGACGCTGGAGATCCTCTACCACGGGCGCTCCATCGCCGACCTCCTCGAGATGTCCGTGGAGGAAGCGCTGGGCCTCCTGCGGGCCCACCCGCGCCTCCACCGCCTGCTGTCCACCCTCACCGACGTGGGGCTCGGCTACCTGCGCCTGGGCCAGAGCGCGGCGACGCTGTCGGGGGGCGAGGCGCAGCGCGTCAAGCTGGCTCGCGAGCTGGCGCGCCGCGAGACCGGGCGCACCCTGTTCATCCTCGACGAGCCGACGACGGGCCTGCACTTCGACGACGTGCGCAAGCTGCTCAAGGTGCTGTCGCGCCTCGTGGACGCGGGCAACACCGTGATCGTGATCGAGCACCAGATGGACGTCGTCAAGTCCGCCGACTGGGTGATCGACCTGGGCCCCGAGGCCGGCCAGGGAGGCGGCCGCGTCGTGGCGGCGGGTGCGCCCGAGACGGTGGCGCGATCGCGCAAGAGCGTGACCGCCCGTTTCCTGCGCGCCGCGCTCCAGGGCGGAGCTTGAGCGATCCGCTCATCGCCTGGCGCTCCGAGTTCCCCATCCTCGCGGGCACCACGTACCTGGTGAGCCACTCCCTGGGAGCCATGCCCAGGGCGGCCAGGGAGCGCCTCGCCGAGTACGCGGACGCCTGGGCCTCCCGCGGCGTACGCGCCTGGGCCGAGGGCTGGTGGCGGATGCCCATCGACGCGGGCGACCGGATCGCCGCCATCATCGGCGCCCCGCCGGGGTCGGTGGCGATGCACCAGAACGTCTCGGTCTGCCAGGCCCTCGTGGTCTCCTGCTTCGACCTGCGCGGCAAGCGGAACAAGATCGTCTACGACGACCTCAACTTCCCGTCGGTGATGTACGTGTACGAGGCGCACCGCTCCCAGGGCGCTCGCATCGAGGTGGTGAAGTCCGAGGACGGCGTCACCGTTCCGCTGGACCGGCTGCTCGCGGCCATCGACGAGGAGACGCTGCTCGTCCCCATCTCCCACGTCGTGTTCAAGAGCGGCTTCGTTCAGGACGTGGCGGCGATCACGAGGCGCGCCCACGAGGTCGGGGCGCTCGTGGTCGCGGACCTGTACCAGTCCGCGGGCACGGTGCCGGTGGACGTGAGCGCCTGGGACGTGGACTTCGCCACAGGCGGCTCTGTGAAGTGGCTGTGCGGAGGGCCCGGCGCCGGGTACCTCTACGTGGCGCCGCGGCTACGGCCGGCGCTTCGCCCGCGCGTGACAGGCTGGGCCGCCCACGCCCGCCCCTTCGGCTTCGAGGCCGAGCACGAGTACGCGGACGATGCCGCGCGCTTCTTGCACGGCACGCCCGCGATCCCGGCGCTCTACGCCGCGCTCGCCGGTTACGAAATCGTGGGGCGGATCGGCGTGGACGCGATCCGCGCGAAATCCGAGCGCCAGGTGGCGCTGCTTCTGGAGCTGGCCCAGGAACGTGGCTTCTCTCCGCGCACGCCGGCGAGGCGTGAGGAGCGCGGCGGCATGGCGATCCTGGACGTGCCTCACGGCCAGGCGCTGACCAAGGAGCTGCTTCGGCGCGAGATCCTCGTGGACCACCGGCCCGGCGCCGGAATCCGCTTCTCGCCGCACTTCTACACCACCGACGACGAGATCCGGCACGCGCTCGACGAGGCGCGCCGGATCCTCGACACGGGCGCGTGGCGCGCGCATGCGTCGGGGGGGACCGGCTTCTGAGCGTGGTGAAAGAGCCACACTGTGGCGCGACGGCTGTGGCGCCACGGCCAGAGTCGCGCCATGGCTCATCCCCACACCCCTTTGAATCAATGAGTTACAGTCTCGGCTCCCTGGCCTGCAAGTTGCAGTCGCGCGCGTCGGATTTCTCCGCATGGCTTATCGCCGTACGCTGAAGAACGCCGTCGGCTGCACCGGCATCGGCCTCCACTCCGGAAGACCCGTGAGGCTCGAGTTGAAGCCGGCCCCGGCGGGCAGCGGCATCCGCTTCCGGCGCGTCGATCGGGACGTCGAGATTCCGGCGACCATCGGCGAGCTGCAGCGCCTCGACCACGCGACCACCCTCGGCCGCGAGACGGCCGCGATCGAGACCGTGGAGCACCTGCTGTCGGCCCTCTACTCGCTGGGTGTGGACGACGCCGTGGTCGAGGTGGACGGGCCCGAGGTGCCGGCCCTGGACGGCAGCGCGGCGCCCTTCGTGATCCTGATCCACGAGGCGGGCACGAAGCCGCAGCGGATGGCGCGGGAGTACCTCAAGGTGCTGCGCCCCGTGGAGGTCGTGCGTGGCAGCAAGTGGGCGCGCCTGCTGCCGTCCGACCACTTCCGCGTCACCTACACGATCGGCTTCGAGCACCCGCTGCTCCGCCACCAGCACGCCAGCTTCCGCGTGAGCTCCGAGACCTTCGCCGAGGAGATCGCCCCGGCCCGCACCTTCGGCTTCCTGCGCGACGTCGAGACGCTGCGGCGGAGCGGGCTGGCCCTGGGCGGCAGCCTCGAGAACGCCATCGTGATCGGGGAGAGCGGCGTGCTCAACCACAAGCTGCGCTTCGAGGACGAGTTCGTGCGCCACAAGATCCTCGATGCGATCGGCGACCTGGCCCTGGTGGGACGACCGCTGGTCGGGCATCTCGAGGCGTGCAAGGCCGGCCACGCGCTCCACGCCGCCCTCGTCCAGAAGCTGCTCGCGGCCGACGACGCCTGGGCCCTCGTCCCTCATCCGCAGGCGCCGGTCCTCGACGTGCCCCGCGCCAGCCGGCCCGTCCTCGCCCCCGAAGCCTCCTAGGCCCCGCGGCTACTCGCCGACTACGGTGGCCTGGAGCCTGATCTCCAGCGGGTCGCGGCTCTTGTCGTTCGAGCGCAGCAGCACCTTGCGCTCCACCCGCCCCGCGTAGTCGCGCGTCTCGAAGGTCACCTTGAGCGTGCCGCTCCCGCCGGGGCGCAGGGTCTTGTCGCTCAGCAGGGCGGCCGTGCACCCGCAGGTGGTGGTGATCTTGTCGATCACCAGGTCGACGTCGCCGACGTTCCTGAGCGTGAACTGCTTCTCGAGGACCCGGTTCCTCAACGTCCTGCCGAAATCCCATGACTCCGGGTCGAGGGCGAGGCGGGGACCGGACGCGGCCCCGGCCAGCGCGGCCAGCAGCAGGGCGGCGAACGAGAGAGCCCGGTGCGCCCTCACAGCGATCTCCCCGACGCTCCGCGCGTGCGACGCCTCGAGCCTGTCAGCCGGCGCATGTACGCGTCGAGCATCTCGTTCTCGTAGGTGACCGAGTTCAGGAACAGGCTCTCCACCAGGTAGCGCTTGCGGTCCTCCTCGCCCATCTGCTCCACGATGCCCTGGATCTCCCGCATCATGTCCTCGAAGGATACCTGGAGTCGGTGCTTCAGGGTGACCTCGCGGTAGAGCGCTTCCAGGATGGCGAGAAGGTCCCCGTCCAGCTCGACCTCGTGGCCGGTCGTGAGGCGCACGCTACGCATGGCCCTTGCTCCCCGTGCTCCCGAGGGCCCGGACGGCCGCCTCCTCGTTCGGGTGGACGTCGATGATCTTGTGGACGCCGGTCATGGAGATCATCGTCTCCACGCGGGGCTGGAGCGAGGCGAGGGAGACGACACCGGCACGCTCCTCCACCAGGCGGTGGATGTCCATCAGGCAGCCGATCGAGGCGCTGTCGATGTAGCTCACGCTCTTGAGGTCGATCACCAGGCGCCGCGCGCCGGCCTCCACGAGCTGTCGCACTTCGGCAAAGAAGGCCGAGAGGACTGGATAGGTCAGCTTGGCCTCCTCCACCCGCACGATCCGAACGTCGTCCCTTTGTTCGACGGAGAGCTGCACCTCAGGTCACCTCTTGGCGGACAGCCGAGCCGGAGCGCCGCGCCGACGCGGCTGCTGGGCCCGGACCAGGAGCCGCGCCAGCTCCTCGCGCCCGCGATTGATCCGGCTCTTCACGGTGCCCTCGGGGAGATGGAGCCGGTCGGCCATCTCCTGGTAGCTCAGGCCTTGCAGGTCGCGGAGGATGACGGCCTCTTTGAGCTTGTCGGGGAGCAGCTCCAGGCCGCGCCTCAGGAAGCTGCGCCGGTCGCGGTCCTCGAGGGCCCGGTGCGGGTTGCCCGACGCGGCCGGGGCGAGGTCCATGGCGACCAGGTCCTCCACCACCACCTCCTTCTCGCGCCGCATGGCGCGATAGTGGTCGATGCAGTAGTTTCTCGCCACCGAGCTCAGCCAGGTCGAGAAATCGGCGTCGCGGTTGAACTTGTCGAGGCTCTTGAAGACCTTCAGGAAGATCTCCTGGGACAGGTCCTCGGCCTCGTCGTGCTTGCCGGTGAACTTGTACGCGATGTGGAACACCTTCCGGCGGTAGCGCGCGACGATCTCTTCCCACGCGCTCTGCTCCCTGCGGAGGCAGCGCTCGATCAGCGCCACGTCCTCCGCGCGCCGCTTTTCCACGTGAACCCAGGGAGTCTACTTCAGGTCAGGCCGGCCGGCGTTGGTCCAGGCGGTGTACCAGTAGCTGGCCGCGTCGGTGGCCGCCTGCGCGAGGCGGTCCCTGAGGATCGGTCCCGCGCGCACCTCGAGTGCCTCGAAGTAACGCTCGCCGTATCCGGTCTGCCCGCGCTTGGCGAGGGCCTCGGCGTACAGCAGGTTGTCCACCCAGACGTAGGTCCCGACGAGCATCCAGAGCAGCTGGCGGTCGGGCGCGTCGAGGAAACGCGCCGCCTCGGCCTCGAGCTTGAGCCGCCGTTGCATGGCCTCTGGCAGCTTGATCGAGAAGCGCGCCCACAGCCCGTGCATCTCCGTCTTCTGGCCGTCGGCGTTGTCGGTCACCGCCAGGGGGTTGCTGAAGTCCGTGACGAGGCCCAGGAGCATGTCGGACTCCGAGAGGACCTTGGCCTTGTCCCTGGCCTTGAAGGCCTCGACCAGGCGCCCGTAGCTCTCCTGGATGAGCCAGGGGAGCCGGCCGGGCGACGCGCCGCGGTGCGCCACGTACTCCTTCTCGCTCGTCTCGAGGTCGAGGAAGGGGAAAGCCAGCACGCGGTCGATGGGGAAACGACGCTCGCTGCCCTCGTCGGGGAAGCTCGGCTCGAGGGCAAGGCTCCCCATCTCGAGGCGGTTCGCCTTGTAGAAGGACTTGAGGCCGCCCGGCAGCGCCTCGATGGCCTCGGCGCCCACCGCCTGGTGAGCCGTGGGCCCGAAGCCGAAGGCCACCGGGGCCGCCCCGAGCAGGCTCAGGCCGAACGCGATCCGCAGCAACAAGGTCAACCTCCTCACTCCACGCGGGCGACGGCCAGCAGCTTGACCTCGGTGGCCCCCGCGGCCAGGAGCGCTCGCGCGCAGGCCCGCGCCGTCGCTCCCGTCGTCGTCACGTCGTCCACCAGCACAACGCTGCGTCCCGCGATCCGCGCGCGCCGCCTCACGGCGAACGCCGTCGCCACGTTGCGCCGGCGCTGCTGCGCGCTGAGCCCGGTCTGGGAGGGCGTGTCGACGCGTCTCACCAGGGCCCGCTGCTCGTGGTCGAGTCCCAGCGCGGCCGCGAGCGCGGCCGCGAGCGCGCCCGCCTGGTTGAAGCCCCGCTCGCGCTCGCGGCGCGGATGGAGCGGCACCGGCACCAGCACACCGTCTCCCTCGAACCAGGTCCGTGCCCCGGGTGCCCGGACGAGCTCCAGGGCCAGCCGCCGAGCCACGCGCCGGCGGCCACGGTACTTGAGCTCGTGGAGGGCGGCCTTCAAGGGGCCCTCGTAGGGGCCGAGGGACAGGCCCGCGGTGAGCGGCTCCAGGCCGCGGCGGCAGCGGCCGCAGCGCGCGCCCGCCGGGATCCGCTTCCCGCACCGGCAGCGCAGCGCCGGTGCGGAGGGGACCCGCGCCCAGCACGCCTCGCACAGGGGTCCGCGCAGGGGACGCTCCAGCGCCCGGGCGCAGCTCGGGCAGCGGGCCGGGAACACGACGCTCAGGACCGGATCGAGCACCGCGTCGAGCGCCGACCCGCCGAGGGGCGCTCTCACAAGAGGCCCAGCTCCTGCTTCTCCTGGCAGCCGATGCAGCGCTTTGCCCAGGGCACGGCCTCGAGGCGCTTCTTGTCCATCTCCTCCTCGCACACGACGCAGTAGCCGTAGCTCTTGTCCTCGATGCGGTCGAGGGCTTCGTCCACGTCCTGGAGCATCTCGCGCTCGGAGTTGGAGAGGCTGAACAGGAACTCCTTGGTGTAGGAGCTCGCGGCCTTGTCGGCGATGTCCTGCGTGCCCTCGCCGTCGGCTTCCTTGCCGTAGCCCTTGTTGCGGTTGTAGGCCACCAGGATCTCGTCCTTGCGCTTCAGGAGCTTGTCCCGGAAAAGCCTCATCTTCTTCTGTTCCATGGTCACCTTAGAACTCCTCCTCAAGGGATACCGTAGCGGCGGCGCTTCTCCCAGAGCGCCTTGCGGCTGATGCCGAGGACGCGCGCGGCCCGGGTCTGCTGGCCGTCGGCCTCGCGCAGCACGTGACGGATGTAGGCCTGTTCGAGCTCTTTGAGGGAGGGCGGGCGCTCGCGGGAAGCGAACAGCGCCTGCGGGTCGCGGCGTAGATGGGGCGGAAGATCGGCGGCGGTGAGGGTCTCGCCCGTGGCGAGGAGCGCGGCGCGCTCGACCGCGGCGCGCAGCTCGCGCACGTTGCCCGGCCAGGCGTAGCCCAGGAGCAGGCCCTCGGCCTCGGCGTCGAAGCCCGAGGCCCTGGTGGCGCCCCGCTTCTGCTCTCGCTTCAGGAAGTGCAACGCCAGGGGCAGCACGTCCTCGCGCCGCTCGCGCAGGGGCGGCAGCTCCAGCTCCACCACCGACAGGCGGTGGAAGAGGTCGTCGCGGAAGGCGCCCCGGAGAACGGCGGCGCGCAGCTCCACGTTCGAGGAGAACACGAAACGGACGTCGACCTCGAGGGTGCGCGTCCCACCCAGGCGCTCGAAGCGCTTCTCCTCGACCACGCGCAACAGCTTGGCCTGCAGCGGCAGAGCCAGGTCCTGGACCTGGTCGAAGTAGAGCGTGCCCCCTTCGGCCATCTCGACCTTGCCGAGCTTCGTCTGGCGCGCGTCCGTGAAGGCGCCCCGCTCGTGGCCGAACAGCTCCGATTCGACGAGCTCCTCGGGCACCGAGGGGCAGTGCACGGCGACGAACGGACCCTCGCGGCGTCCGGAGGCCTCGTGGAGATGGCGCGCGAGCAGGTCCTTGCCCGTGCCGCTCTCGCCCTGGAGCAGGACCGGCGTGCGGGCGTCGAGCAGGCGCGCGGCCACGTCCAGGACCTTCTGCATGGCCAGGGACCGGTACACGAGCCCAGCCGGCACCGTGGCGCTCACGAGGCTGGGATCTCCAGCCGACGCGCGCCGCCCCAGAGCCGCTCGAGATCGTAGAAGGACCGCGTCCGCGGCGTGAACAGGTGCACCACGAAATCGCCGTAGTCGAGCAGGATCCATTCCTGGCGTGGATAGCCCTCCACGTGATCGGGGCGCAGGCCCAGGCCCCGGAGCGCCTCGATCGCCGCGTCAGCCAGGGCGACGAGCTGGCGCTGATTGCCGCCCGACACGAGCAGGAAGAAGTCGGTGAAGTCCGAAACCGCCCGGAGATCGAGGGCCACGACGCTCTCCGCCTTCTTGGCCAGGACCGCCTGTGCGGCGCTGCTCAAGGCCCGGGGCAGCGTCGTCACCGGTACAGGCCTCGCTTCTCGATGTAGTCCGCCACCGCCTCGGGCACCAGGTAGCGCACGCTCTGCCCAGCGGCAAGCAGGCGCCGTACCTCGCTGGACGAGACCTGAAGGCCAGGGCCGCTCACGGCGACCGAAGGACCGGGCCCCGGCGGCAACGCCTCGCCGGGGCGGGCCACCACCGCCACGGTGCACAAGGTGAAGAGCGCTTCGGCCTCGCGCCATGTGCCCATCTCGAGAAAGGCGTCGCTGCCCACGACGAGCACGAGCTCGTCCTGGGGACGCAGGGCTCGCCAGGCGCGCAACGTGTCGACGGTGTAGCTCGGACCCTCGCGCTCCAGCTCCGCGTCGGACGGATAGAAGGCGGAGTGGCCGGCCGTGGCCAGGGCGACCATGGCGAAGCGGTCCCGGGCCGAGCTCACGGGGGGCGGCCGGTGAGGCGGCTGTGCCGCGGGCACGAACGCCACCCGATCCAGGGCGAGCGCCTCCCGGGCGTTCTCCGCGGCGCGCAGGTGACCGAGATGGATCGGGTCGAAGGTGCCGCCCAGTAGCCCCGCCCTCACACGCGCCCCGCTTGGACGGCCTCGCGCGGCTCGGACGACAGCAGCCGCAGCAGGCGCGTCTTCAGCTCCGGCAGCCCCTGTCCCGTGACCGCCGAGATCTCCAGCGTCTCGAGCCCCAGCTCCGCCGCGCCTGCGGCGAGCGTGGGGAGCGGATCCTCGCCGCTCACGGCGTCGCGCTTGTTGGCGGCCACGAGCTGGGGTCGTTCCAGGAGGGCCGGCTCGAACAGGCGCAGCTCCCGGCGCAGCGCGAGCAGGTCCCCGCCGGGATCCCGGCCGCTCGTCCCAGAGGCGTCGATCACGTAGACGAGGGCGCGGGTGCGTTCCACGTGGCGCAGGAACTGGAGGCCGAGACCGGCTCCGTCGTGGGCGCCCTCGATGATGCCGGGGATGTCGGCGGCCACGAATGACGCCTCGCCGTCCACGTCGACCACGCCGAGCACCGGCGTCAGCGTCGTGAAGGGATAGTCGGCGATGCGCGGGCGCGCCGCGGAGAGCCGCGACAGGAGCGTCGACTTGCCCGCGTTGGGGAAGCCGAGGAGGCCGACGTCGGCGATCAGCTTGAGGTCGAGGCGCAGCCAGCGCTCCTCGCCCTGCTCGCCAGGCTCGGCCTCGCGCGGGGCGCGGTTGCGGTTGGAGAGGAAGGCGCGGTTGCCGCGTCCGCCCCGCCCCCCGCGGGCCACGCGCAGCTCCTCGCCCTCGCGCACCACCTCGCCGAGCTGCTCTCCGCCGCCTTCGACGCGCGCGACGGTGCCGGGGGGGACGTGGATGCGCAGCTCCGCGCCGTCGCGGCCGGTGCAGTTCGAGGAGCCGCCGTGCTCGCCGCGCTGGGCGCGGTACTCCGCGTGGAAGCGCAGCGCGATCAGGGTGCTCTCGCGGGGGTCGGCCACCAGGACCACGTCGCCGCCCTTGCCGCCGTTGCCGCCGTCGGGTCCGCCGCGGGGGACCCGGGCCTCGCGCCGGAACGACGCGCAACCTCGCCCGCCGTCGCCCGCCTTCACGAAGATCTTGACCCGATCGACGAACATGGACGCCGCCCGGGGAGCGGCGGGAGGCTCAGCTCGCGGCGGGCAGCACGCTCACGAGGTGCCCGCGACCGCCCTTGTCCTCAAAGCGCACGTGGCCGTCCTTGAGGGCGAAGAGCGTGTGGTCCTTGGCCAGGCCCACGTTCTTGCCCGGCTTCCACTGGGTGCCATGCTGGCGCAGGAGGATCGTCCCTCCGCGAACGAACTCGCCGCCGAAGCGCTTCACGCCGAGCCGCTGCGAGTTGCTGTCGCGCCCGTTGCGGCTGGATCCCTGTCCCTTCTTGTGAGCCATGGTCTTGTCCCGAGCTCTAGGCCTGGATCGCGTCGATGCGGAGCGCCGTGTAGGGCTGGCGATGGCCGCGGGTGCGGCGATAGTGCTTGCGCTTCTTGAACTTGAACACGCGCACCTTCGAGCCGCGGCCGTGCTCGAGCACGGTCCCCGTGACCTGGGCCTTCTCCAGGGTCGGCACCCCCACCCGGGTGCCCGCCTCGTCGGACACGAGCAGAACCTCGCCGAGCGTGACCTTGTCTCCGGCTTCGGCGGGAAGGCTCTCGAGGTAGAGGACCTGGCCCTTCTCGACCCGATACTGCTTGCCCCCGGCCCTGACGATCGCGTACACCTGAGCTCCCCTCCTGGCGAGAGATCCGTTGAAACCCAATACCTTAGCACGCCCTTCCTGGCGCGTCAATGGGCCTGCGAGGGGGCGTCTAGAAGTCGAAGCCGATCCAGAAGTCGAAGCGCGTGTCGTCGGCGACGACCTTGAGGTCGGTGAGCTTCGACCAGTCGAAGTGGAGCGGATAGCCGAGGAAGAAGAACTGGAGGCCCGCTCCGAACGAGGCGCGGCCGTCCACCAGGCGAAAGCCGCTCACGGGTGTGCCGAAGACGGGGTCGTCGACGTAGGAGCGCCCGTCGTCGCTCGTGGCGAACTGGTAGGACTGGCCCTTGTACTTCGCTCCGCCGATACCGAAGAAGGCGGTGCCGCGAAGGGGCCCCACCAGGCCGATCGGCGTCGCGGCCACGTTGATGAGCGGCAGCCGCAGCTCGACGTTGGCGAAGAAGCCTTCGTTGCCCGAGAAGGACAGGTAGGGGTATCCGCGCAGCTCCTGGTTGCCGCCAAAGTAGAAGATGTCCGGCTCGTCGCCGAACGACTTGAAGCCGCGGGCGCGCAGCGCCAGCACGCTCGTGGTCGAGCCCAGGCGGAAGTACTTGCGCAGGTCCGCTTCGAAGGTCGTGCGCTGCACCTCGCCGAAGCCCACCTGTGCCGACAGCGCGAAGGTGGAGCCGTCGAGCGGCCCGAAGCCGGCGAAGCGGGTCGTTTCCTGGATCAGGCTCGCCCCCAGCGGCACGAACAGCCCGTTGTTCAGGAAGAACGGCACGCCGGCGGCCTCTGCCTGCTGACGGATCAGCTGCTCGAGGGCGGGGTTCTCGTACCGCTCGCGCAAGTTGATCACGCCCGCGGACACCTGCAGGCGTCGGAACTTGTCGAGGGGGTACTGGCCCACCAGGCTGCCGCCCGTGTAGCGCTGCGTGGCGAACGCGCCCTCGCGGTCGAACGTGGTACCGGGGATGAAGTAGTTCGGATAGAAGAAGCGCGTGTTGTCGAAGGCCTGGAGGCCGTACTGGAAGCGTCCCGACAGGTTGAGGTAGTCGAACTCGTAGTTGCGGAACTCGCGCAGGGCGTAGGCCGTGAGCACGAAGTTCTTGTCGCCCAGCACGTCGGACAGGGCAACCTGGCTGCCGCCGAAGAAGTCGCCCCCCGACGAGACCGCGATGTTGATGGGCGGCCGGCCCTCGAGGTACAGCTTCTCGAACACCTTCTTGCGGCGCTTGTTCTCCGGCACGACCTGGTGGAGCAGGTCGGGCTGGAAGTCGAGGATCTCGGCGCGGGCGGTCTCGACCCGCTGGTCCACCTCCTTGACCGGCTCCTGCAGGTCCTTGGAGGCGAGCCGGAACTCGCCCTTGAAGTAGCTCACGAAGGCGAGCCGCTCGCCGGCCCTGCCGGAGAGCGGCGCCGGCGTCAGGTTGCCGCCGAGCACGTCGGTGTACTGCGCGATCGCCCCGGTCTCCAGGTCGAGGCTGCGCACGTTGAAGATCCCGTCGTCCTCGTCGGACGAGTAGTAGAGCCGCTTGCCGTCGGCCGAGAAGATCGGCGTGACGTCGTTGAAGGTGCCGAAGGTGAGCTGGGTCTTCTTGCTCGGATCGGCGAGCGGAAGGACGTACAGCTTCTCGTGAGCCGAGACGCGCCGTGAATACGCGACCAGCGTGCCGTCGGGCGAGACCTGCGGGTCGGCGTCGGCGAACGCGTCCTGGGTGAGGTTCACGATCTCGCCCGTCTCGAGGTCCAGCTTGTAGATGTCCGAGACGCCTTCCTTGAGTGCCGAGAAGAGCGCATGGCGGCCGTCCGGGAGCAGGCACGGCCCTGTGGCCTCGTCGAGGGTCATGGGGATCTTCCGGAGCACCTTGCCGGACAGCACGGAGGCCAGCACCAGGCTGCGCCGCTTCCCGGTTCGCCCGAAGAACGCCAACGTGTCGCCCTTCGGATCGATGGCGATCGAGCGGCCGATCTTCAGGGCTGAGAAGTTGACGACCATGTCCTCGTACTTGAGCGTGTAGCCGCTGGTCAGGTTCTTGATGACGCGTCCGTCCCGCGCCGAGAGCAGCACGATGTCAGCCTCGCCGTCCGCGCGGTTGGCAGTGATGGTCGCGATCAGCTCCCCGGAGGGCGAGGTGGCGACTCCGAACACCTGCGTGTACGGCGTCTCGTCGGAGTCCGGAGACAGATCCTTGCCGTAATCGCTCGGCCGCTGCTTGTCCCGGAAGGGCTTGAAGCGCTCCTTCAGCCACTTGTCGTAGGCCTCGTCGAACTCCTGGGGCGTGGTGCGGAAGGCCTGGCGGTAGATGTCCTCGGCGGAGCCGCCCAGGATGCCCTTGCGCAGCGTGTAGAGGAACTGGCGGATGCCCTCCTTGCCGTAGCGCGCCTCGATGAACTCGAAGCAGGCGTGGCCGAAGTTGTAGGCGTCGCGGCCCGAGAGCGGCTGGTAGTTGGAGCGGGACAGCTTGGGCACCTGGTCGGTGACGGCCGCGTCCCGGATCTGCATCAGGTCGAGCGGGTCCCAGATCCCCCGGGTCCACTCGGCGAGCCCCTCGTCCACCCACAGCGGCACGTCGCGCTGCACCAGGCTGCGCGGGATGAGATCGAACTCGAAGACATGGGTCAGCTCATGGGTGATCAGGCCCTGGAGCTGGTCGGGGGGCATGTCGATGGGCACCACCATCCGGTTGCGGAAAGGCTCGGTGAAGGCGAGGGCGGCCTCGGGGATGAAGCCCTGGGTCAGGTTCGTCTGCTCGAACTCCGAGTGGGTCTTGTACAGGATCAGCGGGATCGTGAAGGGGATCTCGTGCTTCAGGTCCGATGCGACCTTGCGGTAGGCGCTCTCGGCGTAGCTCGCCAGGCGCTCCAGGTGCTGCTCGAACTCCGGGTAGTAATAGATCTCGAAGTGCGGGCTCTTGTAGATGCGCCACGCGAAGTTGTCGTACTTCACCTTGTTCTTCCCGTAGTAGGGGAAGAACTGCGCGCTCGCGGGGAGGGCGAGTGCGGTTCCCAGGAGGAGCAGCGTCAGCCGCCCGAGCGAGCGCTTGGCCATGGGTCGGATCCTTATTTGAGGAGGACGCGCGTTCCGCGGATCTTCTGCGGCGAGATCACGCCGAGGAAATTGGGCAGCAGCCGGTCCATGAGCTCGAAGTACGACGACAGCGGCGAGACCTTCTGCTCCTCGCCGTAGAGCACCTCCTCGGTGAACTTCTCCTTGTGCAGGGTCTCGCCGGTCTTGCCGTCGACGAACATGAAGTCCGCTTGCAGCGTAAACGCCTTGCGTTCGAGGAAGCGGTTGCCGCGCACGATGCGGGCGCGACTGGTCGTGGGATCGCGCACCACGCGCTCGTCGGCCTGGTAGCCTGAGCGGTTCTGCTCTTCGAATCCGATCCGGCCGGTGACGATCAGGGGGTTCTGGAACTCCTCCCCGACCCGCCGCCAGAACTCGCCGTCCTGGAGCATGCGGTCCGCCTCGAGCCGGTATTGCTCGCGCTCGGCCTTGCCCCACTTCTCGGGAGGGCCGATCGCGTCCCGGGCCCGCTCCATGGCGTCCTGCAGCGGCGGCCGATCCGGTTCGAGGACCTGCATGCGGGACGCCGAGCGGAGCTGGTTCTGGAGCAGCCGCGAGGTCTCCGCCGACAGGTCCATGTCCGTCGTCGCCTGGTCGGTGAGGAAGCCCGCCACCAGCACGCGCCGGAAACGCGACACGTCCAGCTTGCTCTGAAGCGGCGTCTCGATCGGGATCTCGACGAAGCTCGCGCAGCCCAGGAGGCTCGGCAGGAGCGCGAGGCTAAGGCTTCTTGCGAGCCTTCCGGTTGCGCTTGTCATCGGCCTCTCGGAAAAGATCGTAGTTCTGCTGGATGTAGGCGTCGGCGGGCTTCAGCTCGAGCGCCTTCTCGTACGCGGCGCGAGCCTTGTCGAACTCGCCCTGCTGCTCGAGGGCCACCGCGAGGTTGTTCAGGGCCTCGGCGTTCTGCGGGTCGAGGGCGGCCGCCTTCTCGAAGCGGAACAGCGCCTCCTGCCACAGCCCGCGCTTCGCGACCTCGATGCCGAAGCCCAGCTCGTCCTCGGCCGAGCTGGGTTTCAAGCCGCCCTGGGCCAGCAGGAGCAGGACGAAGAGCGGAGCGCCGAAATTCATCACGAGCCTCTCCCGAACGGGAGCTTCTGATCTTAGCGACCGGTGCTCCGCAAAGCAAGGCAGGTGCCAGGGGGCGTCTCGCGTCGAGACCACCGGATGGAGGTCTTTGCGCGGCGTGGCTGTCCGACCGGGACGACAGGGGTGTCCTCCCGGCGAGCCAGGATCGGACCCGACCCGGCCCGCAACGCCCGCAGAATCCAGCGCCGTGGATCTGCTGGAACTGCTCGCTCGTCAACTCGGCTCCACGGCTCCCCGCTCCGCCGCGGGCCGGGAGCGGGCCGTTGACGAGGCGCGGCGTGCGGCGGCGCTGGGCCTGCGCCTCGTCTCCCTGGTGGATGCCTCTTACCCCGAGCCGCTGCGCCGCGCTCCGGACCCGCCGCTCGTTCTCTACCTGCGCGGCGAGCTCGAAGCCTGCTGCGCCCTGCCCCTCGTCGCGATCGTAGGCTCGCGCGCCGCGTCGCCGCGGGGGAAGAGGCTGGCCTTCGCCCTGGGCCGTGACCTGGCCCAGGCGGGTGTCGGTGTCGTCTCCGGCCTGGCCCGGGGCATCGATACCGCCGCCCACGAGGGGACGCTCGCCGCCGGTGGACGCACGATCGCGGTGCAGGGGCGCGGGCTCGACGGGATCTACCCCCCCGAGAACGCAGCTCTCGCAGCGCGGCTCGTCCAGATGGGCGGCGCTCTCCTTTCCGAGTTCGCCCTGGGCGTCGGGCCCCGGCCGGGCCACTTCCCGCGTCGCAACCGCATTCTCGCGGGGCTGGTGCGGGCCGTGGTGGTCGTCGAGGCGGCGGAGAAGAGCGGCGCGCTCGTGACCGCCCGGCTCGCCCTCGACGCCGGGCGCGACGTGCTCGCGGTGCCGGGCCATCCCATGGACGACTGGGCGAAGGGCACGAACGCCCTGATCAAGGACGGCGCCGGTCTCGTCCGCGACGCCCGCGACGTCCTGGCGGAGATCGGCCTGCACGCGAAGCCCATGCCGGCAGAGTCGTCCGTGGATCCCGTTCTCGCGGCGCTCCCCGTCGACCAACCCATGACAGTCGAAGAACTTGCGCGCGGCTCAGGAACGCCGGTTCCGGCCTTGCTGGCGCGCCTCACCGAGCTCGAGATCGCAGGCCACGTTCTCCGCCTGCCAGGGTCCGTCTTCGTCCGCTCCGCGCCTTCCGGTGTAAGGTAGGAGGGCGATGGCGAAGAACCTCGTGATCGTCGAGTCGCCGGCCAAGGCCAAGACGATCAACAAGTATCTCGGGCGCGACTTCGTCGTGAAGGCCTCCATGGGCCACGTCCGGGATCTGCCCAGGAAGAAGCTGGGCGTCGACGTCAAGCGAGGCTTTGCCGCCGACTACGAGGTTCTCGCCCCGCGCAAGCGCGTCCTGGACGAGCTCAAGTCCGCCGCCAAGGACGCCGCGGCCATCTACCTCGCCGCCGATCCCGACCGCGAGGGTGAGGCGATCTGCTGGCACCTGCAGGAGGAACTGGGCGCTCGCGCGAAGAAGAAGGTCCGCCGTGTGGTGTTCAACGAGATCACGCGCCGCGCCATCGAGGAGGCCTTCAAGGCCCCGGGCGAGGTGGATCCGCGCAAGGTGGACGCCCAGCAGGCACGGCGCATCCTGGACCGCCTCGTGGGGTACAAGGTGAGCCCCATCCTGTGGGACAAGGTCCGGCGCGGGCTGTCGGCCGGGCGCGTGCAGTCGGTGGCGCTCAGGCTGGTGTGCGATCGCGAGCGCGAGATCCGCGCGTTCGTCGCCGAGGAGTACTGGACCGTGCTGGCTCACCTCGAGGGCCGCGAGCCGCCGGTGTTCGGCGCGAACCTGCTCAAGCGGGACGACAAGCGGCTCGAGATCGGGGACGGCGAGGCGGCGGCGGCGGTCCGGCGCGACCTCGAGGGCGCCCGCTTCCGCGTCTCGAAGATCCAGAAGAAGGAGCGGCGCCGCTACCCCGTGCCGCCCTTCACCACGTCGAAGCTCCAGCAGGAGGCGTTCAAGAAGCTGCGCTTCGCGGTGAAGCGGACCATGCAGGTCGCCCAGCGGCTCTACGAGGGCATCGAGCTGGGGCCCGACGGGTCGGTGGGCCTGATCACCTACATGCGCACCGACTCGATCCGCGTCTCCGACGACGCGCTCCTGGCGGTCCGCGGGCGCATCGAGGCGAGCTACGGCGCGGAGTTCCTGCCAGAGAAGCCGGTCTTCTACCGCAGCAAGCAGGACGCCCAGGACGCCCACGAGGCGATCCGACCCACCGATCTCGAGCGCGACCCGGAAAGCGTCAAGCGCTTCCTGTCCAAGGATGAGTACCAGCTGTACAAGCTGATCTGGAACCGCTTCGTTGCCTCACAGATGAGGCCGGCGGTCTACGACGAGACCGTCGTGGACATCGCCGCCGGGCCTGCGGAGCGCTACCTGCTGCGCGCCAAGGGCTCCACCCTGAAGTTCAAGGGCTTCCTGGCCGTCTACGAAGAGTCGCCCGACGAGAAGCGCGAGGCGAAGCTCCGCGAGGAGACCCTGGCCGAGGACTCGACCGAGCCCGAGGACGCGGTGGCCCAGCTGCCGCCCCTGGCGGAGGGCGAGGAGCTGCGGCTCCAAAAGCTGGACACCGACCAGCACTTCACCGAGCCGCCGGCCCGCTTCAGCGAGGCGAGCCTGGTCAAGGAGCTGGAGGAGAACGGCATCGGCCGGCCGTCCACCTACGCCACCATCATCGCCACCATCGAGACCCGCGAGTACATCGAGAAGCGGGAAGGCCGCCTCCACCCCACGGAGCTGGGCTTCCTGGTCACCGACCTCCTGGTGGAGCACTTCCAGGACATCATGAACGTCGAGTACACGGCGGCCATGGAACAGGAGCTCGACGCGATCGAGGAGGGCAAGGACAACCTGCTCAACACCCTCAACCAGTTCTGGAAGAAGTTCTCGAAAGACCTCAAGAAGGCCCAGGCCGAGATGAAGGACGTCAAGGCCATGGAGGAGAAGACCGAGGAGACGTGCGACAAGTGCGGCTCGCCCATGGTCCTGAAGTGGGGCCGCTACGGAAAGTTCCTGGCCTGCTCGGCCTATCCGGAGTGCAAGAACACGCGCCAGCTCACTGGCGAGGGAGCCGAGGGCATCCCGGACGTCCACGAGGAGGCGCTCAAGGAGCTGTGCCCCCGGGACGGCCAGCCCATGGTGGTGAAGAAGGGCCGGTTCGGGCCGTTCCTGGCCTGCTCCAACTACCCCGAATGCAAGACCACCAAGCGCCTGGTGCGCGGCGCCGCGGGCAAGCTCGAGGTCGAGAAGCTCGCACCGATCGACGAGAAGTGCCCGGAGTGCGGCAACGACCTCATGTGGCGGCGCGGCCGCTTCGGCCCCTTCATCGCCTGCTCCAACTACCCCGAATGCAAGTACATCAAGAAGAAGGAAGCCAAGGAGATCGGGATGACCTGCCCGGAGTGCGGCCAGGGCGCCGTGGTGGAGCGCAAGGGTCGCTGGGGACGAAGCTTCTACGGCTGCAAGCGTTACCCTGAGTGCAAGTTCACCGCCTACAACCGCCCGCTGAGCGAGCCGTGCCCCGATTGCGGCCGAGCCTGGCTCCTCGAGAAGGAGACGAAGAAGGAGGGCAAGGTCGTCTTCTGCGGGAACGAGAACTGCCACTTCAAACGCCAGGCGGCGTAGCACCCATGGGGGCACGCGTCACCATCATCGGGGCCGGCCTCGCCGGCAGCGAGGCCGCGTGGCAGCTCGCGCGCCGCGGAGTCGAGGTGGAGCTGTACGAGATGCGTCCGGCGGTTCGCACCCCGGTGCACCGGAGCGGCGACTTCGCCGAGCTCGTCTGCTCCAACAGCCTGCGCGGCAACGCTCTCGACCAGGCCGCCGGTCTGCTCAAGGAGGAGATGCGGCGTCTCGACTCGCTGATTCTGCGGGTGGCCGACGGCGTGAAGGTACCGGCCGGCAGCGCCCTGGCCGTGGACCGCGAACTGTTCGCCCGGCGCGTGACTCAAACCGTCGAGGCGCTTCCGGGCGTGACGGTTCGGCGCGAGGAGGTGAGGGCGATTCCAGCGGAGGGTCTCGTGATCGTCGCGACCGGACCGCTCACCTCCGACGCGCTGGCGGCCGAGATCCGCAGCTTCGTCGGCGAGGAGCACCTGCACTTCTACGATGCGGTGTCGCCGGTCGTCGAGGCCGAGACGATCGATCTGGACCGGACCTTCCGAGCGTCGCGTTATGGCAAGGGAGGCGACGACTACGTCAACTGCCCGCTCGACGAGGGCCAATACCGGGCCTTCCACCAGGCCCTCGCCGGGGCCGAGTGCGCGAGCCTCCACGACTTCGAGAGCGCGCTCTTCTTCGAGGGCTGCCTCCCCGTGGAGGTGATCGCCCGCCGCGGCGGGGACACGCTGCGCTTCGGCCCGATGAAGCCGGTGGGGCTCAGGGACCCCCGCACCGGCAGGCGCCCGTTCGCGGTGGTGCAGCTCCGCCAGGACGACCTCGCCCGCAGCCACTTCTCCGTCGTGGGCTTCCAGACGCAACTCAAGTGGGGCGAGCAGGCGCGGGTGTTCCGCATGATCCCCGGCCTCGAACGCGCGGAGTTCGTGCGCTTCGGGATGATCCACCGCAACACCTACGTCAACGCCCCACGGGCGCTCCACGAGAGCTTCGAGACACGGCGACGGCCCGGCCTCTTCTTCGCGGGCCAGATGTCCGGAGTCGAGGGGTACGTCGAGTCGGCGGCTTCGGGCCTCGTCGCCGGCCTGGGCACGGCGCGCCGGGCGAGCGGCGAGGCGCCCCTGGTCTTCCCCGAGACGACGGCCCTGGGCGCGCTGGGACGCTACGTCGCCCGCAGCGATCCCGAGAACTATCAGCCCGCCAACATCGCCTTCGGCCTGCTGCCCGAGCTGGAGCCCGGCATCCGCGATCGTGCCCAGCGGCGTCGGGCCATGGCGGAGCGCGCTCTCTCCAGCCTGGATGCCTTCAAGGCGCGCCTGGGCGGCTTCTTCGTCGGCATGCCTCCGACCGAGCGCCCCGCCGCGGCCCGCTGAGGCGGCCGTGCAGCGGGCGATCACCGCCTTCCTGACGCACCTCGACCGCGAGCGGAACCTCTCACCCCACACCCTCAAGGCCTACGGCGAGGATCTGCGCCAGTTCGCGCGGCATGTGAAGGGGGAGCTGCACCGGGAAGGGCGTCCGGACGACGTTGACCACCTGATGATCCGGTCCTTCCTCGCGAGCCTGCATCGACGCGGCCTGTCGAAGGCGTCCTCGGCCCGGAAGCTCGCCGCGCTCCGGACCTTCTTCCGCTATCTCTGCCGTGAGGGCGCGCTCGATCGCAACCCCGCGCGCGCCATCGTCTCTCCGCGCGTGGAGCGGCGCCTGCCCGCCCACCTCGACGAGACCCAGGTGGGCGCGTTGCTCGACGTTCCCGGCCAGAGCGACGCCGTGTTCAGGGCCCGGGCGATTCTCGAGCTCCTGTATGCGACCGGCCTGCGCTGCGGCGAGCTCGTGTCCCTCGACCTCTCGGAAGTGGACCTTGACGGACGCATGGTCCGCGTCATCGGGAAAGGGCGCAAGGAGCGCGTCGTGCCTTTCGGGCAGCGAGCGCGGCAGGCGATCAGGGCCTACCTGCCGGCACGGGCGCGAGCCCGTCCGAAGGACGAAGCTCTCTTCGTGAACAATAAAGGTGGTCGATTGACAGATCGCAGCGTCCGGCTCCTGGTTGCGAGGCGGGTTCGGCAGACCGCTCTGGCACATCGGTTGAGTCCACACGGCCTACGGCACAGCTTCGCGACACATCTCCTCCAGAGAGGCGCGGATCTCCGTGCCATTCAAGAGCTTCTGGGGCACGCCAGCCTGTCGACCACCCAGCGGTACACGCATGTGAACGCCAAGCAATTAATGGATGTATACAGCAGAACGCACCCCAGAGCGTAGATCATCTGCAGATACACAGGAATAGAGCTATGGCGCCCCATCCGACGTCCCAGAAGCAGATGACTGCGCCCAGCGACGAGCGGCTCGTCGAGGCGTTTCAGGCTGGCGACCTGGCAGCCTTCGATCTGCTCCTGCTCCGCTGGGAGCGGAGGATCCAGGGAACCGCGTACCGGATCCTCGGGGTCGAAGAGGAGGCGCGGGATGTGAGCCAGGAAGCGTTCCTTAAGGCGTTCCGTGCCCTTCGCGGCTTCAAGGGAGAGGCGCGCTTCTCCTCGTGGCTCTACCAGATCGCGTTGAACCTGTGCCGCGACCGCCTCCGGAGACGGCGGGGCAAGGCGTTCGTCAGCCTCGAAAGCCTGGAAGAGGAAGGCGGACATCCCGCGCCGGACGCCGGCCCGTCGCCCTACGAGCAGGCCGAACGCGGCGCGCTGCTTCGGCGGGTGCGCGAGGCCCTGGCCGCCCTCCCCGACGAGCAACGCGAGGTGATCGTGCTGAAGGAATACGAGGAGCTGACGTTCCTCGAGATCGCCCAGATCCTCGACGTGCCGCTCTCCACGGTGAAGACGCGCCTCTACCGCGGCCTCGTGAGCCTGAGGGGCCGGCTGGAGCGTCAAGGACTGCGGGGCGTCGCGGCGGTGGCGGGAGCAGCGCAAGCGTGACGGTCTTGGAGACGAAGGACATGGAGTGCACGAACTACAGGGACTTGATGATCGAGGTGCTGTACGGCGAGACCGCCCCCGGCGCGGAAGCGCGCCTCGCGGAGCACCTCGCCGCATGCAGTGCGTGCCGGGAGGAGCTGGCCGCGTTCCGGCGGGTCCGCGTCGAGCTGAGAAGCGACCCGCTGCCGTCGCTCAGGCCGGCGCGCCGCCTCCGGCTCGCAGCCTGGCCCCCGGGCCTCGTCGCCGCCGCGGCGGCCGTGCTGCTGGCTCTCGGAACGGGGCTCGGCTGGCTCGTGCAGCTGGAGCGGCGTTTCGACCAGCAGGAGGCGCGCCACGCTCAGGAGATCGCCGCCCTGGAGGCCGCGCTGGCCGGGCGCGGCGCCGCCGTGGACGTGGCGTCGACCCGGAGCGGCGGCTTCGAGCGCTTCGAAACCCTGCTGCGGGAGAGCGAGTCGCGCCAGAGCCGCCATGTGGAGGAGTCGCTCCGGGAGTTCGCGGAGCGCACCGAAGCGCAGCGGCGCTACGACCTGGCCCGTGTCAGCGCCGGCCTCGCCTATCTCGACGGGCGCACGGGCCAGCACGTGGCCCGCACCACCGAGCTCATGGGCCACGTGCTCCAGGTCGCGGAGAAGAAGTGATGCGGCCGCTGCTGGTTCCGATTCTCGTCGCCTGCGCGGCGCCGCTGGCTCTCGCCCAGCACGCACTGCCGGCCGAGAAGGGCCCGCGCGCGGAGCTCAGGGCCCTCGAGGCCGCGTTGGCCCGCGCCGCTGACGCCGTCGCCCGCCCCGGCGTGTTCGCCCTGCAGTCAGGGGCGTGCCGCGGGTACCGCATCGAGGGGGTGGGGGCGGTCTTCGTGCTGCCCGCCCGTGCCGTGCGCGGCCAAGGCCAGCTCGTCCGTCAGCGGACGGACGCCCGCGTCGGCCGCCGGGTGCGTGCCGTCCCGCACAGCGAACTCGACCGCGAGATCCAGGTCGTCGAGCAGCAAGCCGAAGCCCTGCAACGCGAGGCGGCACGCACCCACCAGGAGGTGGAGCGGGCCATCGCCGAGGTGCAGTGGGAGATCCAGCGCCGGCATCCGGAGCAGCCGACCGCTCCGGCGCCACCCGAAGCGCCCTCGCCGCCGGAGCCTCCGGCGGCGCCCGAGCCGCCGATCCCGCCCTGGACGCTGTGGTTCGACGCGGGGCTCGAGGACGAGGCAAGCGAGGCGCCGGCCGCCACCGTCGTGGCGCGCATGCGTACCGCGCTCGTCGACGCGCTGTCGACCCACGGCGGCACGCTCAGGGCCCTTCGCCCGGAGGAGACGATCGCCGCCGCAGTCGATTTCGTGCCAGGGTTCCCCTTCGGAGTCGCCAAGGTGGAAAGGACCCTCGTGGTCCGGATCCGGAAGAGGGATCTCGACGAGCGCAAGGCCGGGCGGATCGGCCCGGACGAGCTCAAGGCGCGGGTCGAGGTTGCCGAGTACTGAACGCCGCCGACTACGCGCGCGCCCGGAGCAGGAGCGTCAAGGTGAGAAGCGCGAGACCGCCGTCGGTCACTGCAAAGAGCAGGAAGGACGCCGGCGAGTTCCGCAGGAAGTGGTCGAGGACGAAGAGGGACGCGCCCAGCGCCTTCGCCAGGACCCCGGCGCACCAGAGGTAGCCGCGGCGCGCTTGAGCGTCGGCCATGGCCCAGAAATAGCCCGCCGCCAGGCTCAGCGTGAACACGCCGTTGAGCTGCGCGTTCAGGACCGGCGAGGGATCGGGCGCTCCGAACAGGCGGGCGGTGTAGACCGGCGCGAGCAGGAGCGGCACGGCCAAGGCGAGGTCGTAGACCCCCGACACGAGGCAGAGGCTCCGCAGCGTCACGGCCGGTATACTACGCCCTCACCCCGAAGCGCCGATAACGATGCGGATGACCCCCACGATGCTCCTGGCGCTGGTCCCGGCGGCGACCCTCCACGTGGGCTGCGGCAAGCGGGGCGACCCCCTGCCGCCGCTCCGGCGCACTCCCCAGCCGGTGTCCGAGCTGAGCCTCGCCCAGCGCGGCGCAGAGCTCGAGGTCCACCTGCAAGCCCCGCGGGCCACGACCGATGGTCAGCGCCTGGGCGTCGTCAGCCTGGAGCTCCTGCGCGCCGAAGGCTCCGGGGACTTCCAGAAGACCGCGGCCCGGCGCAGCGTGAAAGCCGCGCCCGGCGAGCGGCTCACGCTCCGCGAGCCGCTCCCGTCCCCCGGCACCGTCTTGCGCATCGCGGCGATCGCGACCAGCGACAAGCACAGCTCCGTGCAGTCACAGCTCCGCTCCCTGGTCGTCGCCGAGGCGGTCGCGCCGCCGCTGGATCTCTCGGCGGGCCTCGAGCCCGACGGCGTCCGTCTACGCCTCACGCCTCCCGACCCGCTGCCCGCCTGGATCGAGCCCTCGCCGGAGCCGAAGGGCAGCCCCTCGCCGCCGCCGCAAGCGTCTTTGCCTGCCGCCGGCGTCGCACCGCAACCCGCTGGCCCGCGGCCGCCCGAGGAAGCCCCCTCCGCACCTCCTACCGAGACCGCGCCCTCCCCAGCGCCTCCGATCCCGCAGACGGCGGGCTTCTACCTCTACCGCCGCGCCGAGAACGGCACCTACGGCGCGCCCTTGACCGCCGAGGTGCTCCGAGAGGCGAGCTTTCTCGATGCTATGGCGCCCCTGGGCGCAACCCACTGCTACGTTGCGACCACCGTCGTCTCCGGCGCCCCGCTCGTCGAGAGCGGGACGTCCAACGAGGCCTGCGTGCTCGTCGAGGACAAGAAGGCGCCGGCCGCGCCGACGGGCGTCGCGGCCCTCGCCGGCGAGAGCGGCCTCGAGCTGTCGTGGAGCCCCTCGCCGGAGCCGGACCTGGCGCTCTACCGCGTGTACCGCCAGGCCCGCGGCGGACAGCCGGAGAGGTTCGCCGAGGTGAAGCCGCCCGAGACGAGCGTCGTCGACCCTGGCGCCGCCTCGGGTCGCTTCGTCTACTCCGTCAGCGCGGTCGACGCCGCCGGCAACGAGAGCCAGCGCTCGCAGCCCGTGGAGGGCGGCCGGCCGTGAGGCTGTTCCGCATCGCGACCTCCGGCGGGGCGGCCTGGGCCAAGGAGGAGCACGGCCTGCTCCGACTGCTCGAGGGCGACCCGGTCGCGGGCTTCGCCGAGACCCGCGCGACCGTCGATCTCGAGGGCGCGAAGCTGCTGTGTCCGGCCACGCCCTCCAAGATCGTCGCCGTCGGACTCAACTACCGCGACCACGCTGCGGAACAGGGCAAGCCCGTCCCCGCCGAGCCGCTCCTCTTCCTGAAGCCGCCCTCGGCCGTGATCGGCCCCGGCGAGGCCATCCGCCTGCCGGCCTGGGCTGGGCGCGTGGACCACGAGGCGGAACTGGGCCTCGTGATCGGCCGGCGCGCGAAGGACGTCGAGACCCCCGAGGCCGCCGGCGCGGCGATCCTCGGGGCAGTGTGCGTCAACGACGTCACCGCCCGTGAGCTGCAGAGCAAGGACGTGCAGTACACGCGGGCCAAGGGCTTCGACACCTTCTGCCCGATCGGCCCCGCCATGGCCGTCGGCCTCGACCTGGGGCGGCTGCGGGTCGAGTGTCGCGTGAACGGCGAGGTCCGCCAGCGGAGCACCACCGCCGAGTTGATCTTCGATCCCGTTTCCCTGGTGCGCTTCGTGTCGCGGGTGATGACGCTGCTTCCCGGCGATATCATCACCACTGGTACCCCCGCCGGCGTCGGTCCGCTCCACCGGGGCGACCGCGTGGAGGTGGAGATCGAGGGGATCGGCGTGCTCGAGAACCCGGTCGTGTGAGGAGAGGACGAATGAAGATCTTTCTGGATACCGCGAGCCTCGACGAGATCCGCGAGGGCGCCCAGCTCGGTGTCGTGGACGGCGTCACCACCAATCCGAGCCTGCTCGCCAAGGAGAAGGGGGACCCCGAGGAGATCCTTCTCGAGATCTGCCGGACCGTCGACGGGCCCATCTCCGCCGAGGTCGTGGCGACCGACGCGCCGGGGATGCTCAGCGAAGGCCGCCACTGGGCGTCCCTCCACAAGAACATCGTGGTCAAGTGCCCTTGCACCTCCGAGGGCCTCAAGGCGACCAAGTCGCTCGCCGCGGAGGGCATCCGCGTCAACATGACGCTCATCTTCTCGCCCACTCAGGCGCTGCTCGCGGCCAAGGCCGGGGCCCGCTTCGCCTCGCCGTTCGTGGGCCGCCTCGACGACGTCGCGACCCCCGGCATGGAGCTGGTGCGCGACATCGTCGGGATCTTCGGGAACTACGACCTCTCCTGCGAGGTCCTGGCAGCCTCGCTGCGCCACCCGATGCACGTCGTCGAGGCGGCCAAGGCCGGCGCCCACATCGGCACCATGCCCATGGGCGTCTTCCGCCTGCTCCTCAAGCACCCGCTGACGGACATCGGCCTGAAGCGCTTCCTCGAGGACTGGGAGAGGGCCAAGAAGGAGATGGGGCAGAAGGCGTCGCGCTGATGCCGATCTACGAGTACCTCTGCCACGCCTGCGCCGCGCGCTTCGAGAAGTACGTGCGCGCCTTCGGCGAGCGCGTCCCGTGCCCGACCTGCGGCGCCTGGGACGTCGAGAAGCTGCTGTCGAGCTTCGCGACGACGGCGTCGTCCGCCGGGGAAGCGCCGGCTCGGGGCGGGTGCTGCGGCGGAGGCTGCGGTTGCCGGCACTGAGGCGGCCGTGAGCGACCGCCTCGCGCTGCTCCGTGAGAAGACGCGGCGCGCCCTGGACGGCGGCGGCGCCGAGCGGCGCGAGCGGCAGCACGCCGAGGGCAAGCTCACGGCCCGCGAGCGCGTCGAGCTGCTCCTCGACGAAGGCAGCTTCGAGGAGCTGGACAAGCTCGTGGAGCACCGCTGCCTCGACTTCGGGATGGCCGAGCAGAAGATCCCCGGCGACGGCGTCGTCTCCGGGTTCGGCCGCGTCGACGGTCGCCTCGTCTACGTGTTCGCCCAGGACTTCACGGTCTTCGGCGGCAGCCTCTCCGAGACGAACGCACAGAAGATCTGCAAGGTGATGGACCTGGCGATGCGGTCGGGCGCGCCGATCGTCGGCCTCAACGACTCGGGGGGCGCGCGCATCCAGGAGGGCGTCGCGTCCCTGGGCGGCTACGCGGACATCTTCCTGCGCAACACCCTGGCCTCGGGCGTGGTGCCGCAGATCTCGGCGATCCTCGGACCATGCGCGGGGGGCGCCGTGTACTCGCCCGCCATCACCGACTTCAACTTCATGGTCAAGGACACCGCCTACATGTTCGTGACCGGCCCCGACGTGATCAAGACCGTGACCCACGAGCAGGTAACCAAAGAGGACCTGGGCGGGGCCATGACCCACAACGCCCGCTCCGGGGTCGCCCACTTCGCCGCGGACGACGATCGCGCCTGCCTCCAGCTCATCCGCGAGCTCCTCTCCTATCTGCCCTCCAACAACCTCGAGACGGCGCCCGCGCGCCAGACCCCGGATCCCCCCGACCGGGAGGATCCCGTCCTCGACGAGCTCGTCCCCGCCGAGGCCGCGAAGCCCTACGACATGAAGCGTCTGGTCCGCGCCGTCGTCGACGAGGGGCGCTTCCTCGAGGTCCACGAACACTTCGCCCAGAACCTCGTGGTGGGCTTCGCGCGGATGGGGGGGCGGAGCGTCGGTGTCGTCGCCAACCAGCCCGCGGTGCTGGCGGGCTGCCTCGACATCGACGCCTCGGTGAAGGGTGCGCGCTTCGTGCGCTTCTGCGACGCCTTCAACATCCCCCTCGTCGTCTTCGAGGACGTGCCCGGCTTCCTCCCCGGCACAGCCCAGGAGTGGGGCGGCATCATCCGCCACGGGGCCAAGCTGCTCTACGCCTTCGCCGAGGCCACCGTCCCGAAGATCACCGTCATCACCCGCAAGGCCTACGGCGGCGCCTACTGCGTGATGGCGAGCAAGCACATCCGCACCGACTTGAACCTCGCCTACCCGACGGCGGAGATCGCCGTCATGGGGCCCGAGGGTGCGGTGAACGTCCTCTACCGTCGCGAGCTCCAGAAGGCCGCGGATCCCGAGGCGCTGCGCCGGCAGAAGGTCGAGGAGTTCCGCGAGAAGTTCGCGAACCCCTACGTCGCGGCGGACCGCGGCTTCATCGACGAGGTGATCGAGCCTCGCGAGACGCGGCGGAAGGTCATCAACGGCCTCGAGATGGCCGGGACCAAGCGCGACAGGAACCCGCCCAAGAAGCACGGCAACATCCCGCTGTGAACGAGCGCCCGCTGCGCAAGGTGCTGATCGCGAACCGCGGCGAGATCGCCGTGCGCATCGTCCGCGCCTGTCAGGAGCTGGGGATCGCGGCGGTGGCGGTCTACTCCGAGGCCGATCGCGGAGCCCTGCACGTGCGCCTGGCCGGGGAGGCCTGCGGGATCGGGCCCGCCCCGTCGCGGGAGAGCTACCTCAGCATCGACCGCATCCTCGAGGCCGCCCGTCGCACCGGCGCCGACGCGGTTCATCCAGGCTACGGTTTCCTGGCCGAGAACGCCGCCTTCGCGCGGGCCTGCGAGGAGCGCGGCCTCGTCTTCGTGGGTCCGCGCAGCGAGACGATCGCCCTCATGGGAGAGAAGACCTCGGCTCGGCGCATGGCGGTCGAGGCGGGCGTCCCCGTCGTGCCGGGAACCCTGGAGCCGGTCCGAGACGCCCAGGCGATCCGGCGCGAGGCGCGGCGCATCGGCTTCCCGCTCATGCTCAAGGCCGCGTCCGGAGGGGGCGGCAAGGGCCTGCGTCTGGTCGCGGACGAGGGCGAGCTCGACGCCGCCGCGCAGAGGGCCAGGAGCGAAGCCCTGGGCGCCTTCGGCGACGACAGCGTCTACCTCGAGAAGGCTCTCGAGCGGCCGCGCCACGTCGAGATCCAGGTGCTGGCCGACGCTCACGGCAACGCGGTGCATCTTTTCGAGCGCGAGTGCTCGATCCAGCGCCGGCACCAGAAGCTCATCGAGGAGAGCCCCTCGCCCTTCGTCACCGAGGCGCTGCGCCGGAGGATGGGGGCGCTCGCGGTCGCCCTGGTGAAGCGGTCTGGCTACGTGAACGCCGGCACGCTGGAGTTCCTCGTGGACGCCGCGGGTGAGCCCTACTTCCTCGAGATGAACACCCGTCTCCAGGTGGAGCACCCCGTGACGGAGATGGTGACCGGCATCGACCTCGTCAAGCTCCAGCTCAGGATCGCGGCGGGAGAGCGCCTGCCCTTCCGCCAGGAACAGCTCGCGCAGCGCGGGCATGCCATCGAGTGCCGTGTGCTGGCCGAGGATCCCGACCGCGGCTTCCTGCCGAGCCCGGGCCGGATCCAGGCCCTGGAGGCCCCCGCCGGTCCCGGTGTCCGCGACGACAGCGGCGTCTACGCGGGCTACGCGGTGCCCGTGCATTACGACCCGCTGCTCTCGAAACTCGTGGTCCACGGCGAGAGCCGAGCCGAAGCGATCCAGCGGATGCGCCGCGCGCTCTCGGAGTACAGGATCCTCGGCGTTCCGACGACGCTGCCGTTCTACGCCCGCGTGCTGCGGGATCCGAGCTTCGTCTCCGGCGAGTTCGACACGTCCTACGTCGCGTCGTTCGTGGCGAGGAGCGACGGCGCGCGGGAGCGACCCGTGGCGCTGGCCGCCGCCGCGGCGGCCATCCGGGAGGTGCGGGAGCGACTCGCCGCGCGGCTGCCCCCCGCCACGCGGCCCACCTCCCCGTGGTTCGCCGAGGGGCTGCGCGAGGCCCAGCGGGGCCGGGCGTGATCTTCGAGGCGCTGGTCGAGGGCCGCGCCTTGCGCGTCGAGGTGAAGGGCCGCGGCGACCGCTACGACGTCACCGTGGACGATCGGCGCTTCGAGGTGGACTGGCGCGAGAACGGCCGGCACTTCGTGAGCCTCTTGGTGGACGGCCGCAATCTCGAGCTGGGCCTCGAGGCGCGCGCCGGCGGCTGCATCGTCGTCTTCGACGACGATCGCCTGGCGGTGGAGCTGCGCGACGCCGTGCGCGGCGGCGCCCTGGGCGGGAAGCCTGCCGCGGGCGGCCCGGCGCGGCTCAGCGCGCCGATGCCCGGGAAGATCGTGCGTGTCCTCGTGCTGCCAGGAACCGCCGTGGAGGCGGGACAAGGCCTCCTCGTCATGGAAGCGATGAAGATGGAGAACGAAATCCGCTCGCCCCGCGCGGGCCTCGTTCGCGAGATCGCCGTGCGCGACGGGCAGGCGGTCGAAACGGGGGCGCTGCTCGCCGTCGTGGGTTAGGGACCGATGCGGGGCCGCGTGATTCGCCGGCGCACCGTCCTGCTGCTGCTGCTGCTGGGTCTCGTCTACTCGCTCTGGCGGCTTCCCGAGTGGTCGGCGCGCCGCGCGGAGGCCGGCCTTCGGACGCTGCTCGGACGCGACGCCCGCGTCGCCTCCGTGCGTTTCCGGCTCTGGCCCTTCGCCGTGGAAATCACCGGCCTGCGCATCGCCGGGGCCGCCCCGGAAGCGCTCCCGTTCCTGGAGCTGGAGCGGGCGCTCCTCGTGCCGAGCCTCACGCCGCGCCTCGACGGGCGCGTGGTCTTCGCCCGGGTCGAGCTAGAGCGCCCGATCGTCCGCGTGAACGCGTGGGCGCAGGGCGGCGACGACATCCCGGAGCTGGCCCGGGGCGCGGAGGGAGGCGTCGAGGTGCGAGTGCGGCGGCTCCAGATCCTCGACGGGGCGCTTCACGTCGACCATCGACGCGTGCCGCTCGTGGCCGACCTGCCCGACTTCGAGGGCCGCCTCCTGGCCCGCCGTGCCGGCATCCTGGCGGGCAGCCTGCGTTTTAGTCCGGGCCGTCTCCGCATCGGGAAGGGGCCGGAACTGCCCGTGGGCACGGAGCTCGACCTGGAGCTGGACGGCCCGCAGGTGCTCGTGAAGCAGGCCCACCTGCGGGCGAAGGACACGGATCTCGCCTACTCGGGCGTCGTCCGCCTGCGCGGGGACCCGGCCGTGGACGTGCGCCTGCGAGGGCGCCTGGAGCTCGGCCTCCTCGACCGCCACGTGCTGCAGTCGGGACTCGGCCTCGCGGGTGCCGCCCACTTCGACGGCCGGGCGCTCCTGAACCGGAGCCAGCTCCACGTGACCGGCCGCCTGGTGGGGACGAACGGGCGCTTCGAGACGGTGAGCGTCGAGCGCTTCTCGACCGCGCTCGAGAAGGACCCGCGAGGCCTGAGGCTCCGGGGCCTCGAGGCCGAGCTTCTGGGCGGCAGCGGGCGCTTCGACGTGGACGTTCCGCCCGCGCCGGGCGCGGCCCGCGTCAGGGCCACGCTGCACGGCATCGACGCCGAGGGCGCGCTGCGCGCGGTGTTCGACTGGGGGGACCTGCAGGTCGCCTCCGCGGCGAGCGGTGAGCTCGAAGTCGAGTGGCCGCGCGGATGGCCCCGCCGGATCAGCGGCAAGATGGGCCTGGACCTCGCCCGTGGCGCGGATGGCCGCACGCCCCTCGAGGGCCGCTTCGAGTGGAGCGCCCAGGACGGTCGCCAGCGCGTGGAGCGGGCCGACCTCCGGACCCCGGCCCTCCAGGCCCGCATCGCGGGAACGATCGAGGCCGACGATCGTGCGGACCTGGCGCTGGACGCGGACAGCGGCGACCTCGAGGGCGCGGACCGCCTGCTGGCACGGCTGCGTCGCGCCCTCGGGCAGGTCGCTGCGGCGCCCGCCGGCATCGCGGGGAGCGGACGCTTCCGCGGTCGCTGGCGCGGTCACACCTTCGACCCTCTCTTCGACGGTCGCTTCTCGGGCACCGACATCGGCTACCTGGGCGTGGACTGGGGCGACGCCGAATGGGCCGGAACCCTCGACGCGGGGGAGGTGCGCTCCCACTCGCTGGCGCTCAGGAAGGGCGGCGCCGAGCTGTGGCTCGACGGGCGGACCGAGACGGGTCCCCTCGGCGAGGAGGACGGGATCGAGGCGCAGCTGCGCTTCCGCGCCTGGCCTGCCAGCGACTTCCAAGAAGCCCTGCAGCTGGACCTCGCCCTCGACGCAAACCTCTCAGGCGAGGCGGACCTCGGCGGCCGGCGCAGCGCCCCGTTCGGGTCGCTGCGCGTGAGCGCCGGCCACGGGCGCTTCCGCGGCACCGAATTCCGCGAGCTCGAAGTGCGCTCCGAGCTCGAGGGCGACCGCACCCAGGTCAGCTTCGGGCGCGCCGGGGTCGGTGGCGGAACCGTGGTGTTCCGGGGCTCGGTCACGCGCGACGGCGTCTACGACGGCCTCGCCGAGGTCCAGGACGTCGCGCTGGACGACGTCGCGCCGGCGCTGCCCGGCGGCGCGCGCCTGGGAGGGCGCGTCGCCGGCGAGGCACGCGTCCAGGGTCCCCTCGCGCGTCCGCGCCTCGACGCGCGGTTCGCTTCACCGCGCCTCTTCCTGGGCGACGAGGGCCTCGGGGCCCTCGAGCTGCGCCTGCGGTCGAGCGGCGACGGCCAGGCGGAGCTCGAGGCTCGGCTCGCCTCGGCCCGGCTCGATCTGACGGGCGAGGGGCGTGTTGCGATCGCCGCGCCCCACGCTGCGGCGCTGAGGCTGTCCCTGCGCGACACCAGCATCGACCCGTACCTGCGCGTCCTGGCGCCGGCGCTGCCGGGAGCCGCCGCGATCGTGGCGAGCGGCGACCTGCGCCTGGAGGGCCCCCTGGCGGAGCCGGATGCCCTCGAGGGCGAGGCGCTCGTCTCGTCCATCGAGCTCCCGCTCCTCGACTACCCGGTACGGAACGCCGAGCCTCTGCTCGTTCGCCTGAAGGCGGGGCGCATCGAGCTGTCGGAGCTGCGCCTCGTGGGCGAAGGCACCAGCCTGGTCGTGAACGGAGCGCTCGGCCTGCGGCCCTCCGCACCGGTTTCGCTGCAGATCCAGGGCGACGCGGACCTGCAGGCGCTCACCGCGGTCACGCGGCGCGTGCGCGGCCGCGGCGCCGCCCGGCTCGCCCTCGCCGTCGAGGGGAGCCGCGAGACGCCGCGTGTCGCCGGCCGGCTCGAGGTGGAGAGGGCGGGGCTGCGCGTGCGCGGCATTCCCCAGGGCATCGACGACGTGCGCGGCGTGCTGCGCTTCGACGAGTCGACCGCCGTCCTGGAGGACGTGACGGGTCGCTTCGGGGGCGGCGAGCTGCAGCTTCAAGGCGAGGTGGCCTACGCCCAGGGCGTGCTGCGCTCCTTCGAGGTGCGCGGGACGGGGACGGCCTTGAGCCTCCGCTATCCCGAGGGGCTGCGCGCCGTCTTCGACGCAGACGCG
This sequence comes from Vicinamibacteria bacterium, assembly GCA_035691285.1. Lineage (GTDB taxonomy): Bacteria > Acidobacteriota > Vicinamibacteria > Fen-336 > Fen-336 > DATFEN01. Next base: position 50,820 of record DASSJI010000111.1, on the reverse strand, counting down.
CGGCTGTTCGGCGACGCCCAGACGCAGTGGCTGGCTGGAGCCATCGACGTGAGGCAGGCCCGCTGGACGCGGCGCTACGACGTCGCGTCGGAGCTCCTGACCGCCTCGGCGCCGCGCGTCTCGCCGCTGCCGGGCGCGAGCAGCCTGCGCTACGACCTGCGGCTGCGCGCCCCGGGCACGCTGTCGGTGGACAACAACCTGGCCACCCTCGACGCCCGCGCCGAGCTGCGCCTGACGGGCGCCGCCGATGCGCCCGTGCTCTCCGGACGCGCCGAGGTCGACCGTGGCCGCGTGTACTTCCAGGGCAATACCTACGTGATCCGGCGCGGCACCATCGACTTCATCAACCCGCAGACGATCGACCCCGTCTTCAACATCGAGGCCGAGTCCCGCGTGCGCAGCTATCGGGTGACCCTGAAGATGAACGGGACGCTCGAGCGCGTCTACCCGACGCTCACCTCGGATCCGCCCCTGGCCGCCGTCCAGATCCTCAACCTGCTGGCGGGGGCCGACGAGAGCGCGCTGTCGAGTCTGCAGACGTCGCAGCTCGACGCCTCGCGCCTGGCCGCCACCGGCGCGGCCACCCTCGCCGCAGGCCGCATCAGCGAGGAGGTGGGTCTGGAGCGGGGCGCCGAGAGGCTGCTCGGCCTCTCGCGCTTCTCGATCGACCCATCCGTCGTCCGAGGCGGGATCTCCGATCCCACCGCGCGCCTCACGGTCGGCAAGCGGGTCGGCCGCGACCTGTCGGTGCTCTACTCGGTCGATCTCAGGAGCACCGACGAGCGCCTGCTCTCCGTGGAGTACACGCTCTCCGACCGCTTCTCGATCCTCGTGACACAGGCCGTCCCGGGGGGCGCGGGCCTGGACGTACGCCTGCGCCACTCCAAGTGATCCTGGCGCTGTTGCTCGCGGCCCTGCCCGCCGTGACGTCGGTGCGCCTCGAGGCGCCGGAGCGGGACGTCGAGCGTCTTCTGCGCTACGTGGGGATCGCGCCGGGGGACGAGCTGCGTCCGGAGCGCGTCCGCGACGCCGTGCAGCGCCTCTACGCCACCGGCGAGTTCGAGGACGTGGTGGTCTCCGTGCGCGAGGACGCGAGCGGGGCGCAGCTCGTGTTCCGGTTCGTCCCGGCGCCGCGCCTCGCGGCCGTCCGCGTCGAGGGGGCCTCCGTGATCTCGCCGAAGGCCGTCCGGCGAGCCGCCCGCTTCCAGTCCGGCGAGCCGCTGTGGCCGCCTCGCCTCGACGCGGCTGCGGCCCAGGTCGCCCTCGCCCTGGTCCGGAAGGGCTACCTCGAAGCGCGCGTCGAGGCGCGCGCCGAGCGCCGTCCCGGAGGTACGGACGCGGTTTTCCAGCTCGCGAGCGGCCCCCTCGTGCGGGTCTCGCGCGCCTCGATCGAGGGCACGAGCGGCGGCCTGGCCCTGCTGCTCGAGCCGCTCATCCGCCCGCGTGCCGGAAAGGCGTTCGAGCGGGCCGTGGCCCAGGCTGCGGCCGAGAGGATGCGCGCGCGTCTTGCCCAGGGCGGGCGCTGGCGCGCCGCGGTGGAGGTGCGCGAGGCCTACGACCCCGCAGCGGGCCGAGTGGCTTTGAGCTTCGTCGTGACCCCCGGGCCCTGGATGCGGGTGGACTTCCGGGGGGACGCCGCGCCGGCTAAGGCGCGCCGGGCAGTGGAGACGCTGCTGCGCGAGGGAGGCGCGAGCCTCGACGCCCGCGAGGCCGGCGCGGAGCGCCTCGAGGAGACGCTCGTCGCCCGCGGCCACCGGAACGCCAGCGCCACGCACCGGGTGGAGCCGCTGCCCGGGGGCGAGCGCATCGTGTACGACGTCGACGCCGGCCCGGCGTGGCGCTGCGCCGCGCTGCGCTTCGCCGGCGGATCCCCGAGCGCGCTCGTGAAGACCCGCGTGGGCGAGCCGGTGCGCGACGCGCTTCTCGACGACGACGTGCGCGCTCTCGTCGGCGCCCTCGAAGCGGACGGCCACTTCGAGGCCCGGGCCGAGGCCGACGTTCCCGACACCGGGGGCGACGTGCCGGTGACGTTCCGACTCGCTCCGGGCCCGCGCTGCCTGGTGGAGTCGTTCTCCGTGGAGACGCCCCCCGAGGCCTCCGAGACGGGCGCCGCTTTGCCCCGCGAGCTACGCACGCGCGCCGGACGGCCCTACCGGATCCGGGACGTGGCCCTCGACCGTCACGCCCTGCTCCTCGCCTGGCGCAACGCCGGCTACCTGAGCGCTGAGGTCGCGCCCGAGGTCTCGCTCTCGGACGACCGCGGCACAGCCGTCGTGAGACTGCGCGTGACGCCCGGGGAGCGCACCCGCGTGGACCGCATCATCGTCCGGGGCCTGCGTGACACCCGCGAGGAGGTAGTGAGGCGCGAGCTGCTCGTCGAGGAGGGCGGTCCCCTGGGCGTCGGCGACGTGCTCGAGAGCCAGCGCCGGCTCGGCGCGCTGCCCATCCTCGAGCGCGCCACCCTCGTCGAGGTCGAGTCCGAGGCGGCCGGTCGGCGCAGCGTGCTCGTCGACACGAGAGAGGCGCCGTTCCGCACCTTCGCCTACGGGGTGGGCTACGGCGACCGCGAGAAGCTGCGCGGCAGCCTCGAGGTCACGCGCCGCAACCTGTTCGGCATGGACCGCACCCTCACCGCCTTCGCCCGCGGCAGCCTCACCTCCAGCCGGTTCCTGGTGAGCTACAAGGAGCCCTACCTGCTCGGCCGCCGCCTGGAGCTCTACGTCACCGGCTTCCGCGAGGAGGAGGACCGCGAGGGCTTCGACTACGTGAAGGGGGGCGGGCTCGTCCAGACCCTGTTCCGGATTCGCGGCGGCCGCACCCTGATCACGCGCTACGCCTACCAGAAGACCGACACCTTCAACGTCGAGGTTCCGCAGGACGAGGTGGACCGCCAGTTCCAGGACGCCACCATCTCGGGTCCGTCCTTCTCGGTGGTCCAGGACACCCGGGACGATCCCCTCGAGCCGCGGCGCGGATCGTTCGTGGGTGCCGACCTGCAGCTCTCCCTGCGGGCCCTGGGAGGCGATCCGTTCCTGAAGAGCTACCTCCAGGCGGCCAGCTACCGGCGCGTGCTGCCCCGCACGCTGCTCGCGGCCTCGGCCAGGCTCGGCCTCGCCCGCACCTTCGGCTTCGAGGAGAAGACGCGCCTGCCGCTCCCCGAGCGCTTCTTCGCGGGGGGCGACTTCAGCTTCCGGGGTTTTCCCACCGACGGCGTGCTCGAGGAGGGCGGCAACGGCCTCCTCCTCGGCAGCCTGGAGCTTCGCTTCGACGCCACCCAGCGCTTCTCCCTGGCGCTCTTCTCCGACCTCGGCAACGTCTATCCGTTCGCCTCCGACATCGACCTCGGGGACATCCGCGCGAGCGCCGGCGTCGGCCTGCGCTACCGGACCGCCTTCGGACCCGTGCGCCTGGACTGGGCCGTGAAGCTCGACCGCAAGCCCGAAGAGGAGGCCTCGCGCATCCACTTCACGGTGGGCCATGCGTTCTAGGTGTGCCGCCGCCACGCTCCTCGTCGCGCTCGCGGTCTCGGTTTCCGCCGAGGACGTGATCGAGCGGGTCCTGGCCGACCTGGGCGGCGAGCCGATCCTGCTCTCGGAGGTGCGCCTCTTCGAGCGGCTGAAGCGGCTCGGCCGTGGTGCGGCCCTCGAGGCCCTGCTCGACGAGCGGCTGATGTACCAGGAGGCCGCGCGCCTGCCGCAGGCCGTGCTGACACGGGACGAGGCCACTGCGGCCTGCGCCGACCTCGCGGCCAAGGCGCCCGAGCTCGCCTCGGATCCGGCGCTCTGCGCCCTGGCTCGGCGCGAGGCCGTGGTGTTGAAGTACATCTCCTTCCGCTTCGCCGCCGACGAGGGCGAGGAGGGACAGACGCTCAACGAGCGCATCGAGGAGTGGGTGCGGGACCTGCGCGCCGCCGCGACGATCCGCTACAACGCCGGGCCGTAGCGCCCCCGGACGCCGTTCAGGCGGATCCGCGCGAGGTCCAGGAACGCGCGGGCGCCCGACAGGCCGCCCACCCGCGTCGCGGCGTCGTTGCGCCAGACGACCGGAACCTCCGCGACCTGCAGGCCGGCCCGCCGCGCGACGTACAGCGCCTCGACGTCGAACGAGAAGCCGTCGAGGCGCACCTTCTCGAAGACGACCTCCGCCGCCCGGGCCGTGAACAGCTTGAAGCCGCACTGGGTGTCCCGGATGCGGGGCAGGAGCAGGAGCCGCACCAGCACGTTGAAGGCCCGACCCGCCGTCTCCCGGAAGCGTCCCTGGCGGACCTCGATCCGCGCGCCTTGAACCGCCCGCGACCCGATCGCCACGTCGTAGCCCTGGTCCAGGCGCTCCTCGAGCCGAACGAGCTCCTCGATGGGCGCCGAGAGGTCGGCATCGGTCATGAGGCGCCTCTCGCCGCGCGCGGCCCGCATGCCACGCCGCACGGCGTGGCCCTTGCCGCGATTGCGCTCGCCCCGCAGCACGCGCGTCGCCGGGCCTCCCGAGGCTTCCGCGACGGCGGCGGTCGCGTCCTGCGAGCCGTCGTCGGCCACGACGATCTCGAAGCTCTGGCCGCGCGCCTCCAGGAAGGCGCGGACCCGCGCGATGCTCTCGGGGAGGCGCCTCTCCTCGTTGAAGGCGGGGATCACGACCGACAGGCGCGGCGTCACGGCGCCAGGGAACGCAGGTCGTCCTCGATCCCGCCCGGGAGCTGCGCGAGGCCGAGGTCCTGGGCTGCGAAGCGCACCTCGTCCAGGAGCTGCGCGTAGAGCCCCGCCTCCGCCTCGGGCTCGAGGCGCACGAGGGCAGCGAGTTCCTCGCGGCGGCTCGCGACCTCGACGAGGAAGTCGGCGAGGCGCGTCGTGGCATCGCGGAGGCCGTGGTGGCGGAGCACGTGGGCGCGAGCGCGCCCGCCGATCCTCTCGCGGAGCGCGGCGTCCTCGAGGAGCGTCCCGATGAGGGCCACCAGCTCCTCCTCTTCGCCGCGGTCTGGGTCAATGGGCACGACGAGGCCCTCGGGGAATTCCTCGGCGGCCGGCGTGCCAGCGGTCACGAGCGCGGCGCGCCCCGCCCCCAGGGAGCGCACCAGGGCGCCCGAGATCTCGCCGTGGGTGGGGAAGCGGAGCGCCAGCACGAGGTCGGCTGCCACGAGATGGCGCAGGAAGGCGTCCAGATCGAGGCGCCCGGTCACGACGAGGGCCGCGGGGTCGCTCGCGGCCCAGGCTTCCAGGGGCAGCCCAGGCTCGACGCCTCCCGCGACGCAGAGCCGCAGATCCGGGAACCGCCGGCGCAGGCGCACGACTGCGCGAAGGGCGACGTCGAGGCGCTTCGAGACGGTGGCCAGGCCAGGTGCGGTCACGATCGGGGCGGCGACGGGCAGGCCGAGCTCGCGGCGAGCGTCGCGGCGCTCTGGCAAGGGCTCGAGGGGCAGCGAGAGATGGTGGGGCAGGTGCAGGACCGGGCGCGGCGCGACGCGGGGCCGCGCCCGCTCGGCCACGAAGCGCGTCAGCGCCACGACCGCGAGGCTCGCCTGCAGGATCCGCTCGCAGAGCGGGTAGAGCGCCGGCCACAACGGACCGCCCAGGGCGCGTGCCACCTGGCGCCCCAGGAACGAGCCGCGCTCACCGTAGACGCGGCGCATCTGGCGCAGATAGGACGCGGCGTCGCCCTGCTCGACGGTCAGCGAGAGCACCAGGTGGTGGAGGCTCCACTCGTGGAGCAGCAGGACGCCGGGGCGCTCCAGGGCCGCCCGGTAGACGAAGCCGTGGGCGGGGGAGTTGCCGAGCTGATACAGATCGACGTCCGCCTCGGGCCGCGCCGCGGGCGCCTCCGCCACCACCGCGACCTCGAAGCGCTCGCTCAGGAACGGGAGCTGTTCCGCGGCGTAGTCGGCGATGCCCGAGGGCGAGGGCGGCATCGGGCACCACACCGCGAGCTTCACAGGAGCGTCTCCGTGAGTCGGCCGATCACACGCTCCCAGGAGATGTCCTTGACCCGCTCGCGGCCGGCCTCCCCCATCGCCCGCACACGCGTCTCGGGCAACGCCAGCGTCCGGCGCATCGCGTCGGCCAGGGCCTCCGCATCGGGCGCAGCCACGAAGCCGCTCTCGCCGTCGCTCACGAACTCCAGCGGCCCGCCGGCGTCGGTGGTCGTGAGCACCGGGCGCGCCGAGAGGAAGGCCTCGACGGTCACGTAGCCGTAGTCTTCGTTGACGGGCGTGTACACCGCCGCGCGGCAGCGGGCGTAGAGCGCGAGCAGCTCGTCCGCCGGCACGAAGCCCAGGAGCTCGACGCGGTCGCCGAGGCCCAGGCGCGCGATCTGCTTGCGCAGCTGGGGCTCGAGGGGGCCCTGCCCCGCGATCTTCAGGAGCGCGCCGTCCGCCCGGGCGACGGCGTCCAGGACCAGGTCGAGGCGCTTCAGCCGGTCGAGGCGGCCGCAATAGAAGAAGTAGTCGCCGACGCTGTCGGCATAGTAGCGGCCCGCATGCTGGGGCGGGGGATAGAGGGCCTCGCCCTCGAGGCCGTTCCACCGCGCAAGGCGGTCCGCGACGTTGCGCGAGATCGTGAAGATCTTCTTGCACTCGGAGAGCGAGGTCGTGTCGAGCTCCTGGATCGCAGAGCGCACCGCATCGTCCTCGGGCGTCGCCTTGAACGAGCAGTACGGCGTGCCGTAGAGGTCGTAGGCCTCGCGGTGCTGGTGGAAGAGCCACGTCACCTTTCGGGGGTGGCGCACGAGGTAGCTCGGGAACTTGGTGGCGATCACGAGCTCGACCTTCTCCCCGTTGCTCTCGGTCACGTCGAGCATGCGCCAGGCCAGGGCTTGCCGCAGCAGCTCCGACACCGGGTACCACTTGAACGGCACGTTGACGAGGTCGGCCCGCAGGCCGCGCCCTTTGAGGTTCTCGAGGAGCTCGCGGGTCAGGATCTCGGCGCCGCCCACGATGAACGGGGCCTGGACGCCGCAGACGAGGACGCTCCTCATCCGCGCGCGAGCTTCTCTTCGAGGCGCTCGAGGCGGTTTCGGACGTCGCGCAGGGCGAACTCCAGCGAGTGCCGCCCCTTCTCGGCTTCGGCCAGGACCAGGTCGATGCGCCTCACCAGGTCGTGGACGTGCTGGACCAGCTCCTCCTGCAGGATCAGGTGGCGCTCGTCGATCTCCTCGAGGCGCTTGCCGTGGAGGCCCAGCACGCGGTCGTAGTGCCGGTGGGTGAAGTCGAAACGCGCCTCGAGGTACTCGAGCAGCCGGTTGTCGAGCTGCACCTGGCGGGCGTTCCACGCGGCCTGCGCGTCGACGAACGGGGCGAACGCCCGGCGCAGCGCACGGCCCAGGAGTCCGAGCGCTTGCGCCCTTGCCGTGTCCCAACCGGCGTTCACCTCCGCGGCATCGGGGCGCGCGGGCGGGTCTGCCGGCACGGCGCTCTCGAGTGGCGGGAGGCGCGCCGGCTCGCGCGGGGCCTTGGCGTCCCCCAGCCGGAGAGGATCCAGGAGCGCGCGGGCGCGAACCCCCTCGCGGATGCGGCGCAGCCGCTCTGCGTCCGCCTCGCGCTCGTCCGGCATGCGCGCGATTGTAACCGTCCCCTTCGCGGCTGGCATAATACCCGGCTCCCGATGCTCCGAAGGCCCGGCGCCACCGCGGCGCTCCTCGTTCCGGCGCTGCTCGGCGCCGGCTGCGCCCGCCCCCGCGATCCGAACGTGGTCCTCATCACGCTGGACACGGTGCGAGCGGACCACCTCTCCTGCTACGGCTACCCGGTCCGCACCAGCCCCCGCATAGACGCTCTCGCGCGGGTCGCGACGCTCTACCGGCGCGCCCTCGCGAGCTCGCCCTGGACGCTGCCGACCCACGCCTCGCTCTTCACCGGCAGGCACCCGTACGAGCACGGCGCCCACGGCTTCAAGGTGACGGAGGACGTCCCCGACAACGCCTACCCGCTCGGCGCCGAGCAGCTCACCCTGGCCGAGGCGCTCCAGGCCGAGGGCTACGAGACCGTGGCTGTCGTCGCCAACGCCGGTTACATGGCGCAGCGCTACCGGCTCGACCAGGGCTTCGAGGCCTACTGGGTCAAGCCGGGCCGCGCGGCCCGCAAGAACGGCCAGGTCTACGAATGGCTCGAGGCACGCCGCAAGGACCGGCCATTCTTCCTGTTCGTGAACTACATGGACGCGCACCGCCCCTACAACGCCGCGGAGCGGCCGGGGTTCCTGCCGCGCCCCGTGTCCCAGAACCCGAACCTGATCGCGCGCCTGGCCGAGGCCGTGATGCCCGGCGACGCCGACGCGCCCGAGGCGCTGCGCCAGCAGGTCGTGGACCAGTACGACACCGCCCTCGCCAACCTCGACGAGGAGCTGGGCCGGCTCTTCGACCGCCTCGAGGCCGAAGGACTGTGGGACGACGCCCTCGTCGTCGTGACCTCGGATCACGGTGAGTTCCTCGGCGAGCATCGGCTCGCCGAGCACTCGAAGGACCTCTACCAGGAGGTCCTGGCCGTGCCGCTGATCGTCAAGGCGCCGCGTCAACGCGAGGGCCGCGTCTCCGAACAGGCGATCACCTCGGTGGACGTGCCGCGCCTCGTCGTCTCCCAGCTCGCCCGAGAGCGCCACGCGCGCCTGCTCGCGGCGTTCCCCTACGAGCCGGGCAACCATCCCGTGCTGGCCGAGCTGTACTACACGCGCACCAAGGATCTGATCCACCCGCGCTGGGGCCATCGCTTCGACCGCGTCCGGACGGCGCTGCTGCGCTGGCCGACGAAGCTGATCCACTCGAGCGACGGCCGCCACGAGCTCTACGATCTCGCCGGGGACCCTGGCGAAGCCCGTGACCTGCATGCCGAGCGGCAGGCGCTCGCGGCATCGCTGCTCGGCGAGCTCGAGGCCTTCCGCCGGGCGCATCCCGGCTACCCGGGGCGGCGCGAAGCGGCGCCGCTGGCCCCCGAGGACCTCGAGGAGCTGCGCGCCCTGGGCTACGTGGGAGCGCCGCCGTGAAGCGGCGCGTCCTGGTCGGCGGCGTGCAGGTGCCCTTCGTGACCGGTGGCGCCGAGTGGCATCTCGCCGCCCTCGTGGACCGCCTGCGCGCCGCCGGGGTCGACGCCGAGGCCGTCCAGCTCCCGTTCCAGTGGAGCCCGCGCGAGGCTGCACTGCGCTCGGCGCTGGCCTGGCGGCTGCTCGACTTCGAGCAGGCGTCCGGACATCCCGTCGACCTCTTCATCGCGACGCGCTTCCCGAGCTACGCGGCGCGCCATCCGCGCAAGGTCTGCTGGCTGTTCCACCCCTTCCGCCAGGCCTACGATCTCCACGACGCGGGCGTCGACGGCTTCCCGGACACGCCAGAGGGAAGGGACCTCCACGAGAAGGTGAAGGCTCTCGACGGCCAGGCGCTGCGCGAATGCCGGCGGCTCTACACGACCTCCGAGACGAACGCGCGCCGCCTGCGCCGCTACCAGGGCCTCGAGGCCGAGGTGCTGCGCCTGCCGCTCCTCGATCCCGAGGGCTTCTCGGCCCAGGCGTACGAGGGCTTCGCGCTCTCGGTCGGCCGCCTGGACTCCCTGAAGCGGACCGATCTGCTCGTGCGCGCCGCGCGCTTCCTGCCCGAACGGCTTCGGGTCGTGATCGCCGGCGACGGGCCCGAGCGCCCCCGCCTGGAGGCGCTGGCCCGCGAGCAGGGGGTTGCGGCGCGCGTCGAGCTCCTGGGCCGTGTGGACGACCGGAGGCTGCGCGAGCTCTACGCGCGCGCCGGCGTCGTCTTCTACGCGCCGTTCGACGAGGACTACGGCCTCGTCACCCTCGAGGCGTTCCATGCCCGGAAGCCCGTCGTGACCACCACCGACGCCGGGGGACCGCTCGAGTTCGTGGTCGACGGCGAGACCGGCTTCGTCGCGCCTCCCGAGCCGGAGGCGCTGGGCCGCGCGCTCCTCGGCGCCCTCGAGGATGCCGAGCGCGCCCGCGAGATGGGAGAGCGCGGCTACCGCCGCGTCCGCGGCTTCTCGTGGGACGCCGTGATCGCGGCGCTCACCGAGGGCATTGCGTGAAGCGGCTCCTCGCCGCCCTCGCGGGCGCCGTGGCGTTCGCCGCCGTGCTCCGCGCGCCCGCGCCGCGCCTCCCGCCGAACATCGTCCTGATCCTGGTGGATACCCTCCGCCGCGACCACTTGCCCTTCTACGGCTACCCGAAGGACACGGCGCCGTTCCTCGCCTCGCTGGCGCCGCGGAGCGCCGTCTTCGAGAACGCCCACTCGGTCTCGGCCTGGACGCCCCCGGCGGCGGCATCGCTGTTCACGTCGCTCTATCCTTTCGAGCACGGCGTGGTGCGCGGCCTGGCCCTGGCCAAGCGCCAGGAGCGGCTCAAGGGCGTCGAGATCCGCCTGCCCCGGCTTCCGTCCTCGGCGGAGACGATCCCCGAGGCGCTGCGGCGGCGAGGCTACGCCACCTTCGCGATCACCGAGAATCCCAACCTGACGCGCGCTCTCGGCTTCGACCAGGGCTTCGACCGCTTCGACGCCTTCCCGACCCGCCTCGACGCCGAGCCCATCACGGCGCGCCTCCTGGAGCGCGCGCCCGAGCTCCGGCGCCGCGCGCCGTACTTTCTCTATCTCCACTACATGGACGTGCACGCGCCCTACCGCGAGCGGCCTCCGCTGTTCGATCCCTCGCTCGAGGGCGACGCGCGCAGGGTCTCCGCCTACGACTCCGGCATCCGCGTCGTGGACGAGCACGTCCGCCGCGCTTTCGAGGCGCTCGGCTGGGAAGCGGACACCCTGCTCCTGGTCACCGCCGATCACGGCGAGGAGCTGGGCGACCGCGGCCACTTCGGGCACGGCGCCTCGCTGTTCTCCGAGCTGCTCGACGTCCCGCTGCTCGTCCACGGCCCCGGAGTCGTGCCGAGGCGAGTGCCGGACCGCGTCAGCCTGATCGACGTGCTGCCGACGTTGCGCGAGGTCGCCGCGCTGCCCTCCGCGGCCACCGACGCGGGTGTGAGCCTGGCTCCGCTGCTTCGCGACCCGAACGCGCGGCTTCCACCGCGACCCCTGTTCGCTCACCTCTGGCGGCGCCAGGCGAAGGACGGTCGCGAGCTGGCGCTGCGCGCCACGCTCGAGGGCGACTGGAAGCGGATCGGCGGCGAGGCCTCGGGCACGCTGCTCTTCAACCTGCGCGAGGACCCGGGCGAGAGGCTGAACCGCGCTCGGGACGAGCCGGCGCGGGAGAGGGCGCTCCAGCGCCTGTACCAGCAGCATGAGATGCGCGCCCGCCGCTACGCGAGCGAGACGGTCGAGGTAGGCCTCGACGCAGCAGCCATCGAGGGCTTGAACGCGCTGGGCTACGTGAACTGATTCAGCGCCGCTCGGCTCGCACCGCCCCGGAGGCCGTCGGGCAGGCGCGACCGAGCCTTCGGTCTGTTCGCCTCAGGGCTTCCGCGCGAGAACGAGGACGCTCGCGCCGATGGGCAGGGAGATCCTCTGCGCGAGCCACGCCTCGGCCAGCAGGAGCCCGCGAAACAACGCCTCGAACGGAGCCGGCAGGAAGGCCACGTCCGAACCGTGCCTCCCGGTGAGGCGGTCGAGACGGCGTCGCAGCAGGACGAGGGGGAACAGGAAGAAGTTCGCGTAGGTGGAGCGCACCACCTGGAGCCCGGCGCCCCGAAGCAACGTCTCGACCTCGGCCCGCCTGTAGCGGTGGCGCGAGTGCACGGCCTCGTCGTGTGCGCCCCAGAGCAGCATGAGCGCGGGCATGCGCACGAGCAGGAACCCCCCGGGCGCCAGCACGCGCGCGAGCTCGCCCGTCGCCAGGGCGTCGTCGGGCACCCAGCGGTGGTACAGCACGTCGAAGGAGGTGACGAGACCGAAGACGCCGTCCGCGAAGGGCAGCCGCATGACCGAGGCGCCCGCGACCGACGCCCGGCGCTGCCGGGCGAGGGTCAAGGCGTCCTTGGACACGTCGATGCCCACCGCCCGGCCGTAGCGCGAAAGGGCCGGGAGGTTCGCGCCGCTGCCGCAGCCGGCGTCGAGCACGCGCCGCTGTGGGTCCGACGGCACGCTTCCCTCGAGCAGGGCCGAGGCGATGCGCCGCATGCCGACGTACCACCACTGCCGCTCCTCGGCGTCGTACATGCGGGTGTACTCTGCGCGGTTCACGGGAGCCTCGTGAAGCGCACGCGGTCCACGTCGGCGGAACCGGAGACCGTGAAGGAGAGATCGTTCAGCTCGCGCCGGAAGCGCTCGCGGGGCACGCGCACGAGGCTCTCGCTGAGGCGCTCGCGCAGCGGCCACGCGGCGACCCCCACGCCGTTGACGGCGAGCTCCAGGACGCCCTCGCCGCGCGCCCGCACGGCGACCTCGAGGGGTTCGGGAACGTCCAGGGGTGCCAGGAGCCGCGCCCGGGTCACGACGGCGCGGCACTGGACGCTCTCGCAGTTGCGGAGGCCGCCCCAGCCGGGACCGACGAGGGCCGGATCGGCCCGCGGGTCGCCCAGGTCGATGACGCCGCCGAGGTTCTGCTGCCGGTAGAACAGGTACTTGCCGACCATCAGGTCGTAACGGCCGGCGCCGAGGCCGTGCCGGGCCGCGAACAGCCAGTTTGCGGGCCACGCGAGCGGCGTCCCGGTGGCGCCCTGGACGATCGCCGCGGCGTTTTCGACCACGCGGGCGAAGGACACGGTGTCGTCCAGCGGCAGCCGCACCTGCTTGTACTGCGCCATGAGCAGCACGTTCCACAGCGCGAGGGCGCCGCCGAAGCCGGCGAGGGCGAGGTCCGGGCGCCGCCGCGCCGCCGCGAAGGCCTGCGAGATGGCGTGGGCCATGCCGACGGCCAGGAACGGCAGCAGCGAGTCGAAGCGGCGGTTGGAGTAGCTGCCGCCGGCCCACCAGTCGCCCGAGCAGGCGTTCACGTAGCTCATCGCGGCGACCGGCACGAGAAGCAGCAGCGCGCCCCGGAAATCGCGGCGGAGGTAGGCCAGGAGGCCGAGGAAACCAGCCCAAAGGACGGGGGTCCAGTACAGCAGGCCGTGGCGCGACGAGAAGAAGGTCTGGAGCAGGTACGGGTGGTCGAGGCGAAGGAAGTCCCGGCCGTGGGGCGGGTCGGCGAGCAGGTACTGCCCGAAGATCGCATTCCAGGCGAGCATCTGGGGCAGGGCGCCCACGGCGAAGGCCGCGAGGGTGGCGAGGCCGGTGCGCACCGTCGCCGCCGGCGCGCGGCGCAGGCGCGGGGCGAGCCCGAGGGCGGGCAGCAGCAGCAGCACTGCGCTCTGCCAGCGCACCGTGGCCGCGACGCCGATCACGAAGCCCAGCAGCAGGCCGCGACGCAGCGACAGGGCCTCCCGCGCGGGCCAGAAGAGCGAGAGCGCCAGGGCCGCGAGGAAGAAGCTGCCGGGATGGCTCATGACCGGCTCGACGGTCGCGTACCACCACAGCATGGTCGCGTAGAGGAGCAGCAACACCGTCGGCGTCGCGGTGTCGGGGAAGAGCGGCGCGAGGAGGGCATGGACGAGCAAGAGGCCGATCACGATGTAGACGAGGCTCCCCACGCAGACGGCGCGGACGTACCACGGCGAGTAGCCGTCCTGGGCGTCGCCCACCGCGCGCGCGGCGACATCTCCCGCCGCGTAGAAGGGCAGCCACAGCAACGCCGGCCCGACGGAGAAGATCGTGCGGCGGTGCCCCGTGGGCGTGGGGTTCGTCTTGTCGCCTCGCGTCAGGATCCCGAAATGCTCGAACTCGTTGGCGAAGTCCAGGTCGCGGTCATGGTAGAGGGAGCGCAGGTGGGCGTAGTACTCGACCGCGTCGGCGTCGAGGCGGGGCGCATCCCGCGACAGCTGCGCGAGGAGCGCGGGCAGGAAGAGCGCAACCGCGAGCAGGGGGCGCTTCACGCCCGAGGCAGGGCCGTGAGGGCCAGCCGCGCCGCCTCCCTGCCGAGGCTCATGGAGCCGCTGATCGTCCGGTCGTGGGGGTGGAGCTGGCAGGAGTCGGTGAGGAAGAGGTTGGGAAGCGGGGTCGCTATCTTCGGCGTGGTCTCGCGGTAGTCGGTGAGGCAGATCGGCTGCGCGTGGCGGTCGCGGAACACGGCGTGGAACTTGACCCAGCGCCGGTCGAAGGCAGGCTGGATCAAGGCGAGAGCGTCCGTGTAGCTGCGGAAGACATCCTCGTCGCTCTGGGCATAGCGCGGGTCGTCGGGGGACAGGTACTGGGGCACGTACAGGATGCGGTCTCCGCCCAGCTCCGGCAACGGGTTCAGGTTGGTGTACTCGATCATGCCCGCGAACGGCACGCGCGGATCGTTCGTGTTGACCCAGAAGAACGGCGTGACGCTCTCCCGGAGGCGCAGGAACAGGCAGAAGATCCCGATCGCGGGGATCCGGCGCAGCCCATCCTTGTAGGCGCCCTCGGGGAACCCCTCGGCGAGCCGCAGGAAGTGCCTGGGCGTCACGGTCGAGACCACGAGGTCGGCGGGCAACGTCTCGCCACCCACGCGCACGCCGCTCGCGCGTCCGTCCGCCATCACGATCGCCTCGACCGGCGCGCTCAGCAGCGTCTTGCCGCCGTGCCCCTCGAAGTCCCGGCGCAGGCCCTCGAGCACGGTCTGCGACCCGCCTTCGATGTAGCCCAGCTCCTCGCGCCAGGGCGACGTGCGCGAGCGGCCGAGGCGCACCATGCGCGCCCAGATCCAGGCTGCGGAGATGCTGTCGGCGTGCTCGGCGAACTTGAAGCGCATCAGCGGCTCCCAGATCACCCGGTACGCGCGCTCGCCGAACAGCTCCCGGAGCCAGGCCGTGGCCCGCCTCGGCGCGAGGTCTTCCTCCTTCATCCGCTGCGCCAGCTTCACCGCCAGGCCCGCCCGCAGCCGGTCCACGAGGGGCAGGGCGCCGAAGCGCAGCAGCTCGACCGGCGTGAGGAAGGGGTAGAGCGTGCCGTCGACGAAGTACGCCATGCGGGAGTCCTTCCAGTGGAGCTTCCCGGACAGGCCGATCTCGCCGAGGGCCTCGACCAGGTCGTCGTCGCCCTTGCAGATGAAGTGGTAGTAGCGTTCGATCGTGACGCCCTGCACGTCGAAGGAGCTGGCGAGGCCCCCCAGAACCGGCGCGCTCTCGAGGAGTGTCGTCTCGACGCCGCCCTTCGCCAGCCGGTGCGCCGCGCGGATGCCCGCCGGCCCGCCCCCGATCACCAGCGCCCGCGCTCTCACGCCCATCGCTTGAAGCCCGGCCGCCGCTCGAAGGTGACGCGGTCGAGGCGCACGCCTTCGCCGCTCGCCTCCAGGGTCACCTCGTTGACCTCCCGCCGCCAGTAGGCCTCGGGAACGCGGAGGCGCGCCTCGCTCCACGCCGCCTCGACCTGGAAGCGCCCCGCCTCGCGGCCGTTGACCAGCACCCGCACTTCGCGCGGCGCGGGTCCCGCGACCGCGAAGGCGAGCTCCAGGTCCTCCGCGTGGTCGAGGGTCGCGAACAGGCGCGCCCGCCCGCGCATGCGGCGCGCCGTGCGCCCCGCGTAGCTCTCGATCCCGAAGAAGCCCTCGCCGAGCAAGGCCTCGTCGCCGGGGGCCCCCACATCGAGCACGCCCCCCAGGTTGTTCTGCATGTGGAAGAGGTAGCGGCCGACCAGGAGGTCGAACTGGCTCGGGGGCCTGTGGTGGCGGAGGCCGAAGATCCAGCTCGCGGGCCAGGTGGTGGGGAAACCGACCGCGTCGGAGAAGACCTGGGCCGTGGCGCCGGCGAGGCTCGAGAACGCGACGGTGTCGTCGCGGGGGAGCCAGTTCCTGCGCAGCGCCTCGGCGAGGGACACGTTCCAGGCGGCGAGGCCGAGGGCGCCAACCGCCACGAGGGCCCGCGGCCGCTCGCGGGCGAGGCGCCGAAGCACGTCGATGGCCGCGGCCATGGCCAGCGCGAACACCGGCAGCAGGCTGTCGAAGCGGCGTCCCGAGAAGGAGTGTCCGGCCCAGTAGTCGGCCACGCCCATGTTCACCCACGTCATCAGGACGAGGGGCGGCAGCAGCGGCCAGCCGACCTGGGGCCGGCGCCGCACGAGGGGAAGCAGGCCGAGGAACCCCAGCCAGAACACCGGCGTCCAGGAGAGGAGGCCGTGCCGCGACGTGAACAGCGTCTCCAGGATGCGCGGATGGTGGAGGCGTACGAAACCGGGTCCCTGGGGCGGATAGGGCAGGATCCATTCGTCGTAGATCGCCTTCCAGGCGAGCATCTGGGGCGTCGCGCCGATCGAGGTGCCGAGGGCCAGGAGGCCGCCGCACAGGGCGAGCCGCGGCAGTGTCCGGCGGTCGCGGAGGAAGCGTCCGGCGAGATCGGCGGCGGGCAGCACCAGGAACACGCCGTTCTGCCAGCGCACGCACATCGCGAGGCCGAGCACGAGGCCCAGGGCGAGGAACGCGACGGGCCCGCTGCGCTCGCGCCCCCTCTCCCACATCAGGATCGCGACCGCCGCGAGAAACGCCGACGCGGCGTGGGCGTAGGTCGGCTGGATCACCATGTACCAGTAGTGGAACGTGGTCGCGTAGAGGAGCAGCACGGAGGCCAGCGCGGTGGCCTCGGAGAAGTGGCGCCGGGCGAGGCGGAAGATGAGGACCAGGGCGAGGTAGCCGTAGAGGAAGCTGCCGAGGGCGACGGCATTCCGGTGGTAGGGGCCGAAGCCCGAGAGGTCGGGCGCGCCGCCCAGGAGGCGTTCGCCGCGGCCTACGAGCTCGCCGAGGCCGAAGAAGGGTCCCCACACCACCGCGGGGCCCACCGAGTAGATCGTCCGACGATGGCCGGTCGAGGTCGGGACGGCGAGGTCGCCGCGGGTCAGCATGCCGAAGTGCTCGTAGTCGTCCGTCAGGTCGAAGTCGTGGTCCTTCCAGATCGAGTGGACGAAGACGTAGTAGCTGAGGCCGTCCCCGTTGATGCGGCCCCCGCCGATCTGGAAATGCGCGAGGGTGGGGAAGAACAGGAGGCCCAGCAGGAGGGCCCCGGCTCCGACCTGCCGCTCGGGCGCGGCCAGCACCCGGAATCGCGCCGCGAAGAGCGCCGCCGCCAGGGCCGCGCGGACGCAGAAGCCCAGGGCTCCGACCCGCGGCGCGCCGAGCGCGGCGAGGGCGGAGACGTCTCCCGTGATCACGATCAGGGCAAGGTCGAGGACGACGAGGGCGAGGAGCCCCGCCGCAATCCGGCGCGCGCTCATCGCGCGAGGAGCTCTTCGTAGAGTCGCACGGTCTCCCTGGCCACGCGCTCCCAGGTGAAGCCCTCCACCACGCGGGCCCGTCCGGCGGCGCCCAGCCTCCGCCGCAGCCCCGCCTCCGAGGCCAGCTCGGCGATGGCGCCAGCGAGGCCCGCAACGTCGCCGGGCTCGACGAGTCGCCCGGTCAGGGCGTCGACCTTGTCGGGAATGCCGCCGGCGCGCGTGGCCACCACCGGCAGGCGGTGGGCCATCGCTTCCAGGGTGACGAGGCTCGAGCCCTCGTAGCGCGTCGCGTGGACGAAGACGTCGGCGCGCTCGTAGAGGGCGTGGAGCAGGGTCTCGCTGACGCGGCCGGCGAAGCTCAGGTGCTTGGCGATGCCGTGGCGCCGGCGCCGCTCGAGGGCCGGCGTGTAGCGGCCCTCCCCCACCACCACCCAGGCCCACGAGCGCGGAAGGCGTCCCGTCTCCTCGAGCAGCTCGAAGGCCGCGAGGATGTCGCCGAAACCCTTGTACGCCTCGATGCGGCCGACCGAGAGGAACACGGGATGCGCCGTCTTGAGGATCGGCAGCGCCTGGCGCGCCACGCGCTTCCAGTCGGGGGGAGTGGACTCGCGGATCTCGCCGACGTCGACGCCGTTCGGGAGCACCACCACCTTGCCCGGATCGACCCCCAGGTAACGGGGCACCTCGTCGCGCGTCGCCTCGTCGGTGGCGATGACGCGGTCCGCGTGGCGCGCCGCCTCCCGGGAGAGGCGCTTGATGCGCGCCAGGGCGAGGCTCTTCAGGCCGCCCGCCTTGTGCTCCTCCATGCCCTGGGGGTTCATCACGAGCGGCGCGCGCAGCGCCGTGTCCCGCCCCCGGAGCCGGCCGTAACCGAGGGCCGCGAGGCCCTGGGCGTGGACGACGTCGACGCGACCCCTCCGCACCTCCTCGGCGACGGCCATGCCGAGCCGCCGCGCGAAGGCCGGATAGTGCAGCGTCCGGTCGAGGACGCGGCCGTGGGGCAGCCCGCGCGTAGCGCCGTAGGGGACCTCGACGACCTCGCAAGGGAACACGCCGGGCCGGGTCGCCGGCCGCGTGAAGAGCGTCGCCTCGACGCCCTGCGCCGCGAGGTGCTTCGCGAGGTGGAACACGGCGCGCTCGAGCCCCCCGGGATCGTGAAGCGGGTAGGCCGCCCGAGACAGCAGCGCGACCCTCACCGGAGCCTCGCGTACACCGCTTCGTAGCGCGGGACGAGCGCCTCGGGCGAGAACGCCTGCGCCCGCGCGCGGGCTCCCTCGCCCAGCCGGTCGCGAAGCGCCGCGTCCGTCGCGAGGCGTGCCACGGCCTCCGGGAGGCCGCGCGCGTCCTCGACGACCAGGCCGCTGCGGCCGTGCTCGATGATCTCGCGCGTGCCGCCCGTATCCATGGCGGCGACCGGAGTGCCGAGGGCGATCGCCTCGAGCAGGACCCTCGCCAGCGGCTCCGGCCACAGGCTCGGGAACACGAGGGCGGTCGCGCGCGCCAGGATCCGCAGCACGTCGTCGCGCTGGGCCCACCCCCGTACCACGAGCTCCACGCCGTGGCGCGCCGCTTGGACCTTCAGCTCGTGGTGGAACGAGCCCTCGCCGAGCACCACGACCGGCAGCGGGACCTTCGCCGCGGCCACGGCGGGCACCAGGAGGTGCGCGCCCTTGTTGGTCTCCAGCTTGCCGACGAAGAGCAGGAAGCGCTCCGGGAGCGGGAAGGACGGAGGCTCGGCGGCCACGGCCTGCGCCTCGGCGGCGTCCACGATGTTCGGCAGCACCTCGACGCGGGGGACCAGGGCGGCGCGCAGCTCGGAAGCGATCGCCTCGCTGACGGCGAGCGTCGCCCCGGCGCGGGCGAGCGCGGCGCGCTTCCTGCCCAGGTCCCAGCGCATGTACGGGATGGCGCCCCAGGAGAAGGGACGCCTCGCCGGCACGTGTCCGTCGACGCAGCGTGTCATGGGCAGGATCCCGCAGCCAGGGCAGAGCGTGCCACGACTCAGGCGCGTCGACCAGAAGCACACCGGCCAGTGGTCGCGAACCGTGACCGCGACGCGTCGGGAGCGGTCCCCGCGCAGGGCGCCCAGCGCCGCCAGTGAATGCTGGGCGTGGACAACGTCGAAGCCGGTCTCGCCCAGCGCGCGGTCGAAGGCGCGCGGCCAGGCGAAGCGCTTGCGTCCGGAGGGGTCGAGACGCATCACGGCGAGCCCGTCCATCTCCGCGGGCCCCGGGCTCGTGGTGACGATCGAGACGGCGTGGCCGGCGTCACGCAGGCCCAGGGCCAGGGCACGGGCGGACCAGCCCGCGCCGCCCGCCCGCGGCGGGAACACCTCGGAGACGAGGACCACCCTCACGCGGCGATGCGCTGGAGCACGCGCTCCAGATCCTCGCAGTGCTTCGCCCAGGAGTAGCGCTCGACCACCCGGACGCGACCGTTCGCCCCGAGGCGCGCCCGCAGCGCCGGGTCCCCGGCCAGGCGGAGGAGCGACTCAGCGAGCGCGTCAGCGTCGCCCTCGCGGAAGAACAGCCCTTCTTCCCCCTCTCGCACGATCCCGGTGAGCGGCGCCCGGGGGATCGTCACGACGGGCAGCCCGCTCGCCATCGCCTCGAAGACCTTGAGCGGCGACCAGTAGAAGCCCAGCCGGAGCTGGGCGAGGCGCGCGGTGTCGTACGGGGCGACGCCCACGTCGGCGGAGGCCACCACCTCGGGCATCCGCTCGTACGCCACGCGGCCCAGGCGCCGCCCCCGGTAGGACGCGTCCATGGAGCTGTCAGGGCTTCCCACCAGCAGGAAGAAGAGGTCCGCCCGGTCCCGAAGGCGGCGGGCGGCGGCCTCGAAGACGTGCACTCCGTGCCAGGGCCTGAAGCTGCCGGCGAAGAGGGCCACAACGCTGCCGTCCGCCACTCCCAGGCTCCGGCGGAACGCCTCGCTGCGGCGGTCCGGCCGGAAGGCGTCCACGTTCGCGCCCCAGGTCACGATGGTCGTCTTGTCCCGGGCGAACTCGGGCACGATCTCGGGGATGGGCGCCACGAGGGCGCTCGCCGCCCGCACCAGCCCCTCGCGGTAGCTCCGCATCGGGCGCAGGAGCAGGAGCGCGTCGAGGAGAGCCTTCCCAGAGCCGGGGTGGTCGACCGCCGGCGAGTTGACCTCGAGGAGCGACGGCAGCCCGAGGCGGGCCGCGGCACGGATTCCCTCCCCTCCGAAGTTGTAGTAGCGCTCCATCAGCGCGTGCGGCCGCAGCGCCTGGGCGAGGCGCTCCACCGCTCCCCGCGCGCGAAAACGGAAGAAGCGGTGCCGCGGTCGCCAGGAGACGCGGTGGACGTGCACGCCGTCCTGGCTCTCGGCCTGGGGTTTCCCGGGCTCGCTCGCGACGATCGCGTGCACCTCGTGCCCGCGGGCCGCGAGGCCGCGGGCGACCTCGAGGACGTGGACGCTGCCGCCGGTCATGCCGGGAAGCCGTTGGTCGGAGGCGACGTAGAGGATCCTCATCGCTCCCTGGGCGCGAGCAGGCCGAAGAAGGGCCCGGTGCGGACGCGGCCGAACAGCAGCACGTCCAGCTTGAGCAGCCAGGTGAGCCCTGTCGCCAGCAGGATCGCCGCGCGTCCCGGTGTCGGCTCCGGCCGCGCCGGGCCCGGCCCCTGCCCGTGTGGCGCGAGGGCGGGGCCCGCGCCGCGGCGCCGAGCCTGCTGCACGAGACGCAGGAGCAGGTCCTCGACCACAGCCTTGAACACAACGTTGTAATAGCGACGCTCGACGACCCGGAGGCCGGCCTCGGCGCAGAGCGCGTCGAAGTGCTCGTGGCTCCTGATGGCGTTGACGTGGTCGCTCTTGCGCAGGGCTTCCCGGTCGTGGTCGACGAGGCCGGCCTGCCCCAGCCGCTTCGCCAGGCGGTTCACGCCCCGCTGGAAGAGGGCGAGACGCGAGGACTCCATGGCGTGCGTGTAGACGAAGAGCCGGCCGCCCGGAGGCAGGCTGCGTCGCGCCTCGACCAGGACCTCGAGGACGCCCGTCTCGTCGAGATGCTCGAGGACGTCGAGCGTGTAGGCCTTGGCGAAGGCGGCCTTGCGGAACGGCAGCCGCCGCAGGTCTCCCACCACGAGGTCGACCTCCCGGGCGGCGCGGGGCAGGAAGTAGGGCGCGAGATCGATGCCGGCGACGACCCCGCTCGGCCCTGCGTACAGCGCGAACTTGCCCGCGCCGCAGCCGAGGTCGAGGACCGTCTCACCCGGCCGGAGGCGCAGCATGCCCCGCAGCATGTCGGCCTTGACCCCGGCCGAGAGCACGGGCGGCGCGTCGACGACGCCGAGGCGCTCGTGGAACTCGTGGTCGGCGTAGCGCGTCACGTCCCCGACCGCCGAGCGCGGAGCGAGGTCGGCGAAGCCCTCCGCGATGTTCAGGCCGTATACCGCGCCGCAGCAGGGGCAGCGCAGCGCCGCGGGACCGCGCTCGAGGCGCACCTTGTCCGGGCCTCCGCAGCCGCAGCGCGTGCGGGAGGCGTACTCGGCGCAGGCCGCATGCCCGGGAGGCCGGGTGCACGCCCCGCAGCCCGCCGCCTCCAGGCACACAGGGCACGCCAGGCGCGCCACGAGCGCCTCGGAGATCACGGTCCCTCCCTGGCGAGGCGCTCGCGGTCGGAGAAGAAGCGCCAGCCGGACCGCAGCACGTGCCGGGGAACCTCGGTCACCTGGTTGACCGCCACCCGCGGCCACTCGAGGCGCTGGCGATCCATCAGCTTCAGGCCGAACTGGACCACGAGGGAGAGGTTCCACCACAGGGAAGCGGCGACGAGGGCTGCGGCTGCGGGCGTCCCGGCTCGGAGGCGCAGGGCGTGAAGCACGGCGGCGACGCCGAACGCGAAGAGCGGCGACGCCGCGATGAAACGGCGCGCCCCGAACGCTCCGGCCATGTGCCAGCTCTCCACCGCGCCGTTGATCCAGACCTGGAGCAGGAGCAGCAAGACCAGCAGCGCTGCGACGACGTCGCGCCGCCGGGAGGCCCATGTCAGGAGACCGGCGGTCGCGACGAAGGCCAGCGGGGTCCAGAAGAAGAGGCCATGAGCGGGGTCGAAGAGCACCTCCAGGGCGTGGGGACTCGACCAGGTCATCTTGCGCGTCACGAGCGTGGACGGGCCGAGAGCGCCGGTGAGGGCGCGGTATGCGGCGAGCTGGGGCAACAGCGCGAGAAACGCACCTGCGGCGAGGGCTGCGCCGCGGCGCAGCGCGACCCGGATGGCGCCTCCCCGGATGAGTTCCCAGGCCACGAGGCCCGCCGGGAAGGCGAGGAACAACGCGTCCTGCTCGCGCACGAGACCGGCCAGGCCGCCGGCGAGGCCGCACAGGAAGTAGGCGGCCGCGCTCCCGCGGTGGCGAGCGCGCAGTGCGAGCCACAGCAGCAGCGAGACGGCGAACAGCGACGGAGCATGGCCGAAGCCCGGCGCGATCGTCATGTAATACACGACCGGCGTGCCGAGCCAGGTCGCGATCACCGCCAGCGCGGCCCCCGCGTCGGCGAAGCCACCCTCCCGCATCAGCAGGTCGTGGATCAGCAGGAGTCCCAGGAAGGCGTAGAGCGCCGACGCGAAGCTCACCGCTGCGAGGTACGGGAACGAGTAGCCGTCGGCGAGGACCGAGGCGCCGAGCGCGCGCGCGAGCAGCACGCCCGCGTGCGTTGCCACGAAGAACGGCGCCCACAATATTGCGGCGCCCAGGGGCGCGAAGTTGATGGGACGGCCGCTCACGGGGTCGCGCCGGAGCAGGAACGTGTCCCGGAAGCCCTCGAGCCCCTGTGGGTCCCGCTCGTAGAAGTGCCGGTACTCGTTCTCGTAGTCGAGGTCGCCGTCCAGGACGAGGGAGCGCAGCGAGGCGTAGTACTGGATCTCGTCGGCGGCGCGGATGCGCGGCGTGACGAGGGGCAGGGTCAGGCAGAAGACCAGCACGAGCGCGCGCCGCCCCGGGCTCACAGCGCCTCCAGCAGGGCCTTGATGCGCGCTGCCCGCGCGTCCCACGAGTACTCCGGCGCCTTGTCGAACGCCGCGCGCGCGAGGCGTTCGGCCAGCTCCCGGTCCTCGATCAGGCGGCGGATCGCGGCGGCCAGGGCCGTCGCGTCGCCCGCCGGCACGAGCAGCGCGTCCTGGCTGTCCGCGAGCACCTCGCGCGTGGAGGGCAGGTCGGTCGCGACGATCGGGCGGCCCGCGGCCAGGGCCTCGAAGAGCTTGATCGGCGAAGTGTGCCTCTCGGTCATGGCGCCCTTCAGGAACGGCACGGCGACGACCGAGGCCTGCTCCAGCTCTGCGGCCACCTGGGCCTGGGGCACGGTGCCGGGCAGCTCCACGCGCTCGTTCAGGCCCAGACGAGCGACCAGGGCTCGGATACGGTGCAGGTCGTCCTCGAGCTCCAGGCCGCCGAGGATCACGAGCCGCGCTTCGGGGATCTCGGCGACGGCCTCGACCAGCACGTCCACGCCCTTCCAGGGGTAGAGCTGTCCGGCGTAGACGACGCGCGGCGTCCCTTCGGGCAGCGGCGGGAACGAGCGCTCCGCCGGTACGTCGCAGCCGTTCGGCACGACGGCCACGTTCGCCCGCGGGCCGTAGGTCTCCTCGAAGGTCGCGCGGATGCCCGCGGTGGTGGTCACGAACCCCGCCGCCCTCCGCCACACGCGCCCCTCACGCTTCAGGAGGCGGCGCGCCTTGCGCGGGTTCGGCCGCTCGCCGGTGCCGTAGAGCGCACCCCGCTCGTTGTAGAGCAGGGTCTCCACGGCGTGGGCTTCGTACACGACCGGGGCGATGAGCGGCCCCAGGCCCGTCAGGAGGTCGGCCAGCTGGAGATCGCGGGTGAAGACCAGCGAGCCCCGGGCGGCCGCGATCGCCGCCGCCGTGCGCGCCAGGAACGCCGCGCGGGGCAGCGCGAAGCTGCCGGTCCGGTGCAGCACCGGCAGCCTCCGGATCAGGAGATTCGGGTCGGGAGCGATCCCGTAGAGGGCCATGATCTCGTCCGTGCGGCGCGGGTCGCTGTGGCGGACCATCAGCGTCGTGTGGATGCCCGCCCGTGCCAGGGCCCCGGCGGTCTTGAGGATCTGCACGCCGTTGGCCCGCTCCAGCGGGAAGCGGACGTCGGCGGGCATCAGCACGCTCAGGCTCACGGCCTCACCAGCACGCATTGGATGTGGCCGATCATCACGTCGCGCAGGACGGGCGCCCGGAGCAGCGTGTGCCGCAGGAAGTTCGGCAGCGCGCGGCGGAAGAAGCCCGTCACCTGCCGCTCCTCGTGGACCCGGCGCAGGCCCGAGCCCTGGATCCACGCCTCGAGCCGCGCCACCGTGACCTTCTGCAGCAGGTCGTCGCGCTTGTCCTTGCCCTCGGCCGCCAGGGCGATGAAGGTGTTGGCCTCCCTGGGCTCCTGGAGCGCCCAGGGCGCGTGGCGTCCCAGCCAGAGGAAGATCCGGAAGGCCGCCCGGCGGCCCAGCGGGATGTGGATCGGGAGCGGCACGCGCAAGCGCGGGAGATGCGCTCCGGCCAGGGAGAGCCAGGGCGCCGTTGAGAGGTACAGGACACCGCCCGGCTTGAGCACGCGCCGGCACTCGGCGAGGTAGCGCTCCGCGGACGCCACGTGCTCGATCACCGAATGGCTGAACACCAGGTCGAAGCTCCCCTCGCGGAAGGGCAGCCTCTCGCCGTCGCCCTGGACGAAGCCGGCGTTGCGGATCCCGCGCTCAACCATGAGGCGGGTGCCCGAATCGCGGAAGCGCGCATCGAGGTCGAGACCGATGGCGAAGGCGGTCTCCTCGGCGAGGGAGAGCGCGGTGCCGCCGCTGCCGCAGCCGGCATCGAGCACCCGGCCGCGCAGAGAGACCCGGGCGCGCTCGAGGGCGGCGATCACCTTGGCGCTCCGCAGGTACTCCCAGAGCGCGTAGTCGTACTCGCTCCGGAAACGCGCCGCGGCCGCGGCAGCGATACGCGGGTTGTCGATCGTTCTCACCGGCGCCCCGCCTCTGCGTAGAGCCGCAGGTAGGTCTCGACGACGCCGGGCAGGCGGAAGCGCTCCGCGACCAGGCGGGCGCTGGCAGGCCGGGTGCGCCGTGGCTCGCGGAGGCCCGCGAGGATCGCCTGGGCCAGCGCCGCTGGATCCCGCCGCGGCACGACGACGACGTCGTCGCCGAACAGGCCGCGCAGCTCGAGGCCGCCCGGGTTGTCGGTGGACACGACCGGCGTCCCCGACGCCAGGGCCTCGAGCGCCACGGTGGGCGTCGCCTCGAGGATCGAGGACAGCACGAACAGGTCGGCGGCCGCCTGGAGCGGCGCGAGCGCCTCGTTGGGCACGAGGCCCAGGAACGTCACCGTCTCGTCCAGGCCGAGGCGCGCCGCCTGCGCCCTCAGGGCCGGCCCGGTCTCGCCGCTGCCCGCGATCGCGAGGCGCGCGTCGCCCCGCTCGCGTCGCACCAGCGCGAAGGCGTCGAGGAGTGTCGCGTGGTCGGCGAGCGGGTGCAGCCGCTTCACGTTCACGATCAGCGCGCCCTGGCCCTCGGGGAGGTGCTGGCGGCGGACGGCCTGGCGCTCGGCGTCGGTTCGCGGGGCGAAGGACTCGGCCACGGGCGGATACACGACCGACGCCGAGGAGAGCGGCAAGGCCAGCTCGCGGGCCCGCTCCAGCAGAGCCTGGCTGTAGAACGTGACATGGCGGGCGCGCGCGTTCATGCGCCGGAACGCCGCATCCTTGCCGTCATGGTGCCAGATCTCGGTGCCGTAGTGGGTGAGGACGTAGGGGCGGCCGTGGCGCGCCGCGAGCCCGGCGGCGACCTGGTTCATCCAGGTGTTCGAGTGCACGTGGACCACGTCGGCCGCGCGCACCAGGGGCGAGCCCTTGCGCCAGGTGGCCATCGCCTCCAGGGCCTGCGGCACGCGCGTCGTGCGGAGGCGCCGCGAGCGGCGCCGCACGAACGCGACCCCGTCGCGGTCCGGGCCCGCGCCGAAGGTGAGGAAGCGCACCTCGTGACCGCGCTCGCGAAGGCCGCAGCCGAGCTGGTGCGGCAGCAGCGCGTTGGCCGCCTGGTGGGGCGGCAGGTGCGGCGTCACCATGAGCAGCTTCACGCGGGCCGCGCTGCCGCGGCGAACTCGGCGTAGGTCCGGCCCACCCCGCCCAGCTCCCGCAGGGCGTCGAGGAGGCGGCGCAGGTCGTCGAGGAAGCGCGCGACGCTCGCCTCGTCGGGCGTGTAGGGGCTGCCCCCCGGAAGCACCTCGCTCGAGTGGAAGATCACGTTGAAGCAGGGGGCGTCCCGAGCCTTCAGCGCGCGGGCGAACGCGAGCATGTCGGGGAGCGGCGTGTAGGAGGGCCTGAGCCATACCGGCCGCAAGCCGAGTCGCTTGAAGGCGCCCCGCCATGGGATCGGCTTCAGGCGGGCATAGGCCGCTTCGAGGGGCTTGGGCAGGATCGGCAGCGTGGCCGAGGAGATCGGCACCTCGAGGATCTTCGCGGCGCCCGCCTTCCGCACGTCGGAGTAGTCGGGGCGGTAGGGGAAGAGCGGCGCCCCGGCGAACGCCATGCCGCGCTTGCTCTTCTCGTTGAAGAGCGGGTCCACGCTGGTGTCCACCGTGTAGCCGAGGCGCTCCAGGATCGGGATCGAGCGATGGTCGAAGCCGTTGCGCCCGGCGCGGTAGGTCGTGGGCCGCACTCCGAGCTCGTGCGCGATGGCTTCGCTCAGCTCCCGCAACTGCCGCTCCAGGAGCGCCGGCGGCAGGTTGTGGGGGTAGGTGTGGGCCTCGAGATCCTCGGGCCTGAATGGAGGCGAGCTCCACGGGTGCAGGTGCGCGCCGACCTCGCAGCGCCCCGAGGCCAGGAGCGAACGCAGGATCTCCCGGCTCTCGGGCCGCGTCGCCATCTCGTAGGTGACGACGTAGGTGGGGCGGGCGCCGTGCTCCTCGAACAGCCGCTGCAGGGCGGGCAGGCGTTGCGCGTTCCGGACCGTGCTCGCGGCCCGTCCGGCCTTCGACCACTGGTCGTCAGCCTCGGTGTCGACGCCGACGAGGATCGCGGCGCTCACCGGTCCATGTCGCTGTCGCCGAAGACGACGTGCCAGCGTTCCTTCGCGGCGAAGACCTGGGCGGCGTCGCCCTTGGCCCGCACGCAGAACTGCATGGGCGAGCGGCTCTCGAAGAAGCCGCGGCGCCTCAGGTCCTCGGCCAGCGCGCGGTTCATGCTGAAGGCCTGCGCCCGCGCGACGCCCGCGTCGCGGAAGCCGGAGAGGACGGCCCCGAGCAGGGCGTCCCTGGCGGCGTGGTCGTCGGCGTCGGCGAACACGTCGACCAGCCAGCCCAGCCGGATCCCCGCGTGCTCCTCGTGACGGCTCACGGCGTATCCCACGAGCGCCCCTCCGCGCCGCGCTTCGTGGAGAGCGTAGCGCCTGTGGGGCGGCTGCCGGTACTTCCAAGTGAGGTAGGCGCGGTCGCGGCGCACGCACATGGCGTAGGACCCCCGCGCGCGGTCCCACAGCGCGTCGAACTCGTCGGAGAACCCGTCGATGGGCGAGACCGCGACCTGGGCGGCCTCCGGGTGAGGACGCTCCTTGACTGCGAACGCGAGCGCGACGCCGGCCAGCGGGCCGAACGCCGCGCCCAGCAGCCGGCCGGCCTTGCGGACGATCACTGCCGTCGGGTCCAGCACCTTCTGGAAGAAGGGCACGGGGCCCACGTCCTCGTAACGCAGCTTCTTGAACAGGCCGTAGGAAGAGTCCGTGAGGCCGAGGCCGAGCGCCACCGGCACGCTGTCGCTCCAGGCGTCGAAGAGCCGCGCCCCGATGCCCTTGCCGCGGGCCTCGGGCCGCAGGAACACGTCCATGCCCCACGAGGAGTCCAGCTCCTCCCCGCCCCAGTGGAGGCGCACGGGCATCGAGGCGTACTGGCCGAGCACGGCGCCGCCCTCGACGGCGACCCAGATCGCGGGGCCGTCCGGAGGGGTCGAGGGGTTCTGGAGGTACTGCCAGCGCCAGCGCTCCCGGCTCTTCTCCGTGAGCGCCTGCCCGAACACCTCGCCGTAGAGGCGGAAGACCTCCTCGGCGTGGCCCTCTCGGCGACGGACGATCTCCACGGTCACGAAACGGCCCCCGGGGAAAAGGCTGATGATACCATCGGAAAGTGCTTGGGCCCAAGGAGTTCCGGGGAGTCCGCGGCTCCCTGGGGCTGGGTTCACTGGCGCTCCTGGGCGGACTCCTCGCGCTCGGCGGGCTCGCCTTCCCGCGGCCCCTGTTCGTCAATCTCGGCGCAGGGGACGAGCCCTACGCCCGCGGGTTTCGCTCCGGCTGGGAGCGGGACGGATTGACCGGCGCCGGCGAGACGACCTTTCACTGGACACTGGACGGGTCGCGCCTCGAGTTCCCCTTCGAGGTCCGGTCCGGCCATCCGCGCCTTCGGTTGCGTCTGGCCCGCTTCACCCACACGCCCACGAGCGTCCACCTGCGCCTCGAGGGCCGTGAAGTGGACACCTGGAGGCAAGAACCGCGGGGCTGGACCGTGCGGGAGATCGATCTGGGAGAGCATCGCGGCCAGCTTCGCTTCCAGTTCCGCTTCGAAGGGGAGGACGAGCTGGGCATCGCCCTCGACTGGGCCGAAATCCGGGGCGCCGGGTTCCTGCTTCCCCGCGCGGGCCTGCTTCTCCGCGTCGCCCTGCTGCTGCTCGTCGCGCCGGCCGTCGTCGGCTTCGCCCTGGACCGCCGAGCGGCCCTTGCCGCGCTTGCGCTCCTGCTGCTAGGACTGGGCGCCGGGCTCGTCGCGGATCCGCTCGGTGCGCTCGAGGCCTTCGCCCAGGGAGCCGGTGCGGCGCTCACGGTCGTGCTGCTGCTCGCCCTGATCGTGCGCCTGCTGCGTCGGGCCTGGCCCGACGCAGCGCTGGGGCCCGCCGCCGTCCTGCCCGCGCTCGCCGGCGGAGCGGCCGCCGCGCTGCTGCTGTCGCATCCGTTCTTCTACTATCCCGACGTCACGACGCACGCGCGCTTCCTGGCCGCGCTGCGCGCCGATCCGTACCTCGCCTGGGATGCGAGCGATTACCAGAAGGCCACCGGCACCTGGGCGATGCGGGAGATCGCGGGGCAGCGGGTCGCGTTCCCCTATTCGCCGGCGTTCCACCTGTTGGCGCTTCCGATGGCTGGGTTCCTCGGCGAGGTCGCGGCCCTGAAGGCCGCCGCCGCGCTGGCGCTGGGGACCAGCCTGCTCCTCGTCCACCTCCTCGCGCGGACCGCCGGCCTGAATCCCGCGTCGGCCGCGCTGGCGACACTCATCCTCGCTTCCTTCCCGGTGACGGCCTCCCGCCTCACGCTCGCGCTCTTCCCCACGCTCCTCGGCCAGGCGATGGACCTGCTGCTCGCCGTCCAGCTCGCGCGGCGCTACCCGCTCCTCACGGGTGCGCGGGACGCCACATGGCTGTTCCTCTTCCTGTTCCTGGCCCAGGCCGCCTATACCGGCTCGCTCTTCAACATCGCGCTCCTGGTCGCCCTCTTCGGGGGGACGGAGCTCCTGGCGGGAGACCGGCCAAAGGCGCGCCGGCTGCTGGGCGCGTACGCGGCGTCGGCGCTCCTCGTGGTCGCGCTCCAGTACGCGCGCTTCCTGCCGGTGCTGTTCCGGGAGGTCCTGCCCCATGCGTCCGCGAGCGCGAGCCCTCCCATGTCCGGTCCCTTCGCCCGATTCCTGCTCTTCTATGGCTGGCTGACTCCCGCTCTCGCCCTCCTCGGCCTGCTCGTCGTCGCCCGGGCGCCGCGTCACGCGCGCCGCCTGATCGGCGCGCTCCTCGGCGCCGGCGCGCTGCTGCTGCTCCTGCGCTTCGCCGTTCCCGGCGTCTTTCGCGATGCCAAGGAGATCGAGCTGCTCGCGCCGAGCCTCGCGGTGCTGTGCGCGGCCGGCGTCACCGCCCTGGGCGAGCGCGGCCGGCGCGGCCGCCTGCTGGCGGGCGCAGCCCTGCTCGCGCTCGTCGGCTGGGGCGGGGCCGGCGCGTGGACGACGTACGCGAAGCGCTTCGTCGCCGTCGGTCTCTCCCCTTGACGCCCCGCGGGGCGTGAAGCACGATCGAATGGTTCCCTGCTCAAGGAGGTGCGTAATGGCGCTTCGCGGGTCGCTCCTGGTCTTCGCCCTGATGACCGCGCCGCTCGCGGCCGAGGAGGCCGCCTGGAAGCCGCCGCAGGGCGTCCACGACATGCCCGTGGAGGCGCCGGCCGACAACGCGATCACGGCCGGCAAGATCCGCCTCGGCGAGCAGCTCTTCTTCGACAAGCGTCTCTCGAAGACGAAGGCCATGAGCTGCGAGACCTGCCACGTGCCCGAGAAGGGCTGGACCGACGGCCTTGCCCTGTCGCCGAAATTCGATGGAAGCCTGAACACGCGCCACACACCGACGCTCTACGGCGTCGCCTACTACCCGGACCTCTACTGGGATGGCCGGGCGAAAGGCCTCGAGGCGCAGATCCTCGCCGCGTGGAAGGGGCAGATGGGCGCGGACCCGGAGCAGGTCGCCAAGGAGCTGGAGGCGATCCCGGGCTACAAGTCCGCGTTCGAGGCGGAGCTCGGGGGGCCTCCCACCGGCGACCGCATCGTGAAGGCCCTCGCGACGTTCGTGCGCACGATCCATGCCGCCCCGACGCCGTGGGACCGGATGAGCGCGCAGGAGCGCGACCGGAACGCGGGCTTCAAGGTCTTCTCGGAGAAGGCGCGCTGCACCCTGTGCCACCTGCCGCCGCTGTTCTCAGACACGCTGTTCCACAACGTCGGGATCGGCTACGACAAGGAGAAGCCCGACCTGGGCCGGGGCAAGCACCTCGCCGACGCCGCCCAGAAGGCGGGGCAGACGGCGCCGGCCGAGGCGCAGAGCCTCGAGGGCGCGTTCAAGACCCCGACCCTGCGCGGGGCGGAGCTCTCGGGCCCCTACTTCCACGACGGTCGCGCGGGGAGCCTGGCCGAGGCCGTGGACTTGATGCTGAAGGGCGGCATCCCGAACCCGCGCCTCGACGAGAAGCTGAAGCCCGCCACGCTCACGGCGATGGAGCGCTCGGCGCTGCTGGCGTTCCTCGAGAGCCTGACACCCGAGAAGAGACCCTACCCGCGGCCGAAGCTGCCCTGAACACCGTCGCCGCGCAAGAGGAACGCGAGGCCCAGGGCGAAGGCTGCGAGCAGGGCGGCCTTCACCGCGAGGGCCGAGACGAGCGCCGTAGGGGCCAGCAGCGCCGACGCGTAGACCAGCGCACCGAGCGCGGTGGCGCGCGCGAGCCGCATCGCCTCCCACGGCACCGGGTAGAGCGGCTGCGCCAGGAAGAACCCCAGGCCGGCCATCACCGCGTACGACGCGACGGTGGCCCACGCGGCGCCCAGGATGCCGAAGCGCGGCACGAGGAGCAGGTTGGCCGCGACGTTGGTCGCGGCCGCCACCAGCGTGACGAGCGGATAGTAGCGCGCCTTCTTGGCGATTCCGATGCCGATCGTCGTGAGCAGGAATCCGCCCTGGAGCAGGTAGGCCAGCACCACGACCGGGATCACGGGAGCCGCGGCGCGGAAGGCCGGGCTCTTCGGGGTCATCAGCACGATCAGCTCCCCCGAGACCGCCGCGAGGGCGACGCCGCAGAAGAGGAAGCCCGCCCACGCAAAGGTCGCCACCCGGGCCAGCGTGCGCGGGGCGTCCTGGCTCTTGAGCTGGGAATAGACGAACGGCTGCCAGGCCGGCTCGAAGGCCGAGATGGGGAACTTCACGCCCATGCCGAAGGTGTAGCCGACCTGGTAGAGGCCCACCTCGGCGCGGGAGACGAACAGGTCGAGAATCTTGCGGTCGGCGAGGTTCTGCACTTGGAGCAGCAGGCCATGGGGCACCTTGGGCAGGCCGAAGCGCAGCAGCTCCCGGAGCAGCTGCCGTGAGGGTGCGAAGGCCGCGTGGCGGAGGAGGCGAGGCGCGACGAGCGCCGAGAGGAGCGCGGTGGCGGCCACGTCGCTCACCAGCACGCCCAGCACGCCCCAGCCCTTCACCACCAGCGCGATCTTGAGGAGCGTGTTGGCCAGATGGCGCACTGCCGCGAGCGTCGCGAAGAGGCCCGCGCGGTCCTGGATGCGGAGCAGCGTCAACGGCACGAACGCGAACAGGCCCAGGAACACGTCCGCCGCCGCGAGCACGACGAGACGCGAGGCGCCCGGTTGTCCCAGGAGGAGCCGGCCCAGCAGCGGCGAGAACAGCGCCACCATGCCGAAGAGGACGGCGCCCACGAGCGCGGAGAAGAGGAAGGCAGTGCCCGCCAGGACGCGTTGCTCGGATTCGCCCTTCAGGTCGTAATGGACGCGGAAGAAGGCGGAGTCCAATCCCATCCGGAACAGGATCTTGGCCAGCGTGGAGAACAGCAGCAGGAGCGCCAGGTCGCCGTAGTCGCTCGGGGTGAGGAAGGCGGTGTAGAGCGGGACGAGGAGGAAGTTGACGACGTTCGTGAAGACGTCGGCCGCCCCGTACAGGGCGGCGTGGGACAGGAGCTTCCTGAGGTGGGGGAGCAGGGAGGGGCCCGGGGCCCCGGTCACGTCCTGCCCTTGTCCGAGGTGAAGAAGGCGGCGACCTTGTCCAGGGTTTCGTCGAGGTGGACCCTGGGCTCGTAGCCGATGAGCTGACGCACCTTGCCGAGGTCGGGCACGCGGCGCGGCATGTCCTCGAACCCCTCCTCGTACGCCTTCTCGTAGGGCACCATCGCGATCTCGCTCCGGGAGCGGGTGCGCTCCTTCACGCGCTTCGCCAGGTCGAGGATCGTGACCTCCTCGCTGTCGTTGCCGATGTTGAAGACGTCGCCCACGGCCCCGGGGTGCTCCGCGAGCTTCACCAGCGCGCCCACCACGTCGGTGACGTAGGTGAAGCAGCGGCTCTGGGAGCCGTCGCCGAACACGGTGATGGGGTGGGAGAGCAGGGCCTGCTTGACGAAGTTGGGGACGACCATGCCGTAGCGCCCGGTCTGGCGCGGGCCCACGGTGTTGAAGAGCCGCACGATCACCACGGGCAGCCGCTTCTCCTTGAAGTACGCGAGGGCCAGGAACTCGTCGATGGCCTTGCTGCACGCGTAGCTCCAGCGCCCCTTGGTGGTCGCGCCCAGCACCAGGTCCGCGTCCTCGCGGAAGGGGACGGCGTTGCTCTTGCCGTAGACCTCCGAGGTGGACGCCACGATCACCTTCTTCTTCTTCTTGTTGGCCATCTTCAGGACGGTCTCGGTGCCGTGGACGTTGGTCTCGATGGTGTTCACGGGGCTCTCGACGATCAGCTTCACGCCCACCGCCGCGGCCAGGTGGAACACGACGTCGGCCTGGTCGATGAGCTCCGCGGTGAGCGGCTCGTTGGTCACCGAGTCGATCGCATAGCGGAAGCGGGGGTTGGCCTTCAGGGGCACGATGTTGTCGATCGAGCCCGTCGAAAGGTTGTCGAGGACGATGACCTCGTCGCCCCTTTCGAGCAGCGCCTCGGCCAGGTGGCTCCCGACGAAACCCGCGCCGCCCGTGATGAGTGCCTTCACCTTGCCCTCGCCTCGCTGTCCTTGGCCCGCGCGCTCTCGAGCACGAGCTCCGCGGTGCGCAGCGCCCCGAGCCCGTCCACGAGGCTGCGGCCGCGCCGGCTCATCTCCCGCCGCCTCGCCACGTCCCCGAGCAGCTCCCGGACGCGCCTCGCGATCTCCTCCTCGCCGATGTCGCTGCCGAGGCCGAGGAACTCCACGCTGCCGCGGCGGGCGAAGGCGCGCATGCGGGCCTCCTCGCGGGTGTTCTGGGCCAGCACCAGGCCCGGCGTGCCCAGGGCCGCGATCTCGTAGACCGTCATGCCGCCCGAGCACAGCACCAGGTCCGCCTCGAACATCAGGTCGGCGATGTGGCCTTCGACCTGGCGCATGAGCGTCACCTTGCGCTTCAGGACGCCCTGGAGCGCCTCGAACTCCCGCTGGTACGAGAAGGCCGGCCCGGCCACGGCCACGAGCTCGATCCCGCCGGGCAGCGTCTCCAGGGCCCGCGCCGCCTTGAGCGTCAGGCCCTGGGGATCGCTCCCGCCGAACGTGAGCAGCACCATGCGCGGGCGCTCCCGCACCTGCTTCTCGCCGGTGTCGCGGAAGTGCCGGCGCAGGATGGCGTAGCCCGGACCCCCGTAGAAGTTCTCGGGAGTCTCCCGCTCCTCGTTCATCACCGACACGATGAGCTGGGCGTAGGCCTCGGTCTTCTCCAGGTCGTCGAGGGTGTCCACGAGGTTGACGGTGGTGGCGCCGATGTGCGCGAGGGCGGCGAGGTATGACCGGTCCACGCTGGGCAGGTCGTTGATCAGGATGTCCGGAGAGTAGTCCCGGACGAGCTCCAGGTAGGTATCGAGGGAGCTCTCCCCGGCCAGGCGGACCGGGTAGCCGTAGCCGGCCACGGTCTTGAGCCCCTCGACGTGCTGGGCGGTCATCAGGAACGCGATCGCTGCCCGGGAGGTGTCGCGGAGCGCGTCGGCGATGGCCAGCGACCGGTAGACGTGGCCCATGCCCATGCTCACCGAGCCGTCGACGCGGAACAGGACCCGCGGCTCCCGGAGCAGGCGCTCGGCCATCCAGAAGTCCTCGAGGTCGCGCACGGTGAACGCGGCGCGCTTGTCGAGGGGCAGGAAGCCGACCCTGCTCCCGAAGCGCGACTCGTCGTCGAGCACCGCGCGGCGCAGCGCCACCACCGCGCCGTTCTCCTTGTAGACCGGCGCCTGCTGGTCCCTCCGGCCGGGGCGATCGAAGAGGGGCACGAGGGCCGCGCCCTCGGCGCGCCAGGCCAGCTCGCGTTCCTCGGTGACCGACAGCACCGTGGTGAAGCCGCCCGCGAGCAGCCGCTCCACGGCGGCGCGGATCTCGGGAGCGCCCCGGAAGGGCGAGGTGGCCTGGAGCACGAGCACCACGTCGAAGCGGTCCCCCTGCGCCTCGACCTCGCGCACGGCGTGGACCACGACGGGCTTGAGGCTCGGGATGTCGCCGGCCAGCTCGGCCGGCCGCAGGAAGGGCGCCTCGGCGCCGTGGGCCCGGGCCGTCTCGGCCACCGCCGGGTCGTCGGTGGAGACGACGAGCCGGTCGACGACGCCCGAGAGCTGGGCCGCCTCGATCGTCCAGGCGAGGAGCGGCCGGTCCCCGAGCCGCTTCACGTTGAGGTACGGCACGCGGTCGCTGCCGCCCCGGGCGGGAAGCACGGCGATCACGCGCTTGCCGTCCTTCACACCATCTCCCAGGTGATCGTGGTGTCCTCGGGAATGTCGACCCTGGCGATGCGGCCCACGACCATGTCGAGGTGGCGCGGGCTGATCCCGGTCCCGGGGCGCTTGTACGTCAGCATGGCGCGGGTGATCGCGGCTCCCCTCGGAATCGCGATCGCCGACGTCACGCTGCGCCGGGCGTACTGCCAGGCGTCGCGCTCCAGCGGCTCGACGTCCTTGCGGGCCTTGCCGAGGGCCTTCTCCACGGTGCGGATGCCCGCGAGCATGGCCTTCATCTCGGGCGGGTCCACCGAGAGGTGATGGTCCGGCGAGCCGGGCAGGGTCTTGTCGATGGTGTAGTGCTTCTCGATCACGCACGCGCCCAGCGCGACCGCGGCCTGGGGCACGCTGATCCCGAGGGAATGGTCCGAGAGGCCCACCGGCACCTCGGGGAAGGCGCGCATCAGGTGCTCCATCATGCGGAGGTTGATGCCCTCGGGCGGACACGGGTACTTGAGCGTGCAGTGGAGCAGCACGACCTCCTCGTTGCCGGCGCGGCGGCAGACCTCGAGGGCCTCCTCCACCTCGGCCAGCGTCGCCGTGCCCGT
Organism: Vicinamibacteria bacterium; assembly: GCA_035691285.1. GTDB lineage: Bacteria > Acidobacteriota > Vicinamibacteria > Fen-336 > Fen-336 > DATFEN01. The sequence goes on along the minus strand of DASSJI010000111.1, from coordinate 14,915 downwards.
CGAGAGGATCATCGGCTTGCCGACGCGGGCCGCCCTGTCGAGGAGCGGATGGCAGGTGAGGTCGGCCGAGGCGATCTTGAAGGCCGGCACGTCGAGAGCCTTCAGGAAGTCCACGGCTTCGTCGTCGAAGGGCGTGGAGAAGGCCGTGATGCCCACCTGCCGCGCGTGGCCGAGCAGCGCCTTGAAGTCCCGGTCGCTGAGCTTGTCGAGCTTCGCGAAGGTGTCCCACTGGGTGCCCTGGGGATCCTGAGGCTCGAACCAGTAGCGCGGCGCGACCCGGGTCGCGATCTTCGAGGCCGTGTAGCTCTGGAACTTGATCGCGTCGGCGCCGGCGGCCGCCGCGGTCTCGACGAGCTTGTAGCCCAGCTGGACGTCGCAGTTGTGGTTGACCCCGGCCTCGGCGATCACGTAGCAGGGCTGCCCGTGGCCCACCCGGCGCCCCGCGATCTCGAAGGCGGCCTTCATCCCCTGCGTCTCCGCGCGTCCGCGGACTTCCGTTCTCCGCTCGCGATCGCCGCGTCCAGAGCGACCGAGCGCACGTTGTGGGCCTTGTGGACGAGGTGCGCGTTGAGCTTCGCGAGCTCGGGCTCCTCGTCGAGAAGCTCGATGGCCTCGCGGGTCGTCACGATCCTGCCCGGGAGGTGGAGCCGCTCGAAGAGCCGCTGCATCAGCTCCACGTCCTCCTTCTCGTCGACGGTGAGGCGGTAGTGCGGGCGCCGCAGGCCTCCAGGCAGCTCCACGGTCCGGATCTTGAACTCCTGCGGATGCTCCTTGATGTAGAGCGTGACGAGCTCGGAGCGGTGGCGTGCCTCGCCCCGGTCCCAGCTCGCCTCGAGGGCGGTCCGGGCGACCACCTCGGAAAGGATGCCCATGTAGAGCGCGTCGCCCGGGACGTAGGTGTAGTCGGCGCCGCTCTCCAGGTGCAGCGTCACGAGCTTCTCGAGGGTCTCGAGGTCGGTGAGCGGGTTGTCCCCGGTGACGCGCACCACGTGGTCGGCGTTCATGCTGCGCGCGCAGTCCACGTAGCGGCGCAGCACGTCCTCCTCGTCGCCCTGGAAGGCGGGGATGCCCAGCTTGCGGGCGATGTCCACGAGCGGCCGGTTGTCCGGACTCGTCGAGGTCGCCAGGGCGACGCTGTCCAGCTCCGGCGAGCTCGCGATCCGCTCGAGCAGCACTTCGATGAGCGGCCGGCCCGCCAGGGGCACGAGGGCCTTGCCGGGGAAGCGGACGGACGCCATGCGCGCCGACACGATCGCCACCACGCGGGGCTCGCTCCGGATCATTCCAGCATCTCGTCGCGGATCGTCTCGTCGGCCTGGATCGGCCGAGCCGCCCGGCGGCCGATCACGCGGTGCGCCTCGCGGGGCGCGAGGCCGGGCTCGAAGCGCGTGTCGGTGCGCTTGAAGGCCAGCATGTCCGCCTCGAGCACCGCGCCGCGCGGGATGAGCGCGGCGGCCACGATCGAGCGGGCCATCATGCGGTGGTAGCGCCGCGCTCCCTCGCTCTCTCCGGGAACGCCGTCTCCCCGGGCCCGCTCGGCCTGGCGCAGGAGCTCCACCATGCGATAGAAGTCCTCGGGGTTCAGGGAGGACTGGTAGTCGTAGCCCTTCTCGCTGCGGTCCAGCGTGAAGTGCTTCTCGACCAGGTCGGCGCCGAAGGCCACCGCCAGGGCCGGCGCAACCAGGGCGAACGCGCTGCCGCCGTCGGTATGGTCGAGGAAGCCGACCGGGACGTGGTAGCGCTCCTTCCACTGGAGCAGCTCGCGATAGCGGACCTCCTCGATCGGGGTGGGGAAGGTCTGGAAGCCGTGGAGCAACGCGACAGGCACGGCCCCGGCCAGGTCCATCGCCTGGGCGACCGCCTCCTCGGGCACGCCGCCGGTGGCGAACAGGACCGGCCTGGCCAGCCCGCCCACGGCGCGGATGAAGTCCGGGTTCTCCATGTCGGTGGTGTGGACCTTGAACGCGTCGGCGCCCCCCTCGGCGGCGAGGTCGAGCGACGGACGGTCGAACGCCTCGGCGAGCACGGCGAGCCCCGAGGCCCGAGCGTCCCTCAGGATCCGCCGCCAGTCCTTGGCGTGCAGCTCGATCTGGTCGAAGTCCTTGCGCCCGGGATGCCGGCGCACGACCAGGAGCTCGCTCCTGAAGAGCTGGAACTTGATCCCGTCGGCCCCCATCTTGAAGGCGGCCTCGATCATGCGCAGCGCCTTGTCGGCGGAGCCCTCGTGTGCGGAGGCCACTTCGGCGAGGACGAAGCAGGGTGCCCCCTCGCCGATCGGGCGGTTCCCGATCGTGAAACTGGCCGGCCGCATGGACCCTTAAAGCTAACATGCTCCGGGGGAAAGGCGGCTCAGACGATCCCCTTCGATACCAGCTCGAGGATGCGTGCAGTCGCCTGGCCGTCGACGCCGTGGGCCACGTCTCCGAGGTAGCGCTCCCGGGCCTCGGCGAGGCTGCGGGCGGTGGCCTGGTCGTAGAGGAGCCGCCGCAGCGTGTCCGTCGGGTCGACGCCCCTGGCGACCCCCAGGGCCATGCCCTGCTCGACCATCTCGTCGAGGTTCGTCGGCAGGTTCAGGACGAGCACGGGTCGGCCCACCACGAGGGCTTCGACCGCCGAGAGCGACTCGACCGTGACCAGGGCGTCCATGGCCGCGAGCAGCTCCAGGAGGTCCGTCCGAGGGCTCAGCACGCGCGCGCGGGTCGCTCCGGCGGCTCGGATCGCCCGCTCGTAGGGGTCGCCGCTCTCGGCCGGGTGCGGCTTCACCAGCAGATGCACGCCGGGAAGGGCGGCGGCCGCCGCGACCAGCGCCGGGAACGCGCTGCCGATCGACTGGTGCGTCTCGCGGATGGCCCGGAAGCGGCTGGCCACCAGCAGGAGCTTCTCGCCAGGGGCGACGCCCAGCCCGCGCCGCAGCGCCTCGCGGTCGAAACCACGGGCCAGGGCCAGCAGCGCGTCGAACTTCGGGCTGCCCGTCACGATCAGCGACTCCGGCGCATAACCTCCCTGCTCGACCAGGAAGCGCTTCGCGGCCTCGCCGAAGACGGCGGTGCGGTCGGGACGCGGGCAGTCCGTTTCGTCTTTGCCGTGCAGGTACGAGTAGTAGCCCGGGTACAGGATCCCGTGCTGCAGCGCCAGGGTCGGGACGCCCTGGGCGCGGCAGGCCGCGACCGCGGCGCGGCCCCAGCCGCTCGACTCGGCGTAGAGCAGGACGAGTCCCGGTCGCGTGGCCTCGAGGGCCGCGCTCATCTCCTCGTAGCTGCGCACGGCCCAGGGAAGCTGGAGCAGGAGCGTCGCGGCGAGGTCGCGCTGGGCCAGGTCGAGGAACGCGACGCCGCGATGGGAGAACGCCTCGTGGGCGGCCGGGCTGCGGCGCAGGCTCCGCCAGAGAGTGCGCACCTGACGCGTGGCGCGACGCACTTCGGAGGACACGCGCCAGGACGTGAACCGATTCACGTGGACGTAGGGGCCCGCCTCGGGAGGGAGCCGCAGCCATTCCAGCGTGCGGTCCCGCACCCCGCGGCGTCGGAAGGCGGCGCGCGGTCCCACGGCGAGGACCAGGGGCCGCAGGCGCGCCTGCGCGGCCACGGCGGGGAGGAGCGTGTCGAAGTAGTGCTCGTACTCCTGCTCGTCGCCGGTTGCGGCCTCACGCCGGCTCTTCCAGAACGCGGCATGACTCAGGAACAGCACGGTCGTGCGGCCGTCCGCGGGCGGCAGCGCCGGGCGCTTCGCGAGGGCCGCCTTCACGGCCGAGAGGGCCGTCTTGAGGTTGTTCCAGCGGCTCTCGAGGGAGACGCGCAGCACGCTCCTGCGGCTTGGTGCCGTCGCGACCCCGTGGAAGAGCACGCCGCGGGCCGTGCAGGTGCGCTGCAGGAGCAGGGTCTCCTCCGGAGACAGGCCGGCGGCCTCGACCTCGGCGGGCGCCACCTTCTCGAGCACGCGGTGGAACAGCTCGATCGCGCGCACGAAGCCAGGCGACGCGGTCGAGTGGTGGAGGTAGAGCTCGGCGAAGTAGAAGAGCGGGACGCCCTTCCACGAGAGGAGCTGGAGGAGACTGCGGCCCTCGAGCAGCGGGCGCCGGCCGAACGCCTTCGTCCAGGGGATCGCGGCGGCGAAGGCCTCGGCGCACGCTTCGGAGCCGAGGAGGCTCGCGAGGGTGTCGCAAGGGACGCGGGCCGACGCCAGGGCCTGCGCGGCGGCCTCGTCCCAGGCGAGGATCCGCGCACCGGGCAGGACGGCCTCGGCGGCCTCCCGGCCGGCGCACACCAGAAGCGTCATCGGGCGAGTGATGATAAACCCCGCCGCCTGCCGCACTAGAATGCGGCGTGCGGGTGCGCGTCGGCACGAGCGGCTTCAGCTACGACGCGTGGACCGGCCCCTTCTATCCCGCGGGCACGAAGGCGGGCGCGCGCCTCGCGTACTACGCGACGCGTCTCGACGCCGTCGAGATCAACAACACGTTCTACCGCATGCCCAGGGCAGCGTTGCTCGAGGCCTGGCGGGACCAGGTGCCCGACGGCTTCGTGTTCGTGCTCAAGGCGCCCCAGCGCATCACCCACGTCAAGCGCCTCGCGGCATCTGCGGCGGAGGACGTGAAGTACCTGCTCGAGGCGGCGGCGGCGCTCACGGGAAAGCGCGGCCCCTTCCTCTTCCAGACGCCGCCGCACCTCCGCAAGGACGCGGCGCGCCTGCGCGAGTTCCTGACGTTCCTGCCCGAGGGGACGCCGGCCGCGTTCGAGTTCCGGCACGAGAGCTGGCAGGACGACGAGGTCAGGGCCGCGCTCGCCGAGCGAGGGGCCGCGCTGTGCCTGGCGGACACCGACGAGGGCGAGACGCCGCCCCTGGTCGCCACCGGCTCCTTCGGCTACCTGCGCCTGCGCCGCGCCGACTACGGCGCAGCCGAGCTCGCCCGCTGGGCCGAGCAAGTGCTGGCGCAGCCGTGGGACGAGGCCTTCGTCTTCTTCAAGCACGAGGACGCGGGGCGCGGGCCGGCGCTCGCCGCCGAGTTCAAGAAAGCCGTTGACGCCGGTCGCGGCGGGGGTTGAGCGTGTCGCTCCCCGCCGCCGGACGCCTCACTCGGGCACGAGGGCGGCGAGCCGGGCGAGCGCGCGCCCGAGGTCCGGGGCCTTCGCGAGCAGGCCCGCGAGCAGGTCGCCCTTCTTCTCCAGGCGGGGCGGCAGCGTCCGGATCGTGAAGCGCGCGGGGTCGAGGGCCTTCGAAACCTCGCTCCACGCGAGGGGCGTCGACACCGTCGCTCCGGGCCGGGGCCGCACCGAGTAGGGCGCGACCAGCAGCCGGCCGTGGCCGTTCTGGAGGAAGTCCACGTAGACCTTGCCGCCGCGCGAGGCCGGGTTGCGCGCCACGGTGGCGATGTCCGGATGGCGCGCCGTGATCACGCGGGCGAGCAGCTCGGCCAGCGACCGGGACTGCTCGTAGGTGAGCTGGCGACCCAGCGGGATCAGGACGTGGAGACCGGTGGCCCCGCTCGTCTTCGGGAACGACGGCAGCTCCATCGCGTCGCACAGCGCCCTGGCCTCGCGCGCGAGACGCACGACGTGCTCGAAGGGCGCGCCCTTCGGGTCGAAGTCGAGGATGGTCCAGTCGGGGTTCTGGAGCGTGCGCACCCGGCTCGACCAGATGTGGAGCGGGATGGTGCCGAGGTTGGCGAGGTAGAGGAGCGTCTCGAGGTCGTCGCAGACGAAGTAGTCGATCTCGCGCTGGGCGTTCTCGCTCCACATGCGCTCGGTGCGGATCCACTCCGGCACGAACCCCGGCGCGTCTTTCTGGAAGAAGTTCTTGCCTCCGATGCCGTCGGGGTAGCGGGTGAGGACGAGCGGGCGGTCCTTGAGGAACGGCAGCAGCCAGGGGGCGACCGCGCGGTAGAACTCGATGAGGTCGCCCTTCGTGTAGCCCTCCTCCGGCCAGAACACCTTGTCGAGGTTGCTGAAGGGGACGCGCCGCTCGGGCGCGGGCGAGCTCGCGGGCGGCGTCGCCTCGGCCTTCGCGGGCTCCTCGCGCACGCACTCTTCGGGCCGCTTGTCGTCGCGGAAGCGCAGGAACACGGGCTGGCGCAGGAGGTGGTCCCCGGTCCATTCCTTGTAGCGGACTTCGACGACCTCGCGCGGCTCGACCCAGAGCTGCTCGCTCCCCTTGGGCACGGGGCCGGCGCAGGCCGGCGTCGCGCGCCGGAAGGCCAGGAGGCGCGCGGCCGACTCGCGCAGCTCCTTCTCGTCGAAGCCGCTCCCCACGCGGCCGGCGTACACGAGCGCGCCGTCCACGTGGGTCGCGACGTGGAGCGCGCCGAAGCCGGTCCGCAACCCCTCGGGCGGGCTCATGCCCACCACGACGAAGTCGTCGGAGCGGTCGACGCGGACCTTGAGCCAGTGGGGAGAGCGCCCGCCCCGGTAGCTCGAATCGGCACGCTTGGCGAGGAGGCCCTCGAGGCGCAGGCGGGCCACCTCGCCGTAGAAGGCCTCGCCCTGCTCCGCGACGTGATCGGCGTAGCGGAGCGGGCCGCGCCGCGGCAGGATCCCGCGCAGCAGGCGCTTGCGCTCGACGAGGGGCAGCGGGCGCAGGTCGAAGTCCTCGAAGCCGACCAGGTCGAAGACGTAGAGCGTGGCCGGCAGCTCCCCGGAGGCACGCGCGATGTCGGCCGAGCGCTGGAGCAGCGCGCGCTGCTGCAGGAGCTGGAAGCGGGGCCGCGCGTCGCCGTCGAGCACGACCACCTCACCGTCGAGGACGAAGCGCGCGAAGGGCAGGCCCGAGACGGCGCGCGCGATCTCGGGGAAGACGGCCGTGGCCTCCGAGCCGCGCCGGAACAGGAGCCGCGCGGCGTCGCCGTCCTTCTCGGCGAGCAGCCGGTAGCCGTCGTACTTGAGCTCGAACAGCCAGCCCGGGGCCGTGAAGGGGGCGTCCCGCTGCTCGGCCAGCATCAGCTCGACCTTGTCGGCCGCCACCGGGCGCCTGGGAGCCTGGAGCCGCTCCAGCTCCTCGCGGACGTGTCCCGCCCTCTGTGTGCCGGCTTCCAGCTCCTCCAGGGTCAGCCCGGAATAGATGGACTCGGGCGTGAGCGCGCGCTCGCCCTCGGCGCCCGCCCACTCGTCTGGCTTCTTGATGAGCAGCCATTCGTTCTGGTTCGACTGCTGCTGCTTCTTGGTGCGGAACAGGTGGAACACGCCGCGCAGCTTGTGGCCGCGCAGCTCGAAGCTCAGCTTGCCCTGGGGCAGCGTCGCCTCGGGATCCTCGTTCGGGATCCAGACGCCGCGGTCCCATACGATGACCGCCCCCGCGCCGTAGTTGCCCTCGGGGATGACGCCCTCGAAGTCGGCGTACTCCACCGGGTGGTCCTCGACCTCCACCGCCAGGCGCTTCTCCCGGGGATCGGCGGTGAGCCCCCGGGGCACTGCCCAGGAGCGCAGCACCCCGCCCAGCTCGAGGCGGAAGTCGTAGTGCAGGCGCCGCGCGTGGTGTTTCTGGACGCAGAAGAGGCGCGGCCGCTTCCAGGCAGGCGCGCCGGCGGCGGCCGCCTCGGCGGCAGGCGTTTCGGGGGCGGGCGAGAACGGCTCCGGCGTCCGGTCGGCCGAGCGCTTGCGCCGGTAGCGCTCGAGCTTGCCGCCCTTCACGCCGGCCCGCGCCTGGCCGCCAGGATGCGCCGGACGATGGCCTCGCCGTGGAAGCGCCCGGTTTCGATGAAGATCTTGCTCGTCTCGCGGCCGGCGGCCGTGGACCCGGCCACGAACAGCCCCGGCACGTTGGTCTCCAGCGTCTCGGGAACGTGGGAAGGCCGGAGGCTCCCGGGATCGACGCGGACGCCGGCCTGCTCCAGGAGCGTCGTGTCGGGGTGATAGCCCGTCATCAGGAAGACCGCGTCGGCGGGCAGCTCGGCGCACCCGCCCGGCCCCTCCACGGTGACGCCGCGCGGAGAGATCGCCCGGAGCCGCGTCTCGAAGCGCGCCGCGATGGAGCCCTCCTTGATGCGGTTCTCGATGTCGGGGCGGATCCAGTACTTGATCGACTCGGCGAGGGCGGCGCGGCGGTGCACGAGCGTCACGCGCCCACCCGCCCGGTGGATCTCGAGGGCCGCGATCGCCGCCGAGTTCTTGCCCCCCACGACCACGACGTCCTTCCGGTAGTAGGCGTGGGGCTCGTCGTAGTAGTGGGAGACGTGGGGAAGCTCCTCGCCAGGGACGCCGAGCCGGTTCGGGTGGTCGTAGTAGCCCGTGGCCACGACCACGTTCCTCCCCAGGATCTCCTCGCGCCGCTCCGCGCCCGGCGCGTCGCGGCGGCTCGCCTCCAGGGCGAAGTGGCCGTCCCGCACCGCGACGGTGCTCACGCGCACCCCGAGCGAGATCCTCAGGGCGTACGCATCAGCCACGCGCCGGTAGTAGCGCAGCGCCTCCCACTGCGTGGGCTTCTCGTAGGGCGTCACGAAGGGCAGGCCGCCGATCTCGAGCAGCTCGGGCGTCGTGAAGAACGTCATCGCCCGCGGGAAGTGGAACACCGAGTTGACCAGGCAGCCCTTCTCCAGGAGCTCGTAGTCGAGGCCCGCCTGCTGCGCCGCGATGCCCGCGGCGAGCCCCGCCGGGCCCGCGCCGACGATCAAGACGTCCCTCACAGGTCCTCCCGGCTGGAGGGCGTCTTCTGGCGCGCCGCCGCGCGCCGCCCGTTGCCGTCCTCGGCCTCGCCCCAGAACAGGGCGAAGCCGGCCGCGCGGGCCGCGTCGCTGGGCCCTGCCGCGCGGGCTCGGATGCGGCGCTTCAGGAACGCCTGGACGGGCGCGGCCGCCAGCGCGCCCGCGAAGGGCCGCAGCAGGCGCAGCGCGAGGGCGCGGCTCGGACGCACCGGCGCGTAGACTCGCTCGATCGCGCGCGAGCGCCGCGCCACGAGCGACCCGCTGTTCGCTCCATAGATGAGGACTCCGGGTCCCGCCAAGGCGCCTCCCGCCTGAGCCTACTGCAATCTGGTGCTATCCTCGTTTCATGCCCGCGCGCCCGCTCGCCTCCGGAACGCTGAGCTTCGGGATGGTCTCGATCCCCGTGAAGCTGTTCACCGCCGCCGAGTCCCAGGCGGCGATCTCCTTCAACCTGCTCCACGCCAAGTGCAAGGGGCGCCTCAAGCAGCAGTACATCTGCGAGAAGGACGACAACGAGGTCGTGCCGCGTGACCAGATGGTCAAGGGCTACGAGTTCGCCAAGGGGCAGTACGTCACCTTCAGCGAGGAGGAGCTCAAGCAGCTCGCCCAGCAGACCGAGCGCGCCATCGAGATCACCGAGTTCGTGCCCGCCTCGCAGGTCGACCCGATCTACTTCGACGGCGCCTACTACATGGGGCCCGACGAGGGCGGCGACAAGGCCTATCACCTGCTGGCCGAGGCCATGCGCCAGACCGGCCGCTCGGCCCTGGCCAAGTGGGCGGCGCGCGGCAAGATGTACCTGGTGCTGATCCGGCCGATGGGCAAGGGCCTCGTCATGCAGCAGCTCCTCTACGCCGACGAGGTCCGGGCCATGGACGAGGTGCCCGTCGGCGAGGCCGACATCAAAGACGCGGAGCTGAAGCTCGCGGTCCAGCTCGTCCACCAGATCGCCGCCGAGGAGTTCCGCCCGGAACAGTACGAGGACGAGGTCCGGAAGCGTACCAAGGAGGCGATCCAGAAGAAGGTGGAGGGCCAGGAGATCACCGCCGCCCCCGAACCGAGGAAGGCCCAGATCATCGACCTGATGGAGGCGCTCAAGGCGAGCCTCGCGAAGAAGGGCGAGGCGGCGCTCCCCGCGGCCGAGGAGGAGCCCGCCGCCAAGCCGGCCAAGCGCAAGCGCGCGGGCTAGGAGGCGGCCGCCCGCAGGAGCCGAGAGGCCTCCGTGTAGACGGCCTCCACGGTCACGAGCCGCAGGCATTCGGGAGCGTCGTCCCTGGCGCACTCGGCGGGGGGCCTGCGGATCAGGTTGCAGGGCGAGCACCAGAGATCCGGCCTCACCACGACGTGGCGGGAGCCCGCGCGTCCGTGGCCGCCGGAGAAGTAGCGGACGGGGTCCGACGGGCCGAACACGCTGACCGAGGGCGTGTCCACGGCGCACGCCATGTGCATCGGGCCGGTGTCGGGCGAGAGGAACAGGTCGAGGCCCGCGATGAGCGCCATGCTCTCGCGGACGTCGAGACGCCCGCTGAGATCGAGCGGCTTTCGGGGGAGCCGCTGCGCCACCGCTTCCGCGAGCGGGCGATCGGCCTGGGAGCCCGTCACCAGGATCGTGGCCGCGTGCTCCTCCTGGAGTCGCCCCGCCACCTCGGCCCAGCGCTCGACCGGCCACTGCTTCACGCGCCGCCCCCCGCTCGGATGGAGGCCGACGAGGGGCCGCCTCTCCTCGAGGTGAAGGTTCTCGAACAGGTGCTTGGCGAACGAACGGTCCGCGGCCGTGAGCGGGTCGAGGCGCGGCGTGGCCGGCGGCTCGCCGACGGCCACGGCGACCGCCCGACGGTTCTGCTCCACCCAGGAGACGGTCTCGTCGAGGGGCACGACGTGGGTGAGCAGGTAGGCGCCGCCGGTGTTCGCGTAGCCGACGCGGGCCCGCGCGCCGCTGAGCCACAGGAGCAGCGACGACCGCACGTCCCCCTGCAAGTCGATCGCGAGGTCGAGGCGCGTTGCGCGCAGCGCGCGGGCCGCGGCCAGGAGCTCGCCCAGGCTCTGTGCGCCCTCGCTCGGCCGCCCCACCCAGGGCGCGCTCCACACGAGGACCTCGTCCACCGGCGCACTTCTCGCGATCTCCGCGCTCCACTTCCCCACGGCCAGGCGGATGCGAGCGCCAGGCAGGGCCGCGCGCAGCGCCTGGAGCGCCGGCAGCGACATCAGGACGTCGCCGATGCGGTCGAGACGGAGCACGAGCGCGTCGCGTACGGCCGCAGGATCGATGGGGCGCGCCGAGGGCGCGCGCCAGCCGAGGAGCAGGCGGCCGGGCAGGTCGGCGAGGCCGAGGAGCAGCCGCTCCCTGGCGTCGTAGACGCGGTTGCCGGTCCCGACGACCGGCCTCCAGCGCCGCCTAGCCGGCATGGGCGATCGCCTGCCTGTAACAATCCTCGAAGGCGCGGGCGGCGGCGTCCCAGGACAGCGATTCGGCGACGGCACGGCGCGCCGCGAGGCCCAGGCGGTCGCGCAGCGAGGGATCGTCGCGGAGCCGGGAGAGCGCCGCCGCCAGCGCCGCCACGTCGCGGGGCGGCGTCAGGAGGCCGGTCTCGCCGTCCGCGACGACGTCGGGGATGCCGGCCACGCGGCTCGCCACGACCGCGCGGCCGGCGGCCAGCGCCTCGAGCAGCGCGTTGGGCAGGCCATCCACGTTGCCAGCGCGGTCGACCACCGAGGGCACCACGACCACGTCGGCGGCGAGCACGGCGTGCGCCATCGCATCGCGCTCGAGGGGGCCCGCGAAGACCACGGGCGAGCGCAGCTCGCGCGCCAGGGTCTCGAGCTCGCCCCTGAGGTCGCCCTGGCCGGCGACGGCGACGCGCACCCCCTGAACGGCGGCGGCGGCCTCGATGAGGTAGCGGAAGCCTTTCTTCTCCACGAGCCTTCCGAAGGCGAGCACCAAGAGCTCGCCCGGGCGTCCGCCGAGTCGCGCGCGGATCCCGGGGTCGAGCGCGTCCCTGGTGAAGGCCGCGACTTCGACGCCGTAGGGCAGCGTGCGCGTGCGCGCCGGCGGCGCGCCGAGGCGCAGGGCGCGCTCGTAGAGGTCGCGGCTGCACGCGGTGACCGCGCCGGCAGAGTGGAGGGCCGAGCGCGCCGCCCACCCGGCGGGGCGATGACGCTCCGCCACGAACACGTCGCTGCCATGGAGGCTGACCACGAGAGGAAGTGCGTGGCTCCGCGCCATGTCCGCGACGAGCACGGCGCTCGGGACCACCCAGTGGACGTGGAGCGCGTCGTAGCGCAGCGCCTCGAGGCGCTCGGCCACGAGCCGTCGCAGGGCGAGGGTGACGAAGGGCAGGAGCAGGTACATGCGCCGCCGCACCCGCACGTCCGCCGCCATGCTCTGGGCGTAGCCCCACAGCGAGAGCCGGTCCGGCGCGTAGCGATAGGGGAAGAAGCGGACGGGCTCGCCCGGAGGCCGCCGCAGCTCCGGGTGATGGGGCAGCACGACGTCGACGGCGTGGCCGCGCGCCGCCACGCCCCTCGCGATCGACTCGATGAAGGGCGCCGTCACGTCCCCCGGGTACTTCGGGTACGACGACGTCAGCATCAGGATCTTCATCGCGCGAGCCGCGGCGCCGCGTGGGCGGCGGGCCGTGCCTCGAGGCGGACGCGGTCCACCATGACGCCCAGGTCGCGCGTGTCGGAGGAGCCGGACAGCACGTTGGCGGGGCGCCAGGCCGGCACGTCGAGGCGCAGCACCGGCGGTCCGGACGGCAGCGGGTCGGGCAGCCGCAGGCGTGCGTCGGCGAAGGCAAGCCCGGGCGTGAACACGCCCAGGGCGACACCTGACAGCGAGGCGCTCACCACGGGCGGCTTCGCCGTTGCGGGCCTCTGGCCGGCGGAGACGCGGAGGGCCACCGTGTCGCCTCCCCTCGCGCCTGGCAGGTACAGGGAGGCGCAGGCGCCGGTCCAGCGGTACGTCTCGTCTCCGCCGCCCTCCTTGTCATGGAAGCCCGAGACCTGGAAGTCGTCGCTGCCGCCGAGGTCCACCTCTCGGAGGGGCGGAACCTGGAGCTCCTCGGGCGGCACCACGCGCGAGATCGTGAAGTGCAGGGAGCGGAACTCCGGGCGCTCGGGCACGCGGCCGTACGCACGCTCCCACTCGAAGCTTCCGAAGGCCTTGTCCTCGACGCGCTCCAGGAACACGCCGCACAGGTCGGTGCGGTAGGTGTGCACGAAATAGAGGTTGCGGTAGCGGCCCCGCCAGACCGCGATCAAGTGCCGCAGCCTCTCCGGATCCGGGTTGAAGCGAGCGAGCTCGAGGATATTGACGCCGTGGACCGCCCAGAGAGGCAGGGACAGCAGGTGGATGCTCTGCACCTGCTCGAAGACCACGATGTCGTCCTTCTGGAAGCGTCGCGCCACGTCCTCCACGAAGCGCACGGCGCCCTTCCAGTCGGTGAAGGCGGCGATGGGCGACAGGCCAGTGGCCTGGGCCGCCAGGAGCGCCAGGGCCAGGGCGCCCGCCAGGAGGCGCCGCGGGCCGCCGCGGGCCGCGAGCCGCACGAGGAGGAAGGCGGCGAGGGCGAAGATCCAGGGAACGACGACGGGCATGAAGCGGCGCAAGGCGAAGAAGTAGTCGTTGTAGACGCGGATCTTGTAGAAGTAGAAGCCGGCGAAGGCGAGGAACGAGGCGAGGCCGAACAGGAGCCGGGGCCTGAAGTCGCGGACGGCGAGCAGCAGGCCCAGGAGGGCGAGGACGAGGGCCAGCGGCGAGACGAACCAGCCGAGACGGACGAGGGCCTGGGCGTCGTGGGCGGCGAGGCGCCGGAAGCCGAGAGCCTCGAGCCACGAGGCGTCGGCCCAGCGCAGCGCGGGCTCGTTGCCGTCTCCGCCGGCCCAGGCGGAGAGGAGCGGCCTCAGGAAGTACGCGTAGAGGGCGAGCAGCAGGAGGCCAGCCATGACCGCGAGGCGCAGGCGCTCGCCCTTCGCCTCGAGCCAGACGACGAGAGCGTCGCCGTGGCGTCCCGCCGCCCACAACGCCACCAGCACGGACGCCGCGGCGAGCGCCCAGACCCAGGCCGGCTGGCTCCAGTAGGGCCGGGTGGCGATGCTGACAAGGTACTTGCGCGCGAACAGGGCGGCGTGGAGCCCCGCGTGGGCCGCGAGGAGCGCGAACGGCACGAGGATGCTCGCCGCCTTGCGCCAGGGCAGCTCGCCGTGGGCGTGGCGCACGAGCAGGTAGAGGCCGAGGGGCAGCGCGATCAGGACGCTGTCGATGCGCACGAGCAGGGACAGGCCCAGGGCCGCCCCGACCAGCGCTCCGAACACCGGCGCCTCCTCGGCCTCGAACACCGCCAGCAAGACGAGGGCGAGGAAGAGCAGGAACTGCGACAGCGGCTCGGACACCGGATAGCGCCCGAACCACACCTGCACCACGTTCGTGGCGAGCAGCAGGCCCGCGAGGAGGCCCGTCGCCTCGCCGAAGAGGCGCCGAAAGGCGAAGAACGCGCCGAGCGTGCCCAGGATCCCGAAGATCGGCGGCGTCGCGAGGGCCCCCTTCACGCCCATGGTCGCGAAGAGGTAGGCGCCGAATGCGGGGAACAGGTGGAAGAACTCGGGAAAGACACGCCCGGTTCGCGGGCTCTCCAGCGGAAAGCCCAAGAATCGGCCCCAGGAATAGTCCGGGTTCTGCGGGTTGCGATAGAAGAGCTCGACGTCCTCGGGAGGGATCGAGAGGACTCCGGGGTCCGTGTACGCGATGCCGCCCGTGCGCGCCACCATGCCCATCGCCGCGATGTAGGTGCCGGGATCGCGGCCGCCTAGCAGGTACTCCGTCGGGCGCGCTTGCAGGGCGAAGGCCAGGCTCAGCACCACCAGGGCCGGCGCGAGGTCTTGAGCGCGGCGCAGCCTCGGCAAGGGCGGGCCGAGCCGGCGGCGGCCGAGGACGAGGCCGGCCAGGCACACCAAGGCGATCACGGCGCTCGCCCGCGACAGAGAGAAGCGGCCCAGCTCGGCGAGGGCGAGGGCGACCCATGCGGAAAAGGCCACGCTCGAGGCCACGACCAGGTAGAGCGCTTCGTCGAAGCGCAGGGCGTCGCGCTCGCGGGGGCGCAGCAGCGCCAGCAGGACGAGACCGGGTAGCGCGAAGACGCAGAGCCCGGCGAGGGTCGCCGGCAGCGGCGCGACCGGCGTCACGCCCGTGCGCCGAGGGTCTCGCGCAGGGCCCGCGCGACGGCGAGGACCTGCTCGTCGCTCATCTCGGGGTAGAGGGGCAGGGAGAAGATCTCGCCGGCGGCCTTCT
>DASSJI010000110.1:0-41523 GCA_035691285.1 Vicinamibacteria bacterium | reverse complement strand
CGCTCGTCGGCACGGTCGCGCTCTACGGAGAGTTCCCGCCCGCGCTCCGGCCCCGTCGACTCTCGACCGTGGTGCTGGCGGTGGGGTTCGTCTTCTACCTCTATTGCAGCGTGCGCGCGGTCGCGAGCCGCTTCGGCCTCTGACGGTGCGCGAACCCTACTCTGCCCGGAGGACGTCGAGGACCTCGGCGGAAGTGGCGCGCCGGGCTGGCCACCAGCAGGCCAGCAGCGCTGCCGCGGCCACGACCGGCAGGACCGCGGCATAGGTCAGCGCGTCGGCGGCGCTCACACCCCAGAGCTGGCTGCGCAGCAGCCGCGCGGCCACGCCCGCCCCGGCGAGGCCGAGGGCTGCTCCGGCGCCCGTGAGCTTCGCCCCGTCGAGGAGCACCAGGTTCCGGATCTGCCCGCGCGTCGCGCCCAGCGCCCGCCGCACCCCGAACTCCCTTCGCCGCTGCAC
The DNA here is from genome assembly GCA_035691285.1 of Vicinamibacteria bacterium. Classification (GTDB taxonomy): domain Bacteria; phylum Acidobacteriota; class Vicinamibacteria; order Fen-336; family Fen-336; genus DATFEN01. The sequence continues at coordinate 41,067 of DASSJI010000110.1, read as the reverse complement.
GACGGTGTACGCGACCACGCCGTATACGCCGATGGCCGCCAGCACCAGCGCCGTGCCCGCGAAGGCGGCGACCAGCACCATGGCGAAGCGCTGCACGGAGCGGGCTCTCTCCAGGTAGGCTGAGAGAGGCCGGACTTCGTAGATGGGCAGCGAAGGATCCACCTCCTGCACCGCGGCCCGGATCGCCGGTGCCAGGGCCGAGGCATCGGCGCTCGAGCGGACCAGGTACGCGACGGGGTTCCGGAACGCCTGACCCAACGGGAAGTACACCTGCTCGTTGAGCGCCTCGATCAGGCTCCGGTGCCTCACGTGGCGGACGACGCCCACGACCCGGACCCAGACGCTGGCGGCGCCCGTCGAGAAAGGGTCGACGCGCAGCCGCTGGCCGAGCGCCGACCGGCCCGGCCAGGCGCGGGCGGCGAGTCGATCGTCGACGACGGCCACCGGCTCCGATCCTGCGCGGTCGTCGTCGGTGAAGTCCCTGCCCTCCAGCAGCGTCACCCCCGCCGCCTCGAAGAAGCCGGGGCTGACCGAGCGATAGTCCGCGTTCGGCAGCGCCTGGCCCGTATCCGGGTCGGGCGAGAACGGGCCTCCCCAGTTGGGGATGCTGTCGTAGGGCAGGTGGCTGACGGCGCCCACGCTCGTCACCGACGGCAGGGCGCGCAGGCGGGCGCCGAGGGAGTGCGCGAGCTCCTCCCGCGCCTCCGGCGAGGCATGGCGAGGCGTCGCCGACGGGACGCGGAAGGTCAGGACGCCCGCGGCGCGGAAGCCGGGATCGATGGCCTGGATCCTCGCGAAGCTGCGCGCGAGGAGCCCCGAGGCGACCAGCAGCACGAGGGTGAGCGCCACCTGCGCGATCACGAGGCCCGCGCGCACGGAGGCGCCCACGCGGCGCTCTTCGCCCCGCGCTCCGGCGAGCAGCGCGACGGGATTGGCGCGGGCGTGCTCGCGCAACGGCGCCAGCGCGAAGAGCAGACCCCAGAGCATCGCCAGCGCCGAAGTCACCGCCAGCACCCGCGCGTCGAGGGTTGCCTCGCCGAGCCGCAGCGCCTCGGGACGCCACGCGAGGAGTGCGGTGAGGGCGACGTGGCCGACACCGATCCCGAGAATGGTGCCGAGGGTCGCGAGCAGGAGGCCCTCGGCCAGCGCGAGGCGCAGAGTGCGCAGCAGCCCGGCCCCCATCACGACGCGCAGCGCGATCTCGCGCCGCCGTGCGGCGGCCCGCGCCACCAGCACGCCGAGCACGTTCACGGCGGCGATCGCCAGCAGCAGGCCCACGCTGGCGGCGACCGCCAGCACGGGCCCGCGAACCCGCCGGGTGTTCTCGGACCCGAGTTCGACGGTGACGAAGGCCGATCCGTGCGGGCTGGGGAACTCCCGGGAGAGCTGCGCCGCCACCCGGTCGACGTCCTGGCTGGCCTCGTGGAGGCTGACTCCCGGACGCCGACGCCCGACGACGCGCACGAACCGCTGGCCGCGCGGCGCCTCCGGGATGCGGCGGTCGAGCAGCTGGAAGGCCTCGATCGTGTCCGGAATCCCCGCGTCGGGAGGCAGAGCCAGCCGGAAGCGCTCGGGCAGGACCCCGATCACCAGGGTGGGCCGGCCGTCGACCGTGATGGCGCGCCCTACGACGTCGGGGTCCGCCCCGAACCGCCGCTGCCACAGTTGTGAGCTGAGCAGGATGGTCGTGGGCGGACCGGCCATCGCGTCGGTCGGAGCGAAGGTCCGCCCGGCGGCGGCGTCGACGCCGAGCAGCGGGAAGAAGTCGTCCGTGACGAGGCCGATGCGCACGAACTCCGGCTCGCCCTGCTCGCCGAGCGTGACGCTCCCCGCCCAGATGCCGGCCAGCCCCTCGAAGGACGTGGTCCGCTGGCGCAGGTCGCTGAGCTCCGGGCCGGAGAGCGGGACGCGAGGATGGCCGGCCGCCGTGAGATCCGCCCACACGAGCACGAGCCGCTCCGGGTCCCGGTAGGGAGGCGGCGTGAGCAGTGTCGCCCGCACCACGGCGAGGATCGCGGCGGTGGCGCCGATGCCGAGCGCCAGGGTCGCCACGGCGAGGCCGGTCAGCACCGGCGTGCCCCGGAGGCCGCGCCACGCCTGGCGCGCGTCCTGGGCCGCGGCGTCCCAGGGGCTCACGACCCAGGCCTCGCGCACGGCCAGCTTCAGGTGGGTCGGGTTGCCCATCTCCCGCGCCGCCGCGCGCCGCGCCTCTGCGGGGGACAGCCCGGCGGCGGTGAGTCGCGCCACGAGCTCCTCGAAGCTGGCCGCCAGCTCCTCGTCCAGCTCGGCTTCCATCCGTCCGCGCCGGAAGAGGCCTCGCCACAGGCTGGCGAGCCGGGCCGCAGCGCGCACTACGACCCCAGCACCTGTGCCATTGCGGCGACGACCCGCGCCCACTCCCGCTCCTCGGCGGCCATCTGGCGGCGACCCTGGACCGTGAGCCGGTAGGTCTTGACCCGGCGGCCCTCGGCCGAGACGGTCCACTCGCCGCGGATGTCGCCGTTCTGCTCGAGGCGGTGCAGCGCCGGGAACAGCGATCCGGGCTTCACGTCGAAGGCGCCCGCGGTGATCTGGCGGATCCGCTCCGCCACGCTGATGCCGTGGCGCGGCCCCAGCTCCAGCGTCTTGAGCACCAGCAGGTCCAGGGTGCCCGGCATCAGCTCGGTGGATCGGGTCATGATATAGTCTGCCTATATTGGTAGACGATACGACGCCGGCGGCCTCCGGGTCAAGGGCCGCGTGCGGCGAGCTGCTCGCCGGCGACCCGAACCCCGATGCCGAGTTCAAGGAGCGGATCCGGCAGAGCGCCGCGGCGAAGGTGGCGCGGCTCGAGGACCGCTGACGAGCGAGTCGACCGGGCTGCCGGCGCTCGTCTCGGCGCGCGGCAGGTGGCGCTTCGGGAACTTGGCGACGACGGTGTAGAGCGGGTCCACCATGTTCGCCACGCGGACGACCGCGAGCTGCGACACCACCTGGTAGGCATCGGCGCGGCTGAAGCCGTAGTCCGCGGCCAGCCATTGCACGAGCTCCACGAAGGCGATGCGTAGGGCGTCCGAGAGCGGTCGCGCGCTGCCGGCCACCATGATGTGGTCGGCGTCCTCGAGGCGCGGCCACGCGATCGTCTTCTTCTTCAGGAGGCCCAGCCGGAATGCGACGTCCATCGACGTCTCGAGCCCGGAGCCGCAGACCTCGCCGTCGCCTTGCAGGGCGTGACCGTCGCCGAAATAGAAGAGCGCGCCGGCGTGGTTGACGGGGAGGTAGACGGTCGTTCCATCCCGTACGTCCGAGGTGTCCATGTTCCCGCCGAACGGCCCCGGCCAGAGGCCGCCGAAGGCCTCGTCGCCCTCCGGCGCCACGGCGACGCGGCCCAGCATGGGACGCAATGGAACGGTGATCGACTTCGTGGCGCTTCCCGGAAGGTCCAGCGTGCCTGTCATGGCCTGGCGGTCGAGACGCCAAACGTAACGGCCCCTCGGGAAGGCCTCGTTGAGCATGGCGGTGCCCTCGTCGGGGACGAGCGCGCCGAAGCTCCCGCCCTGGGTGGACACGGCGGTGTCGCGGTTGGGACGCACCTTCAGGATCTCCACGACCAGGGTGTCCCCCGGCTCGGCGCCTTCGACGGCGATCGGCCCGACCTCGCCGGGCCACTTCCCGCCGGCCCTCTCGTACCACTCGCCCCAGAGCGACTCGCTTTCGACGACATCTCCCGGCTTCACGGTCAGGATCGGCGGCCGCGCCGCGAAAGTAGGATGCCCGACGGTCGGCTGCAGGCGGTGGGTTTCGGCCGCGACCGCGACGGGCGGCAGCGCCGCAACGGCTATGACGGCGAGAACTGCTGGACGCATCGATGCCTCCATAGGTTGGGCGCTATTGGACGTAACCGAGGCTGCGGAGCTTCTCCAGCTGCTCGCTCGTCATGCCTTCGGTCTGCTCGGCGTCGTTCTTGAGCCGTGCCTGCCGGGCTCCGCGCTTCCACGCGTCGAGGGCCTGCGCGAGGCGCGCGACGACTTCCGGATGGTCGCGGGCCAGGTCCTTCTGGTCCAGGGGATCCTTCAGGAACGCGAACAGCTCGTGCTCGGGCTTGTCCGCCGGGCGGACCAGGTTGTGCACGAGCTTCCACTCGCCGTCCACGATCGCGACGGACTCGGCGGCGTTCGGAAAGCCCGCGTCCGCCAGGGCGTTCTTCTCGGCGATGGCAGGTCGCGGCGTCCACGCGCCGCTCCTGCCCCTCGTCAGGAGCGGCATCAGGCTCAGGCCCTGCATGCCGGCCGGCGCGGCGAGGCCGCTCGCGTCGAGGAGCGTGGGCATCACGTCGATGAGCTGCACGACTTCGTCGCGCGGCGGCTGGGCGTCGATGCCCGGGCCCGAGAACACGAGGGGCACGCGGATCATCTCGCCGTACACGCTCTGCCCGTGCCACATGCGTCCGTGCTCCTGGAACTCCTCGCCGTGGTCGGCGAAGAAGGCGACGAGCGTCCGGTCGGCGACTCCCAGACGGCGCATCCGTTCCAGCATGCGGGCGAGCTCGTCGTCCATTCCGCGGATCGAGCCGTCGTACCAGTCCTTGTGCTGGCGCAGGTGCTCCTCGGGATCGATGCCGGCCTTGCGCATCTCCTCGCGGGTGGCCATGCCGCGCTCGGCGAGGAACGGGTCGCCGATCACCGCCTTGAGGCGCTCCTCCTCCTCGAGGTGGACATCGCGGCGCGCCGGGTCGGCCCACGTCGTGTTGTAGGGTGGCCGGGGCTCGTAGGGGCTGTGGGGGTCGAAGAAGTGGAGGTAGGCGAAGAAAGGCGTCTCCCCATGCATCTCGAGCCAGGCGAGGAAGCGATCGACGATGGGTCGAGCGGTCTTGCTCGCGTGCGGCCCGCCACGTCCTGGCAGCGACTCCGCCTCGTGCAGCTCGTCGTAGCCCTGGTGGAGGTTCGTCAAGCGTCCGGTGAACGCGACCGACGAGAAGCCGACGGTGGCGTAGCCCGCCGCGCGGAAGGACTCGCTGAGGGTGTTGGCGGACGCCGGCAGCCGGTCCGGGATGCGGTGGACGCCGTGGGACGTGGGGTAGAGGGACGTCATCACCGACGAGGCCGAGGCCTTGGTCCAGCCGGTCTGGGCCAGCGCGTTGCGGAACATCACGCCGCGTTCGGCGAGGCGCCGGAGGGCGGGAGCCGTGGGCCGCGCATACCCGTAGGCGTCGAGGTGATCGATGCGCAGGGTGTCGCCCTGGATGAGGATCACGCCCCGGGCCCGCCGCGACGACGGGGGCTTGAGCTGCCGAAGCGTGGGCGCGCCCCAGAAGCCGACCGCTCCCGGCCGCTCGCTCGACAGCGAGAGCGAGAGCACCACGCGCTGTCCCGCGAGGCCCCCGAGAGCGACGCGCTCGCGCTCCCAGCGGTGGGGCGTCGTCAGCGTCCGCTCCAGCAACGTCACCTCGGGCCCGTTCTCGCTGGACGCCGCGACGCGGAACGTCAGCGGGCCGTCGTCGGGCGTGCCGAGCGACAGGTCCAGGACCGGGCGGCGCGGCAGCGTCACCGGAAAACGCGCCGTCTGTGGCGCGCGCGTGACGATCGTCTCCTGGTACACGTCGCTCAGGCCCTGCCAGCTCACGCCGGCGGGGAGCTCGGCCAGCCGCTCCTTCCGGAACACGAGGCGCACCGACTCGATCGCGAAGCTTGCGCCCCTGGCGTCGGATGGCCGCACGAGCACCGACCGGATGCGCGCTCCCGAGATCGAGGTGGTGACGCCGATCGTGTACGTCTCGAAGCGCTCGCCCGGAAGGATCGGCGTCGAGAAGGTCGTGAGGGGGGCGCCCACGAAGGGATCGCGGACCCGCGCCAGGTCCACGGCTCCGGCCCGCGTCTGCACCGTGAGGTTCGCGCCGGCCGAGACGCGGGCCCGGACCTCGATGGCGTGCAGCAGGTCGGGGTCGTCGAGTCCGGTCCGGCGCTCGATCGAGAGGATGCCGTTGGCGCTGGTGGTGCGGCCCTCGAGCCGGCCCTCGCGCACCGCCAGGCCCTGCACATCCGCGTTCGCGCGCCAGCCGCGCGTGGCGGCCAGCAGCGGCTCCAGCCGCGCTGGCGCCCTTCCGTCGAAGCGCCACTCCAAGCGGGGCGGGGTCGCGGCCGGCTCGACCTCGCGGCCGGAGACGCGCTCGGATTCGAAGACGTCCACGAGGCGGAGCGTCTCGGGCGGCGCGGGAGAGGCGCAGCCGGAGGCCAGGATGGCCGGAAGCCACGGAAGCGAGCGCACGAGCCCCCCCGAAGGTCGACCTGGCATGTGGGGAGTATAGTCTTCGCCCCATGCCCACCCGTCGCCGCGCGTTCCTGTCCTCCCTCGGAGCGTTCGCCGTCCTGCCGACCGTGCGCCAGGAGGCCGAGCTGGTCCTCCACAACGGCAACATCCTTACCGTCGACCCGGGCCAACCCCGGGCGCAAGCCGTCGCGATCGCCCGCGGGCGCTTCGTGGCCGTCGGCGACGACGCCGACGTCCTGAACCTCGCCGCGGCACGCACTCGGAAGCTCGACCTGGGCGGGCGCACGGTCGTGCCGGGGTTCATCGACGCGCACAGCCACCCGGCCTCGGCCGGCTACGCCCACCTGAAGCAGGTCGACTGCGCCTTCGACTCCATCGGCAAGATCGTGGACGCGCTTCGGGCGCGCGCCGCGAAGACTCCGCCGGGCCAGTGGGTGCTCGGCTTCAAGTACGACGACACCAAGACGGCGGAAGCCCGCTTCCTGACCCGCGCGGACCTCGACGCGGTCTCGCCGGCACACCCCGTCTACGTCCAGCACCGCGGCGGCCACACCGCGTACGTCAACTCCCGCGCCCTCGCGGCTGCGAAGGTGAGCGAGGCCACCGCGGACCCGGAAGGCGGGCGCTTCTATCGGGACGAATCGGGCCGCCTCACGGGCCGTGTGGCGGAGCGCGCCACGGACGTGATCGAGGCGATCATCCCTGGCGCCCTGAGCCGCGACGAGCGGCGGCAGGGCGTGAAGCTCATCGGCGAGATGATGAGCCGCTCCGGCCTGACCTCCGCAACCGACGCCGGAGGCTCGCCGGCGGACCTCGCGGCCTACCAGGACGCCCGCGAGGCGGATGAGCTCGGCGTGCGCGTCTACTGTCACATCCGAGAGGGCTTCCTCGACGCGATGCTCGCGGCGGGCGTGCGGACCGGCCTCGGAGACGAATGGGTGAGGGTCGGGGCCGTCAAGTTGGTGTGCGACGGCTCGATCTCCGAGCGCACGGCATGGCTCGCGGAGCCTTACGTCGGGCGCCCGAGCGACCGCGGCATCCTGGTCACGCCCGAGCCGGCCCTCCACGAGACGGCGCGGAAGGCCCATGAGGCCGGCTGGCAGGTCGGAGTCCACGCCAACGGGGACGCGGCGATCGACATGGTTCTGCGCGTGTTCGAGCGCCTGCAGCGCGAGCAGCCGCGCCGGGACCCGCGCTTCCGGCTCGAGCATTGCACGGTGATCACCGACGAGCTGGTGCGGCGCATCAAGGCCCTGGGCGCCATTCCCACGCCGTTCTCCACCTACGTGTACTGGCACGGCGAGAAGATGAAGGAGTACGGAGCGGAGCGCCTCGAGCGCATGTTCGCGCTGCGCAGCTTCCTGGACGCGGGCATCAGGGCGACGCAGGCCTCGGACTACCCGCCCGGGCCGTTCGAGCCGATGATGGCGCTCCAGTCCGAGGTCACGCGCACGGATTCGAAGGGCAACGTCTGGGGCGCGCGCCAGCGGATCACGGTCGAGGAGGCGCTGCGGGTCGGGACGCTCCATGGCGCCTACGCGTCCTTCGAGGAACGCCTCAAGGGCTCGATCGAAGCGGGCAAGCTGGCCGACCTGGTCGTCCTCGGGGGCGATCCGCTGCGAACGGACCCGTCCGAGCTCGTGCGGATCCCGGTGCACGCGACGATGGTGGGCGGCCGCTGGGTCTTCGAAGCCTGATTCGCGCGCCGGGCCGGCCGCGGTCCCGATGGCGCCGCGGCCGCCGCTTTGCCCGCCGGCGTGACGTCACGTAGGATCCCCCAACGCCAATCCCTTCGCAGCCCAGGAGAGCCCGATGAACGGCGGGATCGCGCGCCGCCTGCTGGCCCCGCTCGTGCAGGTGCGCGACGGGGAGAGCGCTACCGCGCTCTGGATGTTCGCCTACTCCTTCCTGGCGATGACGGCGTACAACGTCGTCAAGCCCGCCACGCGCTCGAAGTTCATCGCGGACCTGGGAGCCGACAACCTCCCCTACGTCCAGCTCGCAGCCGGCGCCCTGATCGGCGTCGCCATGCACTTCTACGGGTGGGTGTTCAGCCGGCTGCCGCGCCGCTGGGCGCTGCCCATCACGCAGGCAGGCCTCGCGGGCGTGCTCGTCGCGTTCCGGGCGCTCGAGGTCGGGACGGTGTGGGAGTCGGTCGCGTTCTACTTCCTGGGCCTGATCCTCGGCATCCTGCTGATCAGCCAGTTCTGGACCCTCGCCAACGACGTGTTCGACGCGCGCCAGGCGAAGCGACTGTTCGGCTTCATCGGCGGCGGCGCCAGCCTCGGGGGAGTCGTGGGGGCGGGCCTCACCACGCTCGCCGTCAAGGAGGTGGGGACCGAGAACCTGCTCCTGCTGAGCGCGGGGATCCTCTTGGTCTGCGCGGCCGTGGTGTCGACCATCCTGCGGCGCGAGGCGGCGGCCGGCTCGGCCGCGGAGACCGAGGGCGTGGGCGGCAAGGAGGCGCTGCGCCTGCTTCGGGAGTCGCGACACCTCCAGCTCATCGCCCTCGTGATCGGGTTCGCGGCCATCGGCGCGGCGATCATCGAGCAGCAGCTCAACATGGCGGCGGAGGCGTTCAAGGGCCGTGAAGCGACGGACGACATCACCGGGTTCCTGGCCCAGGTCACGTTCTACCTCTCGGCCGTGGGGTTCGCGGTCCAGGTGCTCCTCACGAGCCGCATCCACCGCCGCCTGGGGATCGGCTTCGCGCTGCTGGTGCTGCCGGCGAGCCTCGGCGTCACGGGCCTGATCATGCTCCTGAACGCGGCCCTGTGGGCGCCGGCCCTGGCGCGGATCCTGGACTCGGCGATGCGCTACACCGTCGACAAGACGACCCGCGAGATCCTGTTCCTGCCCCTGCCCGCGGGGCTCAAGGAGAGGGCCAAGCCGTTCGTGGACGTGACCGTGGACCGCGTGGCGAAGGGCCTCGGCGCGCTCATGGTCCTGGTCCTCATCAAGCCATGGGGCCTCGGGCTCACGTGGCAGCAGGTCAGCTATGCGAGCCTCGCGATCACCGGCCTGTGGATGTTCGCGGCGCTGCGCGCGCGGCGGGAGTACCTGGACGTGTTCCGGGCGAGCCTGGAGCGGCGCCGCTTGCGCGCCGACGACGTGCGCGTCGAGTTCGCCGACCTGTCCGCCGTGGAGACCCTCGTGGAGGAGCTGGCGGACCCGGACGAGGAGCGCGTCCTGAACGCCATCGAGCTGCTCGAGGCGCTGGACAAGCGCAACCTCGTCACGCCCCTGCTGCTGCGGCACGAGTCGCCGCGCGTGCGCGCCAGGGCGCTGCACGCTCTCGAATCGGCTCGGCCGTCGACCGCCCGGCGCCTGCTGCCCGTGATCGAGGCCATGCTCAAGGACGAGAGCGTGGAGGTCCGGGGCGCGGCCGTCCACGCGCTCCACGTGATCCTCCGCGCGGAGGCGGCGGACATCCTGAGACCCCACCTCACGGACCGCGACCCCCGTGTGGCGGTGGCCGCCGCAGTGGCCCTCGCCGAGGGCGGCTCCGAGGCCGACCGCGGCGCCGCGGAGGAGACCCTGCGGAGCATGGCGGCCGATCTGCGCGAGGCCGCTGCGGCGGCGCGCCTGGAGGTGGCGCGCGGAATCGGGCAGCTTCGCGGTGGCCGCCTGGCCGACGTGCTGGTCCAGCTCATGGGCGATGCCTCGGTCGAGGTGGCCCGGCAGGCGATCCGCAGCGTCGAGCAGGTCGGGGCGGGCCAGCCGGTCTTCGTCGCCGGGCTCGTCGCGCTCCTGGGGAGGCGGCCGCTCAAGGCCGACGCCAGGGAGGTTCTGGTGGCCTATGGCGAGCCGATCGTCGCGGTGCTCGCCCACTTCCTGGCAGACCCGGCGGAGGACCCCTGGGTTCGGCGCCACATACCCGGCACCCTGGCCCTCATTCCCTGCCAGGCCTCGATGGACGCGGTCGCGCAGGCCCTGGGCGATGCCGACAGCTTCCTGGGCCACAAGGCGGCGGCCGCCGCCGGCCGGCTCCGCCGGGAGCGTCCGGATCTCGCGGTGGACGCGCGCAGCCTCGAGGAGCTCATCCTGCGCGAGGCGCGCCGCTCCTTGACCTGCTTGAGCCTGCTGCACAACCTGGAGCGCGCGAGGGGGAGCGGCGACGACTCCCTGGCCGCTCGGACGCTGCGCGAGAAGGTCGCGCGCGGCCTCGACAGGATCTACCGCCTTCTCGGCCTCGTCTATCCGCCGACTGCCGTGCTGGCCGCTCGCGCTGGCATCGAGCGCGGCGACGCGCGGGCCCGGGCCGCGGCCGCGGAGTACCTGGACTCTCTCCTGTCGGGGCCGCTGCGCCGCTGGCTCCTGCCGCTGATCGACGAGGCGCCCCGCGAGGAACGGGTGCGCCAGGCCAACGCGCTTCTGCGCACGCGGGTTCGGGACGTCGAGGAGACCCTTGCCCAGCTCGTCCACGACGACGATCCGATCGTCTCCGCTGCCGCGATCCTGATGGTGGAGCGCCTCGGATGCCGCGAGCTGACCGACGACCTGACCTACGTCCTGGAGCATCGCCCCGCGCACGACTGGCAGGCCTTCGAGGCCGCGTCGTGGACCCTCGCGGGGCAGCGGCTCTCTCCCGAGACCCGTCGGAGGATCTGGACCGGTCCGATGCCGGCGGTCGTGCTGGCGGACCGCCTGCGGGCCATCCCGCTCCTCGCCAACGCGCCGGTGGACGAGCTGTTGCGGATCGCGGCCGCGGGGCACCAGGTGCGGCTCGAGCCGGGGCGCGTGTTGTGCCGCAAAGGGGCGGTGCCGGCGGCGGTCCAGCTGCTGTTCGAGGGCCGGGTGGTGGAGGGCGACGGCCTGCAGCAGGACACGGTCCGCGAGGCCCCTGCGCCGCTCGCGCTGCTGGAGGCATTGCGCGGCTCGCCCGTCGCGGCGACCGTCGTGGCCCGCGACAGCTCGCTGTGCCTGGTCCTCGACGCCGAGCCGTTCCTCGCCATGCTGGCGGACAACATCCAGCTGGCCCAGGGCTTGTTCCGCACGCTGCTGGACGAGGCTCCCCCGAGCGCCGCCGGCGCGCTCCTCCGCGGCCCCGCGGGCACGGCGGAAGCGTCCTTGACCCTGACGCCCCTCGAGAGGGTGAGGCGGCTCGGCGCCTGCCCGCTCTTCGCCCGGGCGACGGTGGAGCAGCTCCTCGAGCTCGCGCCGCTCGCCCGCGAGGTCCCGCTCGCCGCCGGCACGACGCTCTTCGAGGCCGGCGAGGAGTCCGCCGTCTTCGTGCTCGTGGAGGGTCGCGTTCGCCTGAACGATGGAGCGCACGAGGAGTCCTTCGAGGCCCGGCCCGGCGACACCCTCGGGGCGCTCGAGAGCCTCGCGGGCGTGAGATCGCCGCGGCGCGCCGTCGTGACAGCGCCCGGCCGGGCGTTGCGCCTGGGACGCGAGGAGTTGCTCGACCTGCTCGAGGGACGCGTCGATCTCCTGCAGCTCCTCTTCGCGGCGCTCCTGTCCGAGCGCGGCGCCCTCGCAACTCCCGAGTCGACGCCTCGCGATCGACCGGGGGTGTAAGCTTGCAGTTCCTTCCCCGAGAGGAGGCATGATGAGCGCGCACGCTGGCCCCTGCGCCCTCCGCCGCGCCGTCCCGCTCCTGTGGCCCGGGATCCTGGCGCTGGCGGTCACGCTGCGCGCGCAGCAGGCGCCCGATCCGCCGCCGCCGGCCGCGCAACCGACGCCCCCGCCGGCGGCGTACGGCCTTCTCCTCCGAGGCGAGGAGGCGGAGGCGTTCCTGAGGACCGCGGACGTCGTCAAGAAGAAGCCCATCGGAAAGGGGATCACGAACCCCTACCAGCTCACCCTCAGCGACGGCACCCGCACCCTCAAGGCGGCCTGGAAGACCATCGACAAGTCCAAGTTCGGCGTCACGCAGTTCGACCGTGGCGGGTTCGAGGTCAACTTCCGCGACACCTACAAGTTCGAGATCGCCGCCTACGAGCTGGACAAGATCCTGGGGTTCGAGCTGGTGCCTCCCACCGTCGAGCGCCAGATCGGCAGCGAGAAGGGCTCGGTCCAGCTCTGGGTGGAAGGGGCCACGACGGAGTGGGACCGCAGGAAGAAGAAGGTGAGGCCGCCCGACACCGAGGCCTGGAACCGGCAGATCTACAACGTCAGGCTCATCCATCAGCTCACCTACAACACCGACTACACGAACATCAGCAACACGCTGAGCGACCCTTCGTTCAAGGTCTACGCGATCGACTTCTCGCGGGCATTCAGGACCTATGACACGCTGCTCGCCGAGAAGGAGCTCGTCCGCTTCTCCCGTTTCGCCCTGGACCGCCTCAAGGCCCTGGATCGCGAGACGCTGGCGGAGCGGCTCGGCCCGTGGCTGACGAAGGTCGAGATCGAGGGGCTGCTCAAGCGGCGGGATCGGATCCTCGCCCTGGCCGCCCGCCTCGTCGCCGAGAAGGGCGAGGCGGAGGTGCTGCTCCCCTGATGCATTCCCGGGCAAGGTGGGCCGCCTGGCTGGCCGTGGCCGCGTCGCTCCCGACGCAGCTCGGCGCGGCTGACGACGCCTGCGACGTGCGAGGCGTGGCACGGGTGGTCGCAGTCGGCGACGTCCATGGCGCGTACGAGAACTTCGTCGGCGTGCTGCGGATGTCGGGTCTCGTTGACGACCAGGAGCGCTGGACGGGAGGGCGCGCCCACCTCGTCCAGACCGGCGACGTGCTCGACCGCGGCCCCGATTCCCGCAAGGCCCTCGAGCTGCTGATGCGCCTCGAGAAGGAGGCGTCCAAGGCGGGAGGCCGCGTCCACGCCCTGCTCGGCAACCACGAGGCGATGCGCATGCAGGGCGACCGGCGCTACGTGAACGCCGGCGAGTACGAGGCCTTCCGCACGCCGGAGTCCGAGAAGCTCCGGGAGGAGTACTACCGGGCCGTGGCCGGCCAGCTCCGCAAGCGCAGCATGGACGCAGGCGAGGCGCTCGACGAGGCCGGCCTGAAGGAGCGCTTCTACGCGGAGGCGCCGCTGGGGCTTCTCGAGATGCGCGAGGCCTTCGGGCCGCAGGGCCGTTACGGCCGCTGGCTGCGCGGCCGCGACACCATGGTGCGGATTGACGGCGTCGTGTTCCTGCATGGCGGGATCAGCCCGGCCGTGGCGCCGCTCGGCTGCCAGGCGATCAACAAGGCAGTGCGCCGCGAGCTGAACGAGGTCACGGCACCCGGCCCCGCCGACAGGCTCTCCACGCGACCCGACGGCCCGCTCTGGTACCGTGGGCTCGCGCAGGAGGACGAAGCGGCCCTCGGTCCCGCCGTCGAGGAGATCCTGAAGGCGCTCGCGGCGCGTGCCATCGTGGTTGGCCACACGCCCACCGGCACGGGCCGGATCCGTACGCGCTTCGACGGCCGCGTCGTGATGATCGACGCGGGGATGCTCCCCTCGTTCGGGGGGCATCTGGCCGCGCTGGAGGTGGATCCCAAGGGCATGACGGCGCTCTACCCGGACGGCCGTGTGCCGCTCGGCCCCGCGCAGGCCGCGCGCCGGTCAGACGCCCGTCGCCAGGTAGCGCTTGATGGCCCCGACCGCCCGCTCGACCTCGGCGTGCGAGTTGTAGAAATGCGGTGACAGCCGGATCCCGCCCCGATCGGCGCCGGGGCGCTTCGCGCACACGATCCGATCCTTCTCGTAAAGGGCGAGCGCCAGCTTGTCCGGATCCAGGCCGCCGGGATCGAAGGAGACGACGGCCGCCGAGCGCGCCGGGTCGGCGTGCGTCCACAGCTTGACGCCGTCCAGCGCGCTGAGCCCAGCCATCAGCGCCTGGGCGAGCTCCTGTCCGCGCCGCTCGATGGCTTCGCGGCCCACGCGCGTCTGGAGCTGGAGCGCCTCGCCGAAGGCGCGGATGGCCGGCTCGTCGCGCTGGCCGAAGCTCTCGAACGTCTTCGAGATCCCGGTCGCCCCCGGGTAGGCGCTGTAGAGGCTCGGCCAGATCCGCTCCTGCGACCGTCGATTGATGAAGAGGACGCCGGCCTCCTTGGGGCCGCACGGCCACTTGTGGGCGCTGCCGGTGTAGAAATCGGGGTCCATCTCGCGGAGGTTCACGTCCAGGAGGCCGAAGCTCTGGGCGCCGTCGACGAGGGTCAGGATGCCGCGCTCGCGCGCGATCCGGCACAGCTCGCGGGCGGGGAACAGGTCGCCCACAGTGCTGGTGAGGTGCGTGAACGCGAGCACCCTGGTCCGCGCCGTCAGGGCTCGCGTGAAGGCGTCGACGTAGTACTCCGCGCCGGGGTGCGGGCTCACGGCCGGCACCGCCTTCACGGCGTAGCCGAAGCGCCGAGCCTTCTCCTTCCAGGCGTCGTCGTTGCTCGGATGGTTGTCCGAGAAGAGCAGGACCTCGTCGCCGGCTCGCAGGTCGAGGCCGCTCGAAACGAGGTTGTTCGACTCGCTCGTGTTCCGCGTCAGGACGATCTCTTCCGGAGAGACCCTCAGGAACCCGGCGAGCAGCCGGCGCGTGACCTCCTTGGCCTCGTGCATCTCCTCGCGGAACGCGGGCGAGGGCTGGCGGTCCATCTCGTGCGTGGCCCTGTCGAGGGCGTCCAGCACCGGCAGGGACGAAGGGCACAGGTTCGCCGCGTTCATGACGGCGAGGTCCTTGGGCATGGGGAAGTGCTCGCGCACCGAGCTCCAGAAGCGCTCGTCCGGCGCGGCCGGGGCCGACGGCAAGGAAGCCGGTCTTGCCTCGGCGACTGCCGGACGCGCGAGCCAGAGGGCAGGGGCCGTGGCGCCCAGCAGGCGCACCACGTCGCGGCGGGAAAGCGGCGTGTCCATGAGCGACATGGGGGTTCCTCCCGTGGTCGGGGATCGTAGCAGTTCGGCGGGCGGGCGGCCTGTAGAATGATCATGTGTCCGCCGAACGGCGCTGGATCGAAGCCTGGAGGGCTGCCGGCCCCGAGCTCGAAGAGCAGCGGCGTCGCGAGCTGAGGAGCCTGAGCGACGCGCGAGCCCTCTTCCTGAGTGAGGCGGTGCTCTGCCTGGTGCGCCCCGACGAGGTGCCGCAGCGGCGCCGGACAGGGTCCGGCCTTGTCGAGCTCCAAGATCTGTTCCGGCGGCTTGCGCCGCCGTGAATCCTGTCTACGCCGCTGCTCTGGAGCTCCAGGGCTTCTGTCGCCAGCGCGGCTGGCGCTTCTCCTTCATCGGAGGCATCGCGGTGCAGCGGTGGGGCGAGCCACGCCTCACGGTCGACGCCGATCTCACGCTGCTGACCGGGTTCGGCGGCGAGGAGCTCTACGTCGACGCGCTGCTGCAGTCCTTCCGTCCCCGCACCCCGGAGGCCCGGGAATTCGCTCTCAAGCGGCGCGTGCTGTTGATCGAGGCGTCCAACACGATCTCCCTCGATGTCTCGCTCGGCGCCATTCCCTTCGAGGAGCGCGTCGTGCAACGCTCATCCGAGTTCCTCATCCAGGGGGGCGAGTCGCTCGTCACGTGTTGTGCCGAGGACCTGCTCGTCTTGAAGACCGTCGCCGGGCGCGATCAGGACTGGGCGGACATACGCGGCGTCGCGGCCCGACAGACCGGGCGACTGGACGTGGCCCTCATCGAATGGGAGCTACTGCCGCTGCTGGAGCTGAAGCAAGACGAGGCTGCGGCGGAGCGCTTGCGGCAGGTCCTGCGAGCCTGAAACCGCGCTGGTCAGACGTTGTTCAGGATCCGGAGCGCCGTCCCGCTGAAGATCCGCTCCTTCTCGGCCGCCGGGATGTTGAGGGCTTCGATGGAAGACACCGCCCGGTCGATCGAGCCCAGCAGGTGCGGGTAGTCGCTTCCCATGACCAGGTGGTCGGTGCCGACGAGGTCGCGGGCCATGTTGAGGACGTGGGGGCTGAAGGTGACCGTGTCGTAGTACAGCCGCTTGAGGTAGGCGCTGGGCAGCTGGTCGATCTTGGCCTTGCACTCGGCAAAGTCGCGGTAGCCGTTGTCCATGCGCTCCATCAGGTAGGGCACGGCGCCGCCGAGGTGGGCCACGATCCACCGGATGTCGGGAAAGTCCTTCAGCAGCCCGTCGTAGCACATGCGGGCCACGGCCAGCGTGGTGTCGGCGGGGAAGCCGACGATCGGCCCCAGCACGTACTCGCCGTAGGCCTCGGGGTTTGCCGGCAGCATGGGGTGGAGCAGGATGCAGAGCTTCCGGCGGTTCGCCTCCTCGAAGAACGGCCGGTAGAGCGGAGCCGTCAGCGCCCGCCCGCGGATGTTGCTGAGCAGGATCACGCCGTTCAGCTTCAGCACGTCCAGGGCGCGGGCCAGCTCCTTCAAGGCCTCGTCGGGCGCGTCCATGGGGATCGAGGCGAAGCCCTTGAAGCGCGCGGGGTAGCGGGCGACGAGCTCCGCGTAGGCGTCGTTCACCATCCGGGCGACCTCGGGCTGGGCCCGCTCGTCGGCGAAGAAGACGTTCGGCGTCGAGAGCGAGACCACCTCGACGTCGATCCCCACGCGGTCCATGTCCGCGAGGCGCTTCAAGGGATCGGTCATGGGCGGTTGGATCCCGAAGAACCGCGCGCCGCGGTACTTGATGATGGTGCGGCCGGTCGGGTCCTTGTCGAAGCCGAACTCGCCGGGCGTGTCCCGGATCTTCTGGAAGTAGGCCTCCGGGTAGTAATGGGTGTGGAGGTCGAGTTTCAGCAGCCGCGTCGGTGCCCCTTGGCCCTCCGTCCTCGTCCCAAGGGCGGTCGAAACCGCGCCCGCGGCGCCGACCCTCTGCAGGAAGCCGCGTCGATCCAGGTCAGGCCGCCTTCGCCTTGACGCCGAGGATCTTCCCGAAGACGTCCGCGGCCTGCTTCATCTCCTCGAGCGTTCCGATCGAGATCCGCACGTGGCTCTTCTCGAACGGCGGGAAGTCGCGCGCCACGATCACGCCCTGCGCGCGGCACGCGTCGCGGAAGTCCTTGCACGGCCGCTTGATGTTCGCGAAGACGAAGTTCGTCTGGGAAGCCGTGGCCGTGAAGCCGGCCTTGGCGAGCCAGTCCAGCGTGAACTGGCGCGCCCTGGTGTTCCGGTCGCGCTCGGCTTCGAGGCGCGCCTGGTCCCGGATCGAGGCGATCGCGACCACGATGCCGGCGACGTTGAGCGCGTTGGCGCTCTCCCAGGCCTCGAGCTTCGCGATGGTGTCGGGGTGGCCGAGGGCGTATCCCACGCGCATGCCGGCCATGCCGTGGGCCTTGGAGAAGGTCCGGGCCACGATCACGCGCGGGTTCTTGAGCGCCGCCGGCACCTGCGATCGGTACGACGGGTCGGTCACGTAGTCGTGGTAGGCCTCGTCGATCAGGACGGTCGTGTCGGGCGACGCCGTCAGCACCCGGTCGACGAAAGCGCCCACCGCGTCGCCCGAGTGCAGGTTCGCCGTGGGGTTGTTCGGGTTGTTCAGGAACACGACGCCGGCGCCCTTGGCCGCGTCGGCCATGGCGTTCAGGTCCAGCTTGAGGGCGGCGTCGAGGGGGATCGCCCGCACCGGCGTCCCGATCAGCTCGGCGTAGCCGGCACACTCCTCGTAGGTCAGCTCGCCCGCGACGAGGGGCCGCGTCGGCGACGTCAGCATCTGGACGGCTGCGCGCAGGATCTGGGTCGAGCCGCAGCCGGTGACGACGTTCTCCGGCCTGGCCCCGAACCTCTCGGCGATGGCCGCGTGCAGCTCGTCCACGCGCCCGAAGACGTAACGGCCCGCGGGAGCGCCCGCTCCCATGACGGCCCGCAGCGCGTCGAGGGCCGCCTGACCCGGTCCGAGCGGGTTCTCGTTGTTGTGGAGCAGCAGCGGCCGGGGAGCGGCTGCGGCCCCGGGCCCTTCGCCGAGCCCGGCCCAGGCCTCGCGGCGCGCGGCGAGGAGGCTCGCCCCGCCGATGCCGAGGGTCCTGACGAAGGCGCGGCGCGTGAACGGCATCGCAGATTCCTCTCGCAGCATGCTCGCCCTCACTTCCCGAGTACCGCGCCAAAGACCTGGGTCGCCCGCTTCATCTCGTCCATGGTGCCGAGCGAGACGCGTGCGTGGGTCTTCTCCAGGGGCGGGAAGTCCCGCCCGACCATGACCTTCTGCTTCGCGCAGGCCTCCCTGAAGTCCTTGGCCGGGCGGCCGATCTCCACGAGGACGAAGTTCGTCTCGGACGGCAGCACCCGAAGACCGCGGTCCTGGAAGAACGCCGTGGTGAACCGGCGCACCTCGGCGTTGCGCGCGCGCTCGGCGTCGATGTGGGCGGGATCGCCCAGCGAGGCGACGGCGGCCGCGACGGCGAGGGAGTTCTGGTTGAACGTGATCGCCCAGCGGTTGAAGGCCTCGATCGTGCGCGCCTGGCCGACGGCGTAGCCGACGCGCAGCCCCGCCATGCCGTACGCTTTCGAGAGCGTGCGGGTGATGAACACGTCCCGATGCTCGAGGGCGAGCGGGAGCGACGTGGCGTAGCCCGGGTCCGTGACGTAGTCGTGGTACGCCTCGTCGATCAGGATCGCGGTCTCGGGCGATTCGCGGCGCACCCGGCCGACGAACTCGGCCACGGCCCTGGCGGAGTGCACGCCCCCGGTGGGGTTGTTCGGGTTGCAGAAGAAGACGAGGCCCGCCCAGCGCGCGGCCCGGGCCATGCCTTCGAGGTCGAGGCGGCCTTCCTTGTCGACGGGCACCCGCCGCACGGGGATGCCGAGCTGCTGGGCCATCTGCTCGGGGCTCTCGAACGAGGGGGAGGCGGTGACGAGGTGGCGGGAGGAGGACGTGTACAGGCGGACCGCGCTGCGCAGCAGCTCCCAGGAGCCGGCGCCCAGGGCGACGTTCTCCGCCCGGACCGAGAGCCGCCGCGCGATCGCCTCGCGCAGGTCGCCCATCGAGGGGCGGGCGTTCGTCGGATAGCGTCCGGCATCCTGGAAGGCCCGCGTGAACGCCTCCATGGCGGCGGGGCCGGGGCCCAGCGGGTTCTCGTTGCTGCTGATGCGTATCTCGGCCGGATCTCCGGCCGCCTCGACGGCGGCAGCCTCGGCCACGGCGGCCTCCCGGCCGCGGGCAGCGACGAACGCGGCGGAGAGGGAAGCGGCCTCTCGGACTCCGAACGCATCCAGGAACGAGCGGCGGGAAAGCTCCATTGGCCCTCCTCGAGCTTCGGCGGTGACGTGATCCGGCGCATCCTAATCCAAGATCGCCGGCCAGTTCCACGGCAAGGTGAGTGAAGCCGAGGCCGGAGCGCGTCGCTTATACTTCCGGGCAATGGCGAGAGCGCTGCTTCCGCTCCTGACCGCATCCCTCGCGTTGGCCTTCGCGCCTCTCGCGTCGGCCGACCTGCCCGAGATCCAGAAGCGGGGCTCGCTGCGCGCCCTCGCAGTGCTCTCCGACGAGGAGACCTACTTCGTTTCGCAGAAGGCCGGGCAGCCGCCGGGCTTCGACATCGAGGTGCTCGAAGGCTTCGCGCGGCTCCATCGGTTGAAGGTGGAGCTGGTCCCGGCCGCCGGCTGGGACGCGTTGATCCCGGCGCTGCTGAAGGGGAAGGGCGACGTCGTCGCGGGCGGCTTCACCGACACCGAGAGCCGCCGCAGGCAGATCGAGTTCACGGCCGAGGTGTTCCCGACCCGCACCGTCGTGATGAACCGCAAGCCGCGCCCGGCCATCAAGAGCCTCGACGAGCTGCGCGGCGAGAAGGTCGGCACGATCAAGGGCACGTTCATGCTGGAGGAGCTCCAGGCGGCCGGCATCACGGGCGTCGACGACGGCGTCGCGAGCGGCGGCCTGCCGGAGGCGCTCAAGGGCGGCCGCATCACCGCCGGCGTCGACGGGCTGGAGGCCGCGCTCGTCGCCCAGTCGAGGGACAAGGACCTCCAGCTCGGCGCCTTCCTGGGGAAGCCGAGCTCGCTCGCCTACGGCGTCCGCAAGGAGGACGCGGCGCTCCTCAGGGCCCTCAACGAGTACATCGGCAACCTCCGCAAGACGCCGACGTGGAGTCGGCTCGTGGTCAAGTACTTCGGCGAGGCGGCTCCCGAGATCCTCAGGAAGGCCCGAGCGCAGTAGCGAGCAGGGGGAGGCTGGTCGATGCGGTCTCACGCGATCCTCGGTGCGGCGATCCTGGCCGCCTCGGCGGCGGGCCCGGCGCGTGCGGACTGGGCGGAGATCCAGAAGCGCGGCAGCCTCCGCGTGCTGGTCATGCTGGACACCCGGCGTCCCGAGTTCTTCTCCGTCCAGAAGGAGGCGCCCGGCTTCGACCACGAGGTCCTGCAGGGCTTCGCAGCGCTCCAGAAGGTCAAGCTGGACCTGGCGCCCGTCGAAAGCTGGGACGCCCTGCTGCCCGCCCTCGGCGAAGGCAAGGGCGACCTGATCGCCGGTCGCTTCACGGTCACGGAGTCGCGGACGAAGGTCGTGAGCTTCACGACCGAGGTCTTCCCGACCCGCAACGTCGTGATCAATCGCAAGCCGCGCAAGCCCATCACCAGCCTCGAAGGGCTGCGCAGCGAGAAGGTCGGGACCATCAAGGGCACCAGCATGGCGGAAGCGATCGCCGAGGCCAGGGTCCCGGCCGCGAACGTGGACGACGGCCTGCCCGCGGGGTCTTTCGGCGAGGCCCTGAAGTCCGGGCGCGTCACGGCGGCGGTCTGGGGCGTCGAGAGCGCGATCGCGCTGCAGCGCGAGGATCCCGAGATCCAGCTCGGGCTCTTCCTCGGCCCGCCTCGCAGCCTGGCCTACGCGGTGCGCAAGGACGACCGCGAGCTGCTCGCCAGGCTCGACGCCTACGTCGAGAACCTGCGCAAGACGCCGACCTGGAGCCGGCTGGTGGTCAAGTACTTCGGGGCGGCGGCCCCGGAGATCCTGAAGCGTGCCCGGACGCAGTAGCGTGAAGCGCCGCGTGCTCCTGGGTGCAGCCGTGAGCGGGCTCGTCGCCCGGCCCCTGCGCGCCGCCGCGCCCGCCGTCGCGCGGCCGCTGGTGATCGACGGCCTGGGCGAGATCCATCTCCACTATCCGATGTCCCTGATCGACGAGATCCTCGCCAGCGGGATGACGGCGGTGCATGTCACGCTCGGCAACCCCGCGCTTCACGGGCCCGAAGCCTTTGACGACGTGTTGAAGGAGATGGCCGCCCTGGAGCGGCACATCGAGAGCCACCGGGACCGCTTCTCGAAAGCGACACGCGTGGCCGATGTCGACGAGGCCCGGCGCGCGGGGCGGCTGGCGCTCGTCTTCGGCACGCAGAACGCGACGCCGCTCCTGGACCGCCTCGGCCGGCTCGAGCTGCTCCATGGTCTCGGCCTGCGCTGCGTCCAGCTCACCTACAACACTCGCAACCTGGTCGGCGACGGCTGCATGGAGCGCACCGACGCGGGGCTCTCGCAGTTCGGGCTCCAGGTTGTCGAGAGCATGAACGCCCTGGGCATGCTGATCGACCTGTCGCACAGCGGCCCGGCGACGACCGACGACGGCATCGCGCACTCCCGCCAGCCCGTCTTCATCTCGCACTCGGGCTGCAAGGCCGTCTTTCCCCACCCGCGGGGCAAGACCGACGCGCAGATCAGGGCGATGGCAGACAAGGGCGGGGTCATCGGCATCTACCAGATCAACCCGTTCCTGGGCCCGCGGGAGCGGAACACCCTCGACGACTACCTGAACCACGTGGATCACGCGGTGCGCGTGGGCGGCGTGGACCACGTCGCGATAGGCAGCGATCGCGAGCACCGGACGATCCCCGACACCGACGAGGAGCGCAGGAAGCTCGAGGACGAGCTGGCCGCGCTGGGCCCGCGCGCCAGGGTCGAGTGGCCCTTCTTCCTGTCCGAGCTCAACCATCCGCGCCGCATGGAGACCGTGCGGGCCGGCCTGGAGCGCCGGGGCTACAAGGCGCAGGACGCCGACAAGATCCTCGGCGGGAATCTCTACCGGCTGTTCAAGGACGTGATCGGATAGCCCCATCCGGTGCTTGCGTCGCCTGCCGTGCTCGCCCTGGCGCTGCTCGTCCAAGGCATCGTCCGCGACGCCGATGGGGCGCCGATCGCCGGAGCCGAGGTCCTTCCCGCCGGGGGGACGCTCGCGGCAGCGGTCACGGCGTCCGACGGCTCTTTCGCCTTCGATGCCGGTGTCGAGCGTGAGCTCCGGCTCGTCGTGCGCGCCACGGGCTTCGCGACCGGCGAGGGGGTCTGGTCGGCGGACGCTCACGGGGCGCTCGTGATCGTCCTGGCCCGCGCAAGGTGGAGCGAGGACGTGACGGTCACCGCGAGCCGGACCGAGACGCGCCTCGGCGACACGCCGGCGCGGGTCGTCGTGTTCGACGAGGACGCGCTGCAGGCCACGGCGGCGCCGACCGTGGACGACGCGCTGCGCCTCGTGCCCGGGTTCTCCCTGTTCCGCCGCTCCGACAGCCGCGTGTCCAACCCCACGGCCCAGGGCGCTTCGCTGCGAGGCGTGGGAGCCAGCGGCGCGAGCCGCACCCTGGTCCTGCTCGACGGCGTCCCCTTGAACGACGCGTTCGGAGGCTGGGTGTACTGGAGCCGCGTGCCGCGCGTCGCCGTGGAGCGGGTCGAGGTGGTCGAAGGCGGCGCCTCGGACCTCTACGGCAGCGCCGCGCTCGGCGGCGTCGTCCAGGCGCTGGGCCGCGACGACGCTCCCGCGCTCGCGCTCGAGGCCACGGGCGGGTCGCTGGGCACGGCGGGCGCGTCGCTCTACGCGGCCGAGCGCCGCGGCCCGTGGAGCGCGCGGGTCGCCGGCGAGGCGTTCGAGACCGACGGCTACGTGCTGGTGCCGGCCGACGAGCGCGGGCCGGTGGACACGCCGGCCGGCGGAGGCCACTGGAGCGGAACGCTCCACCTCGAGCGGGGCGTGGGCGTGTCGTCCAAGGCCTTCCTGCGCGCCGGGGCCTTCGGCGAGAGCCGCGACAACGGCACGCCGCTCCAGGTGAACGACACCGACTGGCAGGAGCTCCGTGCCGGCGGCGACGTGGCGACGAACGGGGCAGGAGCCGTCTCGGTGCGGGCCTGGTTCGCGACGCAGACGTACCACCAGACCTTCTCGGCCGTGGCCGCGGATCGCGCCAGCGAGACCCTCACCCGCCGGCAGCGGGTGCCCTCCGAGACCGGCGGCCTCGGCCTGAAGTGGACGCGGGGCCTCGGGGCTCGTCACGCGCTCCTGCTCGGAATGGACGGCAGCCTGGTCCTCGGGCGCAGCGACGAGACGGCGTTCTCGCCGGCGGGGCGGCCGGCGGCGTCCACGAGCTCGGGGGGCCGCGAGACGGCTTGGGCGCTCTTCGCGAGCGACCGGGCCAGCCTGGGCTCGCGCTGGCTCGTGACCCTCGGCGCCCGCCTCGACCGGTGGAACGGCGGCGAGGACGGCTCCACGGCCCTGAGCCCGCGCGCCTCGGTCCTGTTTCGGGCCGCGCCGCGGCTGCGGCTGAACGCCGCGGGCTACGGGGCCTTCCGCGCGCCGACCCTGAACGAGCGTCACCGCTCTTTCCGCGTCGGCAACACCGTGACGCTCGCCAACCCCGACCTCGAGGCCGAGCGCCTGTGGGGCGGCGAGCTGGGCGTGTCCTGGAGCCCGCCCGACGAGAGGATGCGGCTGCGGGGGATCGCCTACGCCTCCCGCATCGAGGATCCGATCGCCAACGTCAGCGTGAGCACGACGCCGCAGCTCATCACCCGGGAGCGGCGCAACCTCGGCCGGAACCGCTCGCGAGGGATCGAGCTGGATGGCGAGGCCAGCCTGGGATCGCGGCTGCGCGGGAGCATCGGCTACGCGCTGATCGACGCCAGCGTCGAGAGCTTCCCGGCGAACCCCTCGATCGAGGGCAACCAGGTGCCGCAGGTGGCGCGGCACCAGCTCACGTTCGAGGCGCGGTACGCCGACGAGCGCGCCTGCGAGCTGAGCGTGCAGGGACGCCTCAGCTCGCGGCAGTTCGAGGACGACCGCAACGAGCTGCCCCTGGACGGCTACTTCACCCTCGACGTCCAGGCGCTGCGGCGCGCCGGGCGGTTCGCGCTCTTCGCGGCCGTCGAGAACGTCACCGGCTCGCGATACGACGTCGGCCTCACGCCCACGCCGACGATCGGCCCGCCGCGGGCGTTCCGCGTCGGGGCTCGGTTCCGGTGAACGGGGCTGTGCTGGCGCGATGACCTCGCCGGACGAGCTGCGCCGGGCATTCCAGCGGCTCCACGAGTCGGGCTGCTTCGTGATGCCGAATCCATGGGACGTCGGAAGCGCCCGGCTGCTCGCCCGGCTCGGCTTCCCTGCGCTCGCCACGACCAGCTCGGGCTTCGCATGGACGCTCGGCCGCCCCGACAACCGCGTCTCCCTCGAGGAGGCTCTCGCTCACATCCGCGCCGTCGCCGACGCCGTCGCGGTGCCGGTGAACGCCGATTTCGAGGGCGGCTTCGCCGTCGCGCCCGCCGACGTCGGCAGGAACGTCGGGCGGGCGACGGGCACCGGCATCGCCGGCATCTCGATCGAGGACTGGACGGGGGATCCGTCTCGCCCGCTGTACGACTCCGAACTGGCCGTGGAGCGGATTCGCGCCGCCCGGCGTGCGATCGACGAGAGCGGCACAGGCGTCCTCCTCACGGGGCGCTCCGAGGGGTTCATCGTCGGACGCCCCGACCTTCCGGAGACGATCCGCCGTCTCCAGGCCTACGCCGCGGCCGGAGCCGACTGTCTCTACGCGCCGGGCATCCGAGCGACGGCGGACATCGCGGCCGTCGTGTCTGCCGTCGCTCCGAAGCCCGTGAACGTCCTGGTCGGCAGCGACTTCGCCACGGTGGCGGAGCTCGCGGAGGCCGGCGTCCGGAGGATCAGCGTGGGCGGAGCGCTGGCTCGGGCCGCGTGGACGGGCGTCCTCGAGGCGGCGAGGGAGATCGCCGCGCAAGGCACCTTCAAGCACCTGGCCCGCGCCGTTTCGTTCGACGAGATGAACGGCGCGTTCGAGGACGAGTAGCGGATGCGGTCGCGCCGGCGCTTCGTGGGCGCTGCGCTTCGCGCAGGCGCCGGCCTGTCCCTCGTGCCGGCCTGGACCCTTCGAGCGGACGAGCGGCCGTCCGTGGCCTGGGGAGTCGCGGCCGGGGACGTGACCGAGACTCGTGCCACGATCTGGAGCCGCACCGATCGACCGGCGCGGATCGTGGTCGAGTACGCGACCAGCTCGTCCTTTGCCGCCGCCCGCCGCGTCACGGGTCCGGCCGCCCTGGAAGCCGCCGGCTTCACGACACGCGTCGAGCTGCAGGATCTCCCCACGGGGCGGACCATCCACTACCGCGTCCGCTTCCAGCGCGCGTCCGGCTCCGCGTGGAGCGAGCCGGTCGTGGGCCGGTTCCGCACGGGGCCCGCGAGGGGGCAGGACGTCGTCTTCGGATGGGGCGCCGACACGGTCGGCCAGGGATTCGGCATCAACCCGGACTGGGGCGGCCTGCGGATCTACGACGCGCTGCGCCGGGCGGGCCTCGATTTCTTCATCCACTGCGGCGACACGGTCTACGCGGACGGGCCCCTCGTGGCCGAGCTCCCGCTCGACGACGGCGGCGTGTGGCGCAACCTCGTGACGCCCGCGAAGTCGAAGGTTGCGGAGACCCTGGACGAGTTCCGGGGCAACTACCTCTACAACCTGACGGACGAGAAGCTGCGGAGCTTCAACGCCGAGGTGCCCCAGATCGTCCTCTGGGACGACCACGAGGTGAGGAACAACTGGTACCCGTCGCAGCGGCTCGGGGGCGACCCGCGCTACCAGATCCTGGATGTGGACCTTCTCGCCGCCCGCGGCAAGCAGGCGTTCCTCGAGCACCAGCCGATCCGTCTCGACGAAGAGGACGCCCGTCGCATCGATCGCGCGATCACCTACGGCCCCAGCCTCGAGGTGTTCGTGCTCGACATGCGGAGCGAGCGCGGACCGAACTCCCCGAACCGACAGGCGGCTGCGGGCCCGGAGACGGCGCTCCTCGGCCCTCGTCAGATCGAGCGGCTCAAGAGGCGACTGCGCTCGAGCCGCGCGACCTGGAAGGTCATCGCCACGGGCTCGCCGATCGGCCTCCTGGTCCGCGACGGCGAGAGCTTCGAGGGCGTCGCCAACGGCGAGGGGCCGCCGCTCGGGCGCGAGCTGGAGATCGCGGACCTGCTGCGCTTCCTGAGGGAGCAACGCATCCGGAACGTGGTCTGGTTGACGGGCGACGTCCACTACGCCGCCGCCCACCACTACGCGCCCGAGCGAGCCCGCTTCCGGGAGTTCGACCCCTTCTGGGAGTTCGTGGCCGGGCCGCTGCACGCAGGGACGTTCGGCCCGAGCGTGCTCGACGAGACCTTCGGCCCCGAGGTCCGCTTCCTCGGAATCCCACGGGACCTGAAGCCGAACCGGCCGCCTTCCGCGGGCCTGCAGTTCTTCGGCACGGCGCGCATCGACGGCCGCTCGGAGGTCATGAACGTGCGCCTGCACGACCTCGAGGGCCGCGCCCTGTTCGGAGTGGATCTGCCGCCCGAACGCGGTTGATGTCTCCTGAACCAGTTGACAACAAGATGTTTACTGGTCTACTGTGGTCCTGTGAGAAACGTCACAGTATCACTGGACGACGAAGTCTACCGTCGTGCCCGGATGAAGGCGGCGGAGCGGGACACGTCGCTCAGCGCCCTGGTCCGCGACTTCCTCGTCGCCCTCGGCGAGCAGGAGACGGATTTCGAGCGGCGCAAGCGGCTTCAGGACGAGGTGTTGCGCTCGATCGTCGCCTTCCGCGCGAAGGACCGCCTCGGTCGCGACGCCGTGCACGATCGCCGTGCGCTTCGTTGACACAAACGTCCTCTTGTACGCCGTCAGCACGGCGGACGACGAGAGGGGAAAGACGCTCCGCGCTCGCGAGATCCTCGAGTCTCAGGACCTGGGCCTGTCGGTGCAGGTGCTGCAGGAGTTCTACGTCCAGGCCACGCGTCCGACGCGGTCGGAGAGATTGAGCCACGAGCAGGCCTCCACGTTGGTCGAAGCGCTCCTCCGCTTCCCCGCCCAGGAGACGACGGTCGCGCTGATGCAGGCCGCGTTCGAGACGGCAGCTCACTACAGCGTCTCGTACTGGGACGCGGCTGTCATCGAAGCCGCGCGCAGCCTCGGCTGCGACACGCTGCTCACGGAGGACCTGGGCGACGGAACGGACTACCGGGGAGTGCGCGTCGTCAACCCCTTCCGCGGGGCGGGTTCCGGCTGAGCTCTCATCGGCTCGTCCGCTGCTTCACGCCCTGGAGCGCGCCGACGATCAGGTTGTACGCGGCCTTGCGCGAGAGGTCGCCAGGGTCTCGGTCCCCCGACGGCGTCGACGCCACCCCGAACGCCCCGGCCTTCTCGTGCCGGAACATCTGGGTGAGCGCCGCCGCGAGCTCCAGGCTCGTGGGACCGTCGGGAACCGTCAAAGGGTGCCCGGCGACCTCCCTCGGGTCGAGGACGTCCATGTCGACGTGGACGTAGATCACGTCCGTGATCTCCGAGAGCCGGCGCATCTGCCGGTCGATGCTGGCCGAGCGTTTGCGGATGTCGTCCACCGAGAGGAACTCGACGGCCGAGCGATCGAGCAGGTCCTGCTCCAGCGGATCGGTGTCCCGCACCGCGGCGAGGACGATGTTCCGCTCCGGGAGCGCCGGGTCGAGGCCCGACTTCAGGCGCATCCGGTCCAGGCCGAGGCCGGCGGAGATGGCGACCGGCATGCCGCCGAGCATTCCGGAGAGCGTCGTCTCCGGTGTGTTGAAGTCCCCGTGGGCGTCGATGAACACGAGGCCGACGCGCAGCGGGCGCGAGGTCGGCCCGGAGCGCTGGAGGCCGCCGAGCATGCCCATGAGCGCGCTGCAGTTCGCGAGCAGTCCCACCGGGATGTGGCCCCCCCTGCGATCGGCGGCGACGATCCGCGAGAGTTGTCCGTTCGCCAGGGCCAGGCGGTTCCACTCGCCGTACGCCTTCTGCTCGTCCGCCGCCAGGGCGACCGTCGAGATCGGCTTCAGGCGGTAGCCCTCGCCCTCGAGGAGCTTCTGCAAACCTCCCTGGGCGAGATAGTCCGGGCTGTCCGAAAGGTCGGGCAGGTTCCGCTCGCCGCGGTAGGGCATCTTCACGAGCGCGACCGAAACGGCGCCTTCGCCCGGCGGCGCTGCGGCGGCCTCGGGAACGGTGGTCAGCAGGACGAGGGCGACAGCGAGTCTCATCTTCATCACCTCGAAGCGTGCGATGGCGGTTGCGTGCGGTGCGCGAAAATCATAAGCCAGGCGTGTCGGGCGGCGTTCCGTTCGGCGCCCGCCAAGAGTAGACTGCCGACCAGCTTGCCGCTGCCGGCCGGCCAAGTGTTCGCCCATTACCGGATCGCCGCCGCGATCGGCGCGGGCGGCATGGGCGAGGTGTACCGGGCGACGGACACGACGCTTGGCCGCGACGTCGCGGTCAAGGTACTGCCCGCCGAGTTCGCTGCGGATCCCGAGCGTCTGGCCCGCTTCGCGCGGGAGGCTCACGTGCTCGCCTCCCTGAACCATCCGAACATCGCCCATGTCTACGGGTTCGAGGCCACCGCGCTGGACGACCGCTCGACCGGGCACCTCCTGGTCATGGAGTTCGTCGAGGGCGAGGAACTCGGGGTGAGATTGAAGCGTGGCCCGATTCCCGTCCTGGAGTCGATGGCGATCGCGAAGCAGATCGCGGAGGCGCTCGAAGAGGCGCACGAGAAGGGGGTCGTCCACCGCGACCTCAAGCCCGCCAACCTGAAGGTGACCGCCGGCGGGCAGGTCAAGGTGCTCGACTTCGGCCTGGCCAAGGCGCTCGGGGACGACGGCGCTTCCCGCTCGTCTCCGGACCTCTCTCATTCCCCTACGCTGACGCACGCCGGCACGCACGCGGGCCTCGTCCTGGGCACCGCGGCCTACATGTCGCCGGAGCAGGCGCGGGGCCGGCCCGTGGACAGGCGGGCGGACATCTGGGCGTTCGGGGTCGTCCTCTTCGAGATGCTGAGCGGTCGGCCCCTGTTCGCGGGCGAGACGGTGAGCGACACCCTGGTGGCCGTGCTCAAGACGAACCCGGACTGGACGGCGCTCCCAGAGGACACGCCGGCGAGCGTCCGCCAGCTCCTGGAGCGGTGTCTCGACCGCGACCCGCGGACGCGCCTCCGCGACATCGGAGAGGCCCGCATTGCGCTTGAACGGCCGGTGGCGATACCCGCCACGACGCCGGTTGGCGAGCCGCGAACGCGGATCGCGCGAGCGCTGCCCTGGGCCCTGGGCGCGCTCGGGGTCGCGGCTTCGCTCTGGGCGCTCTCGCGTGGACCGGCCGGGGGTCGGGTGCCGCTCGAGGTCGTGCACCTCGACGTCAGGTTCCCGCCGAACGTCGAGCCCGTCACTGGCCGGCAGGGCGGCGTCGCGATCTCGCCCGACGGCAAGGCGATCGCGATGATCGGCTTCACGAAAGGCACGAGGCGGCTCTTCGTGCGGCGGCTCGACACTCCGGATCGACGCCGGGGACACCTCGGGCGCCGGCATCTTCTCTCCCGACGGCGCGGATGTCGCGCTCATCCGCAACAGCAGGGTCGTGACCCGCATTTCCCTGACGGACGGGAGGGCCGTCGATCTTGCCGCGGGCGCGGACTTCGTGACGGGGGCGAGCCTCGCCTGGGACGGGGACGAGATCGTCTTCACACGTGGCGGCGCCCTCTGGCGCGTGCCCGCGGCGGGGGGAGAGCCGCGCCCGCTGACCGACCTCGCTCCGCCGGAAGAGGTCCTCCACACCGATCCGCTCGTGCTTCCTGGAGGACGCACGGTCCTCTTCACCTGCCTCACGGCCGCGCCCCTACGCGGCCGGATCGAAGCGATCCCCTTGGCGGGCGGCCGCAGGTCGGTCGTCCTCGAGGGCGGCATCTCCCCCGTCTGGTCCCCGACGGGCCACCTGCTCTTCGGACGCGAAGGGGCCGTGTGGGCCGTGCCGTTCGACCCCCTCGAGGCGAGGGCGCTCGGACCGGCCGTGCGCGTCATTCCCCCCGGCGTCGTGGGCTCGGTGCGCGCGGGGAGCCTCGGGTATCACCTCTCGGCGAACGGCACCCTCGTGTTCTACCCCGCCAACTTCGACGACAAGCGACTCGTGTCGGTCGCCCGCGACAGCTCCGAACTGCCGCTCGCGCTCCCGCCGGGCAGCTACGGGAACCCGCGGATCTCACCGGACGGACGTCGAGTTGCCGTGGAGGCGGGCGGGGGCACCACCGGCAGCGCCATCGAGGTCATCGACCTGGTGCGCGGCACGCGCGCCATCTCCGTTCCGCCCGCCCCGGGCACGGCGTTCCCGCTGTGGACCCGCGACGGCGCGAGGATCGTCTTCCGGAGCTTCGGCCTGTCCTGGGTGGCCGCGGACGGCAGCGGCAAGACAGGCGTGATCGCAGGCGGAGACTTCAGCACCTCGGCGGCGTCGGCCGGCCCCGATGCCGGTTCCTTCATCGCCATCCACATCCGGCCGGAGACGGCCGGCGATCTCTACCTCATGTCCATCGACGGCGCCTTCCCGCCGAAGCCGCTCCTGGCGACACCTGCGTACGAGGGCAGCCCGCACTTCTCGCCGGACGGGCGCTGGCTCGCCTACCAGTCGAACGCGTCCGGGCAGCCGGAGATCTACGTGCGGCGCTATCCCGCGCTCGATCGCGCGTGGCCGGTCTCCGAGGGCGGCGGGGTGCAGGTGCGCTGGAGCCCCAGCGGCCGGGAGATCTACTACCGCGGCTCCGGCCAGGTGATGGCCGTGGCCTTCGACGGGAAGGGCGCGGAGCCGGTGCTGGGAAGACCTACCGCGCTGTTCGCGGACGTGTACGACTTCGGACAGGGCATCTCGATCCCCAACTACGACGTGACCCGCGAGGGCCGGTTCCTGATGCTGCGCCGCGGGCCTCAGGGGGGCAGCCTCAGGGTCGTGCTGAACTGGACCGAGGAGCTGAAGCGGACGCTCGCCAAAGGCGGCGTGCGGTAGCGATCGCGTGGTCAGAGGCCCCGGGAGCGACGCAGGCTTCGGCCCGCGGCGGCGAGGTCTCGTGGTCGATTCTCCACCCAGTCCAGCGATCGCCCCAGGTCCTTGAACTGCTGGATCACGCTGTCCCGGTAAACGTTCTCCATTCATTACACCGGCAGGCGCGCGAGAAAGCTGGGGGCGTCCAGGACATGGACGTCCGCCGCCGTGCCGGGCCTCTCCTGCTCCGCCACGACCAGGAACTTGTGCTTCACGCCGAGCTTGCCGGCGAAGTAGTGAAGCGCCCCCTCCGGCGCCGTCCTCGAGAGCTTCACCTCGACGAGGAGCCACGGCTTCTTCTCCCGGGTGACGAGGAAGTCCACCTCGCGCTTCTCCTTGTCCCGTACGAAGTAGAGGTCGAGGGGCGGGTGGCCCCAGTCCTGGGTGAAGTGGCACCACTTCAGCAAGTGGTTGGCCACCATGTTTTCGAGGCGGACCGCAGGGTCGGCGATCTCCGACCAGTCCCAGAGGTAGATCTTCGGCTCGCGCCGGAGCGCGCGGGGTAGCCGCGCGGCGTACGGCCGCAGCCGATACACGAAGTAGAGCCGCTCCAGATACCCGACCCAGAGGCGCACCGAGTCCAGGGCGACCTGCAGGTCCTCTCGAAGCGCGTTCAACGAGAGGAGCCCCCCGGCCCGCTGCACGAGCAGCTCGACGAGCTCCTCGACGTGCGACAGCAGCTGGATGCGCGACAGGTCCCGCAGGTCCTCGCGCACGATCAGGTCGCGCCGCTCGCGGTGCCACCGCCTGAGCTGTCGCGCGTCCCGCTTTACGAACGGCTCGGGGAACCCGCCCCAGCGAAGCAGGGCGACGTAGGCGTCGCGCACGCGCGGCGGCGGCGCCCCGGCGGCCCGGATCAGGCGCTCGATCGTCTCTTCGGGGTCGTAGTCCGCGGGAGGACTCGCGGGGTCCACCACCTCGCGCACGGAGAGCGGGTGAAGGCGGTACTGGTGGTAGCGCCCGAGCAGGCTGTCGCCGCCCTTCTGGTAGACGTCCAGCCTCCCGCTGCCGGTGACGATGACGTCGACGCGGTCCTTGCTCGTGTCCCACAGCCCCTTGAGGTATCGCTTCCAGCCCGGGAGGCGATGGACCTCGTCGAGGGCCGCGAGGGGCTTCGCCGTCCCTGTCTCCGGTTTCGGGCGATACGCGTCGATGAAGCCATAGGGGTCGCGGCTGACCGAGCGCCGCCACGCCAGGTCGTCCCAGTTGCGGTAGAGATCGGGCGTGCCTCGCTCCTCGAGCAATCGACGCGCGAGCGTCGTCTTGCCCACCTGCCGGGGGCCGACGACGAAGGCCATGCGGCCCAAGGCGAAGTGCTGCCGCGCCAGCATGGACTCGAGGGTGCGCTCCACCCGACCATTATCGGCCAGACCGGTTGTTGGTCAAGACCATCTACCAGGTATCTGGTAGATGGTCGGCAGCGGCTCTGGTGATCTCGTAGCATCCGACGCCGCTTCCGAGGCTGACGATCCTTTCCGAGCACGCGCTCCGCGACCGGACCGTGCTTGTAGTGCGCCGCCGACAGGGCGGCGGCCAGGAAAAGGGGCGGAGACCCCGAGGATCCGGGAGCCCTGCTCCCGGCCGGCGTCGGATCAAACGCCCTTCGTTAGGCGCGTTTCGGTGGCGACGTAGATCTCGATGGGCGTGACGACGCCCTCGTCGTCGAGGTGGGGCGCCAGCGCCGCGGATAGCGCGCGGCGGACACCTCGATTCGGACACGGAAGTCCCGGAAGCCCGCGCCCGCGACCAGGCCGCGCAGGTCGCCGGTCGTCCACGCAGCGAAGGGCGAGCGCATGCCGGCTCCGGCCTGGGGCCCCCCGTGACGCGTGAGCGCGTCCGCCAGCGGCACGTAGGCGGCGAACCCCTCAGTTGCCAACAAGCTCGACGGTTCCCCCGGGGCCGCTCACGGTCTCGACATGCTCCGCGCATCGGCTGCAAGACACGAGGCCGTCGCTCAAGACGCGTGCGCTTTCCCAGCCAGTTCGGTTGTGGCAGTTGGCGCAGCGAAACACCGCGTCCTCCCCTGGAGCGGCCTGGTGCAGCGCCGCCTGGTACTCCAGCAATCTGATCTCTCCCGTGTCTCCGGCTCTTTCCACGGCATCCTCCTTGGCTGCCCCGCGCCTTCAGCAACGATCGTGCCTGTCCGCTCAGCTCGATCCACTCCAGCTAAGCTCCTACCGTGAGATCACTTACGTCGAGCAGGATCGCGACCCTTGACCATTCCGTTGGCGAGCCCCTTCAATGACTGCGCAGGCTCTGAATGCTCCATTGAGATGATTCGATCGAACGTCGGCGTGGCGGCATGCCAGCGCCGCGACGCCGTCGGGGATATCGCCAAACGGAGTAGGCGTCGATGACGTCCCGGAAGTAGGTCTGCTCTTCCGGATCCACGGGCCTCACCGACTTCGCGGGAGAGCGATGGACCCAGTGCACGTGCTGGGCGTATTCGGCGGGCGCACGTGAAGCACGGCCTCGAAGGAGGCCCGGAGCTCCGCGGGATGGTAGGCCGCCGCACGCTCGGCCTCGGTGAGCTGGTTCGGTGAGGATGTCCCACAGCTCCCGCACCTGGCCGGTGTTGACGGGGTGGCCCTGGAAATCGAGGAAGCGCTGCATGCCGAGCTGGGCGGCTCGGCGGAAACCGGGATCGACTCGGCCTCGGCAGGCTGCGGCTGACCGCGGTCGCGTCTTGCGTACGCGCCGGAGAACAGCGTGCGGTGCTGTCCGGGATCGGGGATGTGGTCGCTCATGCGGGCCAGCCACTCGAGCGGATCTGTCGCCTCGAAGTTCCGGCGCCAACTCCGTGAGCATCTCGCGGCGGCGCCGGAACAGGGGACGCAGCAGGCGCGGGATCGTGAGCACCACGTGGCGGTGGGCGACTTCGGCCAAGCACGTCTTCGCGCAGCCACTCGGCCCAGAGAAGCTGCTTCTTCTTCTCGCAGGAGGGACAGTAAGGAGCGACCCCGGCAGGAGAAGGCGACCAGCACGCTCTTGCGGCATTCCCCACACCAGAGCCGGGCGAAGCCGTGCTCGAGCAGTCCACAACGCAGGAAGTTCCGCAGCACCCGCTCCACCACCGGCCGCAGCGGGCCCTGGCGCTTGGCGAAGCGCTCCGACCAGACCCGCAGCAGCTCCTCGAGGTGCCCCGCGACCAGGCGAAACAGCGGCGACTCGCGCGCCCGTCTGGCCGATAGACCCGACAGCTGATCTCCACACCAGCCGACCAGCCGGTGGGAGAGCCCCGGCGAAATCACAGGGGGCGGCGGCCCCCGTAGGCCCGTTCCTCGCGGGCGAAGCGAAGTCTCTATCGGCGCGGGGTCAGCGCGGGTCAAGAGAAGCAGGAGCAGACCGCGCCAGGTGGTCATGCTGGGCGGCCCGCAGCGGGCTACGGCGCCCTCCCCATCGGGGGGCTCGCAGACCGTCAGCTCAGATCCGCGAGCCCTCCAGGAACGCCTTCAGCTTCCGCGAGCGGCTGGGGTGGCGCAGCTTGCGCAGCGCCTTGGCCTCGATCTGGCGGATGCGCTCGCGGGTGACCGCGAAGCCCTGGCTCACCTCCTCCAGGGTGTGCTCGCTGCCGTCGCCCAGGCCGAAGCGGATCTTGATCACGCGCTCCTCGCGGGGCGTCAAGGTCGTCAGGAGCTGTTCGATGTACGCCCCGGAGATCGCCGGCCTCGCCGACGAATGGCGAGGCACGGTTCAGAGCGGGGCCGCCATCGGCGGCGGTCGCTAGGCCAGGAGCAGGCGCTGCACCTTTCCCAGCGGACCATACGCGCGAACGCGGCCGGTCACGACGTCGAGGGGAGTCGGCTGTGCCGGGAACCGCTCCCGGTACTCGTGCGAGACGAGGTTGTAGGCGCACGGGAAGTCCGGCACGCGCCGTGGATCGCTGTTCCCCGGGATGTGGCCGATCGAGGCGGGGCAGATCCCGCAGCGGTCCAGGAACCGACACTCCGCGCACCGGCCGTATGACGAGTACTTCTCGCGCTTGTCGTGGAAGATGCCCGCGGCGCGCGCCGCCTGCGGGTACATCTCGAGGCGGCGCGGGAAGGCCGGATCCCGGTAGTCGCCGATGCGGATGGATTCGGCGCGCTCCTGCAGGAACGGCGTCGTGAAACGCTGGTAGGACTCGGCGAACACGGCGCAGCCGTGGATCCGGCCGTCCACGTCGACGGCCAGGTTGCGGCCGGACGGAGCGCCGCACAGCGCGTCGCCCCGCGGTGCGTGCGGGTCGTCGCCGCCCTCCTTTCGGAACAGCTCGAGCGGTACCTGCCCGGTGCGCCTGTAATGCCGCAGGCACGCGTCGAAGAGCCTGGCGAACTGCGTGTCCAGGACGGCGATCATCTCGTTCTTCCAGCCCGGGTCGTGGGTCATCACGGGCGAGAGGGACACCTCTGGCACGCCCTTCTTCAGGAAGTAGGCCACGGAGTCCGCGAGGTGCGTGATCGTCGCGGCGGTCAGCGTCATGCCGACGCTGAGACGCCGCGCGAAGAAGGCCGGATGCTCCGCGCGCAGCCGGTCGAGCAGCCGGTCGAGCGTCTCGAAGGTCCCGTGCCCGCGCAGGTCCTGGGCGGCCGGCACTCCGTCGAAACTGAGCTGCGTGCTGAAGCGGTGACGCGCGAGGAAGCGGACCTGCTCCTCGCGCAGCAGCAGGCCGTTCGTGACGATGGAGTAGCGAACGCGCTTGCCCTTCGGCCGGGCCTCGTCGAGGTAGGCGACGCCCTGCCGGATCAAAGGGAACTCCAGCAGCGGCTCGCCGCCGAGGAAGAGCACTTCGACCGGGTTGCTGCGCGAGCGCAGGAGCAGGTCAAGGGCGCCACGGAGCGTGTCCCAGGACATGCTCCGTGGCTTCTTGTCGTTCTGGTAGCAGTACGCGCAGCGCAGGTTGCAGCCCGCGGTCAGGATGACCTCGAGTATGTCCACGCGCGCGGTCTCAGCCATCCTGCTCGACCTCACCGAGGTGGACGAACGCCGTAGCACGCTCGCCCGACCAGGACTACGGGACCGAGCGGGCGCGGCAGGCGATTGACGTATTCTCGCGCGACGGCGCCGCGCGCAACCGCCCGGAGCGCCTCGGTCACGACGGCCAGCCGACCTTCGAGACGCGCCACGGAGCGAACCAACCTTCGGAACTCGGCACGCGTGACGACTCCGTTCGCCATAGGCCCTCCTTGCCCTTCAGTAGACGCGCTTTCCGGCATCCAACAACCAGAGATCTCCGCGCTTCTCCTCGCGTGTGAAGACGAGAAGGCTGCCGTCGCGCGAGACGTCGAAGTCGCCCGGCGTCCAGGCGTCCTCGATCCATGCCTCGTTCAGCGCCGGCAAGGGCTGGCCCGCCTCGGGCTTGACCTTGAGGAATCGCGCCCTCCCACCGACGTCCGATCCGAACCACAGCCAGCCGCCGGAGCCGAGCCAGCGCAGCCGGCCCAGCGAGCTGCCGGCGGCGATGGGCCGGGGAGGAGCGCTGCCGTCGGCGGGGATGATCCAGATGTCCTGGCGGCTGCCGCGCGCGCCCACATAGGCGACGTGGCGACTGTCGGGGGACCAGACGGGCAGCGTGGCGCTCGTGGGACCGGATGTGAGGCGGCGCGGCGGTCCGGTCCTCTTCCCGTTCGCGACCGTCACGACCCAGAGGTGCAACGCGGCTCCAGTCGCCGCGACGTATGCGAGCCGGGAGCCATCCGGCGCGAAAGCCGGGTGGAAATCGGCCGGCCCGTCGCTGAAGCGCTCGGGCAGGCCGCCCGAGGCCTTCAAGGTCCAGATCTCGCGGCGTCCCTCGTGCTCTCGGGTGAACGCGACCCATTCGCCGTCCGGCGAGAAGGCGGGCGTGCCGACCACGAGCTGTTCCGTCAGCCTGTGCGGTCGACCCGAGATACGGCCCGCCACGAGCTCCTGTCGCCACAGCTCGACGCCGGCAGCGCCCTGTTCAGAGGTGTAGACGAACGACGAGCCGTCCGGCGCGAAGGCGGGCGCGGACTCCTCCATCAGGCTTTCCACCCGCTCGCTCCGGCCCGTTCCCAGGTCGACCAGCGCGACGTCGAAGTCCTTGAGGAACGTCGAATAGGCGAGCCGGGTTCCGTCCGCGGAGATGCTGGCGTCGCCCTCCGGGCCGGCGCCGGCGGTCAGCCGTTGCACGGCGCCTCCGGCAACCGATACCCGCCAGAGGGCCCGGGTCCCCTCTCGGAGGGACGAAAAGATGACGTGTCGGCCGCTCGAGGAAAAGACCGGCGCGAAGTCTTTGGCAGCGTCATCGGTCAGCCGGTGCGGCTCGCCGCCATCGACACCCACCAGCCACAGGTTGCGCGCGTCTGCGTAGCAGAGACTGTTGCCGTCGGGAGACCAGACCGGGTCGGTGTGATCCAACCGCCCGTCCGCGTCGCTGGTGAGCCAGCGACCTCGAGCCGGGTCTGCGAGCGGCGCGACCATGATGCGGTGGAACCCGCTCGCGCCTGCTCGAGAGAAAGCGACGAGCCTTCCATCCGGAGAGGCCGCGGGCCGGGCAGCGTCCGCAACGACCGGCAGGGCCGAGCCCCCGAGGCGAGCGACCTTCCATATGCCTGGCTGTCCGCCGCGATCGGATTCGAGAAGGACGGCGCTCCCGTCCGGGAGCCAGGCGGGGCTGTGGTCGGCGGCCGGATCCTGCGTCAACTGCACGCGGCCGCCGCTTCGGACATCGAGGATCCAGATGTCGGGACTGCCCGACGCGTTCGAGGTGTAGGCGAGGAGGCTGCCGTCCGGAGAGAGCGCCGGCTCGGCCTCCCAGCCGGGATCGCTCGTGAGCTGGCGCGGTGTCCCCAGCTCGAAGGCGACGTCGGAAGGCCGTCGTGTCAGCACGCGCCAACCAAGGGCGCCGACGGCCAGCGCCCCCAGGACGCCGAGCGCCCAGGCCGCCCCTCCCAATAGGCGGTGCGAGGCTGCCAGGGCGGGCCGGGACTCCGCGGACTCCACTGCGCGGCGGCACGCGACGATGTCGGCGTGCATGGAGGACATGTCGTGATAGCGGTCGTCCGGGTGCTTCGCGAGTGCCTTCGAGACGATGCGCGCGAGCTCCGGCGGGACTCTGGGGTTGAGCTGCGAGATCGCCGCGGGCTCGCGGCGCAGGATCGCGTCGCTGGCTCCTCCCGGCTCGGTGTCGGCGAATGCCCGTTGCCCCGTGCACATCTCGTAGAGCACGGCGCCGAAGGAGAAGACGTCGCTTCGAGCGTCCAGGTTGCGGCCCAGGACCTGCTCGGGGGACATGTAGCAGCGCGTCCCGACGATCTGTCCATGACCGGTCAGGGGCTCGCTCTCCGTCGTGGCCGAGCTTTCCGCTCCATCCGACGCCAGGGCCCGAGCCAGCCCGAAGTCGGTCAGGAACGCCCATCCGTCCGCGTTCACGAGCACGTTGTTCGGGGTCAGATCGCGGTGCAGGATCTGTTTGGCATGGGCGGTGCGCAGCGCATGGCCCAGACCCTCCGCGAAGCGAACGATCTTCTCGACGGGGAGCGCGCCGCGCTCGTGCAGGAGCGCTCGGAGGGAAGAGCCCTCGATCAGCTCCATTGCCAACCAGGGCAATCCCTGGTGCTCGAGGACCTCGAAGACAGGCACGATGTGGGGATCGGAGAGGCGAGCGGCGGCGCGCGCCTCCCGCGTGAAGCGTTCCCTGACGGTGGGGTTTGAGGCGAGGTCTGGCCATGGGCACTTGAGGGCGACGTCGCGCTCGAGCCGCGCATCGCGGGCGCGGTAGACGACTCCCATCCCGCCGCGGCCGAGCTCGGCAAGGATCTCGTAGTGGGCGACCCGATCTCCGGGCCGCGCCGGCGGCTCACGGCCGTCCTTCCGCGTGCGCCTTGCGTCGGCCTCGCGGCGGACGGGTGGCTCGCTCGCCATCGCTCCCCGCCTCTGTTCCGAATGAGTTCCGGGGATGCTAACACACCAGGTAGGATTACCAGCCGCCGGAGGCCGACGAGCCCAAGTCGCCCCTATCCACAGTGGTCGGGGGGCACCGGAGGAACCGGCGGTGGTGTGAGCGTCGCGTCGAGGTGGGCCGACACGAGGGTGCGCACCGCCCACTACGCCAACCGCGTCCGCGGCGAGCGGCCGGACGAGGAGGAGCTGCGCCAGGACATCACTGACTCGCTGGCGATCAGGCAGATCCTGGACCACCTTGACCTCAGCCCGCCGCAGAAGCCGCCTCCCCAGATCCGCGCGGCCTCACCCCACAGCCGGCGTGGTGTCTGCGCCCAGGGAACTCGTCTGCCCCGCCCACACTCCAGCAGAGGGCCCGAGCTCCGCGGACACCCTCGCACGCCCAGCGGACGGGTTGAGAGGTGGCCCCGACCCCTCGCCAGCTGCTCCGGCTGCCGTCGGCCGCCGATTCAACGCCCCATCGATATGGATTTGTCACGGCGGGCCGCGCCCGGCATCTCAAGGTCGTGCTCGGGCCTTTCCACGACGGCGAGCGGGAGATGCAAGCCCGGGCCGGGGTGCGCGATGAGGCAGAGGCGGTCGGACGCATCATCCGAAACACGATTCCGCCGGACGCCGGGCGGTTCCTGGCGCAACAGCGCCTGGCCGTCGCCACCACCCTCGATCCGGGTGGGCGGGTCTGGTCCTCACTGCTCACAGGAGAGCCCGGCTTCATCCGGGCGGTCGACGAGACGCTGCTGCGCCTGGACGCCCAGCCGGTCCCGGGGGACCCGCCGGCGGACAACCTCGCGACCCAGCCCTGGCTCGGGCTGCTGGTGCTCGACCCGCAGACGCGCGGTCGCATGCGCTTCAACCGTTCGGGCCTCCTGTCAGCGGACGGCCTCTTCCTGGAGGCCGACCAGGTGTACGGCAACTGTCCGAAGTACATCCAGCTCCGCCGGCTCGGGCCCGATGCCGAGGCGGCGCCCGCCCCGGCACCGAGCGTGTCCCGACGGCTCGATCCGGCCCAGCAGTCCTGGATCGCGAGCGCGACACCTTCTTCATCGGCACCTTCCACCCGCAGCGCGGGGCCGACGCGTCGCATCGCGGGGGGTTCCCGGGATTCGTCCGGGTGGCGGCGGGCGACCAGATCAGCTTCCCCGACTATCCAGGCAACGCCATGTTCAACACACTGGGGAACCTGATGGTCAATCCTCGCGCCGGCCTCCTGTTCGTGGACTTCACGACGGGAGACGTCCTGCAGCTCACCGGCCGTGCCCGCGTCGGGGATGACTTCGTAGTGACCTTCGACCTGGACGAGGTTCGCAAACGCGCGGGGCCACCCGGCTGCAGTTCGTCCTGGTCGAGTACTCTCCGGCAAACCCGGGAACGTCACACCGCACGGTCACACCGCGCTCTCGCCGGCATCTCAAGAGCACCAGTCGGCCCCTGCCGGCGAAGGAGAAGAGATGACCAAGCACATCGCCTGCAACGACGTCGTGCCCGGGTGCGCCTTCGAGGCCAGCGCCGGGGACGAGGACGGAGCTGCTACAGCAGGTCACGACCCACGCGGCGAAGGACCACGGGGTCGCGGAGATCACGCCGGAGCTGGCGGAGAAGGTGAAGGCCGTGATGAGGAGCCGCTAGACTTCGCGCATGCCCGTTCCCGGCGGGGAGGCGACCGACGAGGCGCTCGCGGCGCGAGCCGTCGCCGGGGACGAGCCTGCCTTCGAGGACCTGGTGAAGCGTTATCAGGCCCGTGTCTACCGGCTCGCCGCCAGGATGACCGGGAACGACGGTGACGCGCAAGACGCGCTGCAGGAGACGTTCCTGCAGGTGTTCCGGAGCCTCGGCGGATTCCGGGGGGAGGCTCGATTCTCGACGTGGCTGTACAGGATCGCCACGTCCGCACTCCGGCCCAGCTGCAGGGGGCCGCGCGCGCCGACGAGCTCCTCGACCAGCGCCTCCTCGCGGCCAAGGCGCGCGAGGCGATCGAGCGGCTGCCCGACGGGTACCGCGAGGCCCTCGTGC
>DASSJI010000109.1:0-3637 GCA_035691285.1 Vicinamibacteria bacterium | reverse complement strand
CGCGGAGATCGGGGAGTGCGATTCCCGGGAGCTCGAAGCTGTCGAGGACGGGCTGCGCCGGTGGCTCGGTCTCGCGCCCTGAGCCGCTGCGTCACCACGGCCGCCTCGCCCTCCCACGCTGATTCCCGCCTGCCTCGTCTCGGGGCCTGTACCATCCTCGGTCCGGCCGCGCAGGCCCGTCTCTCGCGTCCGGGAGGAGACTGCCATTGATCGGTCAGACCCTCGCGCACTACCGCATCACCGCCGCGATCGGCGCCGGCGGGATGGGCGAGGTGTACCGGGCCACCGACACCAAGCTCGGCCGCGAGGTTTCGTCGCGGGCGAAGTTCCTCGGTCATTCCGTGCGCGGAATCATGTAGCCCACTCGGCTGCGCACCGCGCCCTTGTGGTTCCTCACCTTGACGGCGAGGCGATGCCAGCCCTGATGAGCGACCCCGGCGGGCGTGTAGCTCAGGAGATAGCGGGCCTGCATCGCGGCCAGGATCCGCAGGAAGGTGCGCTCGAGCTGCGCGCTCGAGCCGGCTT
This sequence comes from Vicinamibacteria bacterium, assembly GCA_035691285.1. Taxonomy (GTDB): domain Bacteria; phylum Acidobacteriota; class Vicinamibacteria; order Fen-336; family Fen-336; genus DATFEN01. The sequence continues at coordinate 3,112 of DASSJI010000109.1, read as the reverse complement.
CCCACAGGCGGCCTCCCGTCACCTCGGCCACTTCCCGCAGTTCACGGATGTAGGGTGCCTCGACGCTGTTGCTGGCGGCGAAGCGAGGGCCGAACGAGTCCCGTGGCGGAACGATCGCGACGACGTGGACCATGGCCTCGGATTCCTGCGCGACCTTGCCCACCTGGGACGCGGTCAGCCAGCTCAGGTTGTCGCGTCCGTCCGTGAAGAGCACGACCATCGGGCGCCCCCTGGAGACGGGCAGCTTGATTCCCGCGTACAAGGCGTCCCACAGCGACGTCAGGCCAGCCGTCTGTAGCCCGTCGATGGCCCGTCGCACGGCGGCTCGCCCGCCGCCCTGCGGCACCACCACGCGCAGCTCATGCGAGAAGGCGAGGAGGGCCGCCTCGTCCTGCTCGCGCAGCGTAGACAGGAATGCTCGACCGGCGGCGCGCAGATGCTCGAGCTTGGCCCCCGACACGCTCCCGCTGGCATCGAAGACCATGATCGCCACGAGCGGGACCTGCTCCAGGCTCGCCAGGGTCACGGCCTGGCGCACGCCGTTGTCGCGCACGTCGAAGTCCGCAGCCTTCAGACCAGGAACGGGCTGTCCGTCGTGGGTGACGAACACGTCGACGTAGACCACCTCGACCGACGTGGAGAACGTCGGCATGTCCTGGGCGAGAGCAGGATGCGGGACGATCGCGAGGACCAGCACGCTAGCGGCCCTCACCGCTGGGCCTCGCGATACAAGGTCTCGAGCAGCTTCTGGAGGTCGTACGATTGTCCCCAGGTGTAGGCCCACCACGGGTCCCAATCCTGTCGCGAGCCGGCCAGACCGATGGCCGTGCGGAGCGGCGCGATCGACTCCGCGCCCACTTGCCGGCGCGATGACGCGCGTGGCTCAGCGCCACGTAGCCGGCCTGGCCCCTCGGCTCCAGGACGATCGCCGCCTCGTAGGCGGCCTGCGCCTCGCGGAGCTTCCCCTCGGATTCGCGAAGCGCGCCAAGGAAGAGCTGCGCGAGGTAGCGCGCGCGCATCGGGGCGCCCGGCGCCGCGATCACCGCCTTCAGCTCGGCGGACGCCTGCTCGCGCTTACCACGCTGAGCGAGCACGCGACCCAGCCGCGCGCGGCCTTCGTCGAGGGACGGGTCGGCGGCCAGGGCGCGTCTGTAGTAGTCCTCCGCCTGCGCCAAAAGCCGGCCCCGCACCTGTACCTGCTGAGCAACCTGCTCGTTCCAGGTGCGCGCCGTGAAGCGGTTCATGTCCTCGGGCGAGGGGCTTTCCGCCGCAGCGGCGCTCAACGTCTCCAGGATCGAGGCGCGCAGGAGCAGCAGCTCTCCGTCCGAGGGATACAGCCTGAGGCCCAGGTCCATGTATTCCTGAGCGAGCGGCCACTGTCCACGCTGGTAGAGATGCATGCCTGCGGCCAGGAACCAGGGCCGCTCGAAGCGGCGCCGGCGTTCCGCGTCCGGGATCAGCTCGATCGTCTGCCGGGCGACGTCGAGCAGCGGCGCGGGACGCGAGGCGGCCTGCTCGCCCTCGCTGAGCGCGTCGCGCTCGGCGATATCGCGCGCGGTCAGCAGCATGGCGGCCGCTTCGAAGGGAAACGCCTGGACGCGGCTACGCTCGTCGCACTCCGCGCAGTCCGCGGAGATCCGGACCAGACGCTTGATGCCGGCGAGCTCGCTGCGCAGCCGCTCCTCGGACCATGGCCTGCGGAGCACGGTGCGGTCGCCCTGCCGATATCGCTCGATCGCCTCGAGGTAGTCGGCTGTCGGCGCGGCCTGCAGCGCAGCGAGCGCGGCAAGCAAGAGCATCGAGCGGAGTATAGCGTTCCCTCCCTTGCGGGCCCGCGGTGACGGGCCTTCAGGACCGGGGCGGCGTCGCCTCGCTCCGCGCGATGTGGTCGACGATGGAACGATTGACCTCTTCCGCGTGGGTGATCGGCGCCATGTGACCGGCCGCCCCGATCGTCTCGGCTCGTGCCCCCGGAATGACCTCGGCGAGGTGCGCGACGACACGACGCGCCGCGAGCGGGGACGTCTCGGCCGACAGCAGCAAGGTCGGGACGGCCACCGATGCGTAGGCCTGGTGGGGCGTGCGATCCAGGAGGAGCGACCGGACCTCGCCGAACAGCTTCCAGCCAACGGCGCGGAAGGCTTGCCTCGCCGCCTCGGGGAGTCCGTCCCAGGCTCCGGGGCCTTGCCAGTACTCCACGAAGGCGCGCAACCAGGACTCCTGCCCGCCCTGCCCCGCGTCGAGGAGCGCGGCCTCGACGCCATCGAGGGTGAGGGAGGCTCGAGCCGCCGCGTCCTCGCGGGAGTGGAGCACCCCGAACGCAACCGGCTCGAACAGGGCGAGGGACCGGACGAGGCGAGGCCGGCTCAGCGTCGCGAGCAGCGCGACGAAGCCTCCGTAGGAGTGGCCCACGACGTGGGCCGGCGCGGCCAACGCATCGAGCAGGGCGCTCGTGGCCTGGACGTCGAGCTGGAAGTGGAACAGCTCGTCCCGAGGCCACGCGCTGCTCCGGCCATAGCCCAGGAAGTCCGGCGCCACGACCCGATGCGCCGGGGCGAGCTGCTCGACCAGGCGACCCCATTGGCGAGAAGACAGGCCGCCGCTGTGCAGGAGCACGACGGGCGATCCCGCTCCCCTTTCGGAGTAGCCGAGCACGAGGTCACCTATCGAGATCGACTTGACGGCGTGATCAGGGGTCGGCATCCGTCTGTTCGATCGACGAGTCTAGTGCACCCCTCCGAGCCGCCAACGATGCCCGTCCCACTCCCACGTATCACTGGTGCTGCCGATGCCTCCGTAGGGCACCGTTCTCTTCCTGGCGCGGTCATGAACCAGTACGGGCTGGTAGCGATGGCCGGGCGTGGGCCCGATGAGCTGTTACGCGAGGGACGAGGCCCGCGTTCCGTGAGTTCGGACTCTTGAGCGGACGTTCCAGTCAGTGGCCGTTGTCGAGCCGCTGGCGGGGCGGTTGGAGTGCCGCCAAGGACCAGCGACCGGCACGCCATTCCCAGGTGTCGCCGAAGACCCGATCGCCGTCGTGACCTCCGAAGAGCACGACGACTCCGCGTCTCTCGTCATGGGCCATGGACGTGTGGTTTCGCGGTTCCGGGCC
>DASSJI010000108.1:0-2315 GCA_035691285.1 Vicinamibacteria bacterium | reverse complement strand
CGAGGGCGTCGCGGCCTTCGGCTACTGCAAGTCGGCGAGGCTCGTGGAGGTCGACTCCGCCTCCCGTCGCCCGCTCGCCCGCGTGCGCGCGGCGGCGCGGGCCACGCTGTCGCGCTTCGTGGGCGGCGGGCCGGAGGAGGGCGTCGTCCGCGCCATGCTGCTCGGCGATCGCGCCGGCCTCGACCGGGACACGCTCGAGCGTTTCCGCGCCTCGGGGACCTACCACGTGCTGGCCCTCTCGGGCGCCCAGGTGGCGCTCGTGGCGGGCCTGCTGAGCTTCGGCCTTCGCCGGCTGGGCGTCGGCAGGGGAGCCGAGGCGGCGATCGTCGTCGTCGCGCTGTCCGCTTACGCCGCCCTCGTCGGGTCCGATCCCCCCGTGGTGCGTGCCGCGGTGATGGCGTCGTTCCTGGTGCTGGGCCGCGGGCTCGAGCTCGACGGCGAGGCCGCCAACCTGCTCGGCCTCGCCGCGATCCTGCTGCTGCTGTGGCGGCCCTCGGACGTCGCCGACCCGGGCTTCCAGCTTTCGTTCGTGGCTACCCTCGGCCTCGTGCTGCTGTCGGCGCCGCTGCGTTCGCTCCTGCCGCGGTTTCCGTGGAGGCTCGACTCCGCCCTCGCGGCCTCGGCCGCGGCGCAGCTCGCGCTCGCGCCACTGCTGGTCGCGCACTTCCATCGCCTCGCCCCCGCGTCCCTGGTCCTGAACCTCGCGGCGGTCCCGCTCGCGACGGCGGTCCTGCTGCTCGGCGCCGCCCTGGCGGCGCTCGCGCCGCTCGCGCCGGCCCTGGGGCCGCCCCTGGGCGCGCTCGCCTTCCGCGCGGCCCGGGCGCTGCTGTGGACGAGCGAGGGCGCGTCGTGGAGCTGGCTCGACGCGCGGGCGCCCGATCCCTGGCCCATCGCTCTGCTCGTCCACGGGCTGGGCGTCGCGCTCCTGGCCCACGGCCGAGCTCGCGCCGGCGCGCTGCTGGCGAGCGCGGGCCTGGTCCTGCTGGGCTGGGGCGGCCCGCAGCCGAAGGGCGACGGGCGCCTCGAGATCGCCTTCCTCGACGTGGGGCAGGGCGACGCGATCGTGGTCCGCTCGCCTTCGGGACGCTACGCAGTCGTCGACGCGGGCGGCTCGTTCGACGGGCGCTTTGACGTCGGCGAGTCGGTGGTGGCGCCGTTCCTCTGGCGGCAGGGCGTACGCCGCGTGGATCTGCTCGTCCTCACCCATGCGCACCCGGACCACGTCTTTGGCGCGCCGCGCCTGCTGCGCAGCTTCCGGATCGGCGAGGCGTGGGAGGGGCCGGCCCCGCGCGCGGACCGCGCGTACATGGAGCTGGACGGGGCTCTTCGCGCAGCGCGGGTGAGGCGGCGGGCCGTGGCGCGGGGCGTCGCGGCGGACTGGGACGGCGTGCGCATCGAGGTCCTCGGCCCGCAACCGTCGCGGGCGCCTGCGACGACACGGAACGACGACTCGCTGGTCCTGCGGTTGGGCTACGGCGGCGTCAGCGCCCTGCTCACGGGGGACATCGAGGCGGCCGGAGAGGCAGCGCTCGATCCCGGGCGCGTCACGGTGCTGAAGGTGGCCCATCACGGCAGCCGTACCAGCTCCTCCGCCGCGTTCCTGGCGAGGGCGAGGCCGCTCGTCTCCGTCGTCTCGACCGGAGCCCGCAACCCCTTCGGCCATCCGAGCCGGGAGGCGCTCGGGAGACTGCGCTCGTCGGGGACCCGGATCTTCCGGACGGACCAGGACGGAGCCGTCGTCGTGACGACCGACGGACGCTGTCTGGGCGTGGTGACGACACGCAGCGGACGGGACGAAAGTCTTTGTCCCCTCAGGAACTTGCAAGCATTCGACGATGTGCTACCATCGCCACCCTGCCAGGCACGCGAGGCGGCCCGTCGCTTATCGAGATGAGCGAGGAATCTAAGGGCTTCACGGTCAACGATCGCCGCCACTTCACGGCGGACGGGACCCCGCGCGCGGAGGGAACCTCGCGCGGCGACCCCGAGGCTGGGCCCGTCCGCAGCGCAGGGGAGCCTTCGCCGACCGCGCCGGAGGGCGTGGACTTCGGGAGCTTCCTCCTGTCGCTCGCGGGCCAGGCGAGCGTGCTGCTCGGCGCCGGCGGAGAGAAGGGCGAGGAGGCACGGAAGGCGGACCTCGACGGGGCGCGACAGGTCATCTCGATCCTCGAGATGCTGAAGGACAAGACCGAGGGCCGTCGGACCCCCGAGGAGGACCAGCTCCTCGAAGGCATCCTCTACGAGCTCCGGATGGCCTGGGTGGCCCGCGCACGGGCGGGCGTCGCGTGAGGGTTCGCGTCGGGCTGCTCGCGGCC
>DASSJI010000107.1:0-4581 GCA_035691285.1 Vicinamibacteria bacterium | reverse complement strand
TCGACCGTTGGCGTTCACGGCCACGTCGGCCCTGTTCCAGCCGACGAGACGGCGCCCTTCGATCCCGGAGACGTGTATCAACGGACGAAGGCCGAAGCGGAGCGGATCGCCACTGAATTCGGCCGGGCGCGGGGCCTGCCGGTCGCCGTCGTGCGTCCGGGCGCCATCTACGGTCCCGGCGAGACGCGCCTGCTGAAGCTGTTCCGGGCGATCGCGCGGGGTCGCTACGCGGTCGTGGGTTCGGGCGAGCCGCACTACCATCTCGTCTACATCGACGACCTCGTGCGTGGCTTCCTGCTCGCCCTCGACCGGCCCGAGGCGGCGGGGGAGACCTTCATCATCGCCGGCCCGCGCTCGGTGAGCCAGGCCGCGCTCGCGGCATCGATCGCGAAGGCGACGGGCGGCCGCGTGCTGCCGTTCCGCATCCCGGCCGCGCCGCTCCAGTGGGCGGGGTCGCTCTGCGAGGCGCTGTTCGTGCCGCTGGGCCTCGAGCCGCCGCTGCATCGGCGGCGCGTCGACTTCTGGACGAAGAACCGGTCCTTCTCGATCGAAAAGGCCCGGCGCCTGCTCGGCTACGAGCCGCAGGTGGACGTCGAGGAGGGCGTCGCGCGGACCGTGTCCGCCTACCGCGAGGCGGGCTGGCTGTGAGCCCGAGGGCGGCCTGGGCCGCGGTCCTGCTGCTCGTCGCCGCCCTCGCGACGGTGGCGCTGAGCACGGACCTGGCCGGCCAGGCGGAGGGTCGCTTCTGGGGCGACGGCGCGACCTACTACACGATGGCGTGGAGCCTCGCGGAGGACGGCGATCTGCGCTACGAAGCCCGCGACCCGATCCGCGCTCGGCGCGAGTTCCCCGGGGGCGCCCAGGGGATCTTCCTCAAGCGCTCGTTCGGCGGCTTCGCATGGGACCCCGAGGCGGGCTTCCCGTGGCTCCGTCGCATCGGCGAGGACGAGCGGCGCATCTACTTCGCCAAGCCGTTCACGTACGGGATCCTGGCCGCGCCTCTGGTGAAGGCGCTCGGCACGCGCGGCCTGCTCCTGATCAACGCGCTGGGCCTGGGCCTGGCCTTGGTGCTGTTCTTCGTGGAGCTCAGGCGTCGCGCGGCTCCCGGGCCGGCCGCCGCCTCCGCGTCGGTGCTCCTCTGCGCGACCGTGGCTCCGGCCTACCTCTTCTGGACGACGCCCGAGGCCACCAGCGTTGGAATGGCGGCCCTGGGGCTTGCGTTGTGGCGGGGCGGCTTCCCGCTGGCCTCGGCCGTCGTGCTCGGGATCGCCACGTACTCGAAGCCGCCGAACCTGTTCCTCGCGATCCCGCTGGGACTCGCGCCGTTCTTCGAAGCCGGCGCGCCCTGGGGCGGGCGGTTCCTGGTCTCCCTGGCCCGCGGCGCGACGATGGTCGCGGCCACGCTCGCATGCTACCTGGCGACGATGGCCGTGACCGGCGAGTGGAACTACCAGGGCGGCCGCGAGCGGAAGACGTTCTACGGCGTTCTGCCCTTCGAGGACCACGAGACCACGTTCGGGAACAGCGGCACCTGGATGGCCACCGACCAGGTCGGACCGAGCGTCGAAGGGGAGGAGGGACCGAAGACACGAGGCGCCGAGCCCGGCCGCAGCGCGACGGAGCTCCAAGCCTCGTTCCTGCGGAACCTGGCGTACTTCTGGATCGGCCGCTTCGGCGGAGTCGTTCCGTACTTCTTCCCGGCGGCCGTCGCCGTGCTCCTCTTCCTCGTCCTGGGCCCGCGGGAGCGCGCCGGGTGGCTCTGCCTGCTGAGCCTCGTCGTCTCGTGGCTGTTCTACATCTGGATGATTCCCGACAACTGGTACGGCGGCAGCGGCACGCTGGGCAACCGGTACTTCCTGAACCTGCTTCCGCTGGCGGCCTTCCTGGTCCCGCGCGGCCGCGAGCGCGTCTTCGCCCTCGTCGGCGGCATGGGTGGCGCGCTGTTCGTGGCGCCGCTGCTGGCCGCGCCGGTCCGGCACGCCCTGGCCCCCGGTGACCACGCGAAGTCGGGTCTCTTCCGGATCCTGCCCGCGGAGCTCACGATGCTCAACGACCTCTCGGTGTTCGGCGAGCCGTGGAGGAAGAAGCGCCAGGTTGGCGACGTCGACCGCGACCCTTCCGCCTACTACTTGTATTTCCCCGACGACGGGGCGTTCGGCCGGGAGGAGAAGGACGACGAAACCGGGTTCTGGCTCCGCGGCGGAGCGGAGGCCGAGGTCTTCGTGCGCGCCCTGGAGCCCGTGAAGCGCATGACGTTGCGCGTGACCGGAGCGGGTCGGGGCGACGAGGTCACGCTCCGGGTGGGCGGGGAGACGCGGACGCTCGCGCTCGGCCCGAACGAGGCGAAGGAGGTCGCCTTCTCGCCGCCTCTCGGCTTCGCCTACAAGGAGACGTACGTCACGGTCGTGAGGCTGCGTTCGACCCGCGGCTCGGTGTCGCCCCGGGGCGACGACCCGCGTGAGCTCGGGGCGTTCGTCAGCATCCGGCTCGAGGTGGAGCCGCGGACGCCGAAAGGCTGACTGGCGCGGGCCTCAGCGGACGCGGAACCGGTAATCCCAGCCCATCCCACCGCGCCATGGGTCATGAGCCGGGCCACGTTGCGCCGGCCGCGTCTCGCGCCCAGGTTGAAGAGACCTCGGCTATTGGGTGGGCACGTCGGCCACCGGCCGCGGTGTGGCCTGCACTACGGCCGGATCTCCCGGCTCGAGCTCCGAGTGCGGCGCAAGGAGCCGGGGACGGAGGTCGTCGTGCCGCTGCCCACGGACACGCTCAGGGGGTCACCTTTGCTCACGGCCGACGGCCCGAGGCACGCGTTTCAGCCACACGCGCTATCGTCGCGACGTGTACCTCGTGAAGGGACTGCGCTCGGGGCCATGGGCGTGGCTCGCGGCGGTGCCGGCAGGCCCGGCTGACCGCAAGACGGAGCGGCGGGGGCCGTGCGGACGACGCCTATAATCGGGCGGGTACCCACCAGATCCATCGATGCTGGCGCCGGGGAGCCGGATCGGCCCATACGAGGTCCTCGCGCCGCTCGGGGCGGGCGGCATGGGCGAGGTGTACCGCGCCCACGACGGTCGGCTCGGGCGCGATGTGGCGGTCAAGGTCCTGCCGCCCGGCCTGGCTCCCGATCCCGACCGCCTGCAGCGTTTCGAGCAGGAAGCCCGGGCCGCTGGCGCGCTGAGCCATCCCAACCTGCTCACGGTCTTCGACATCGGCCTCCACGACGGCGGTCCCTACATCGTCTTCGAGCTGCTGCGCGGCGCGACGCTGCGCCAGCTGCTGGACAAGGGACCCCCTCCGCTTCGCAAGGCGCTCGACCACGGCGTGCAAATCGCCCACGGTCTGGCCGCCGCCCACCAGAAGGGCATCGTCCACCGCGACCTGAAGCCCGACAACCTGTTCGTGACGGACGACGGGCGCATCAAGATCCTTGACTTCGGCCTGGCCAAGCTGCGCCGCGAGCTGGATGTCAGGGCAGGGAGCGCCGACGCTACGGTCTCAGAGATCACCGATGCGGGGGCCGTGGTGGGCACCGTCGGGTACATGTCTCCGGAGCAGGTGCAGGGCCTGCCGGTCGATCATCGTTCGGACGTCTTCGCCTTGGGCTGCGTGCTGTACGAGCTGATCTCCGGGCGGCGTGCGTTCATGGGGACGAGCGCCGTCGAGACGCTGCACGCGATCCTGAAGGACGACCCGCCGGAAATCTCTCAAACCGCTCCCCTGCCGCCGGCGCTCGAGCGGATCTTGCGTCGCTGCCTGGAGAAGAACCCGGACGAGCGCTTCCAGTCCGCTCGCGACTTCGCCTTCGCCCTCGAAGCCGTGTCCGGCAGCTCGCGGCAGTCCTCGCCAGGCCAGATCGCCAGCGCTCCCAGCGACCGTGCGGCTCGGAGGGTCGGGCTCGGGCTGGGGGCGTCGATCGTCGCAAGCGCCCTGGTCGTTGCGTTGCTCGCTGGCCGACGGTCGGCGGAACGGCCGGCTCCGGTCTTCGAACGCCTCACGCACCGCCAGGGCCGAGTGGGCGAGGCCCGCTTCGGCCGCGACGGTGAGACCATCTACTACAGCGCCGAGTGGGGGGCTCGGCCGTCGCAAGTGTTCCTCGGGCGTGCGGGCAGCCTGGAATCCAGGTCCCTTGACCTTCCCGAGGCGGGCCTCCTGGCCGTTTCCTCCGCCGGCGAGATGGCGCTGACCCTGCGGCCCGAATGGTCGGCCCCTCAAGACACCACGTTCGGGACCCTCGCCCGAGTGCCGCTGGCCGGCGGGGCGCCGCGAGACATCGAGGATGGCGTGCTCGGAGCCGATTGGTCTCCCGACGGCTCCGAGATGGCGGTGATCAAGTACCAGCCGCGGTATCGCCTCGAGTTTCCCATCGGGTCACCCGTGCTCGAGCCCCAAAACCCCCTCGACGTCCTCGCCCATCCTCGCGTGTCCCCGCGAGGCGACCTCGTCGCGGTGTTCGAATGGCGGGGCTGGCCCTGCGGCCTCGTCGTGGTCGACCGCAAGGGCGTGAGGCTCCCGCTAACGGGACTCGAGTACCGAGTGTGCTCGGGCCTGGCGTGGTCCCCGGATGGGGAGGAGGTCTGG
>DASSJI010000106.1:0-6302 GCA_035691285.1 Vicinamibacteria bacterium | reverse complement strand
CCTGGCGATCGAGCACCTGTGCCAGGTGCGCGGCGGGATCTGCTTCATGGTCGACCTCGATCCGCGCTGGGTGATCAAGCTCGTCAAGGCGGGGCAGATGGCCACGATGGAGCAGTACAAGCGCCACGTGATCGACCAGGCCCTCACGCTGCTCAAGGCCCACGACACGATCCGGTGCCTGTTCACCACGCCGAAGCTGCTCGAGGCGCTCTGCGAGCGCGCGTCCCTGAAGAAGCTCGGCGTCACCGGCGTGTTCTGCGGTGGCACCGAGATGACGCCGCAGTTCCACCGCTTCGCCGTCGAGGAGCTGCTCGAGGGGGCGTACTTCGCGCCCACGTACGGCAACACGCTGATGGGGCTCGCCGTCCACAAGCCCCGCGGTCCCGAGGATCCGTGGGACATCATCTATTACCCGCCGGCGCCGCGGGCGATGATCGAGGTCGTGGACCCGGACCAGCCCGAGCGCCTCGTGGACTACGGGCGCGCCGGCCGCGTGCGACTGACGACGCTCACCAGGGAGTTCTTCATGCCGCGCTTCCTCGAGCGCGACGAGGGCGAGCGTGAGCCCCCGTGCAGCCTGTATCCGTGGGACGGCGTGAGGAACGTGCGTCCCTTCTCCGCCCTCGAGACCGCCGTGGTCGAGGGAGTGTACTGATGCTCCACGTTCCGATCCTCCGCCGGGGCCGGCCGTACCGGAGCGTCGACGTGGCGGCGGTGCCTCACTTCCGGACCCGGCAGCCCTTCGTCGGCCTGAGCCAGGCCAACCCCGGCCTCGTCCGGCGCGACCTGCTCCCCGAGGCCCAGGCGGCCATGCGCGCCTCGCTCGCTGCGTTTACCGCGGCGCAGCTCGCGGAGCTGTCCCGCCACGCCGCGGCCTCGTTCGTCAACGACACGCTGCCGCTCGGCGACGAGCCGCAGGCGCCCGAGGACTACGTCCGCCAGCTCACGGCGACGACGGGGCTGCCCCACGCGCTGGTGCGGCGCAACATGGAGAAGATCCGCGGCGTCCTCGACGGCATCGACCACGTGCTGGCCGGCCTGACGCGCGATCTCGACCTGTCGGTCCTGGACCGCGGGGTCGGGACGGCGGCCGGCCGCGCGCTGAGCTACGTTCCGCGCTCGCCGACGCTGGGGGTGGTGCTGCCGAGCAACTCCCCGGGCGTCCACTCGCTCTGGGCGCCCACGATCGCGCTCAAGACCGCGCTCGTGCTCAAGCCCGGAAGCGCGGAGCCGTGGACGCCCTTCCGGCTGATCCAGGCCTTCCTCGCAGCGGGCGCTCCCCCCGAGGCCTTCGGCTTCTATCCCACCGACCACGCCGGCGCCGGTGAGATCCTGAGGCGCTGCGGCCGCGGCATGGTCTTCGGCGACGTGGCCTCGACGCGGCCCTGGCAGGGCGACCCGCGCGTCGAGGTGCACGGGCCGGGCTACAGCAAGGTCGTGCTCGGGCCGGACGCCGCTGCCGAATGGCCACGCTACCTGGACGTGATGGTGTCGTCGATCGGCGAGAACGGCGGCCGCTCGTGCGTGAACGCCTCGGGCGTGTGGGCCACGGCCAGCGCCCGCGAGATCGCCGACGCCCTCGCGGCGCGCCTCGCCGCCATCCTCCCGCGCGCGGAGGACGACCCTCTGGCGCAGCTCGCGCCCTTCGCGAACCCAGAGGTCGCGCGCCGCATCTCCGCGATGATCGACCGCGACCTCGCGGGCGGGGGGGCCGTCGACGTGACCGCCCGCCACCGGCCCGGCGGCCGCGTCGTCGAGTGGCAGGGCTCCACCTACCTGCTGCCGACCGTGGTGCTGTGCGACTCCTCCGATCACCCGCTCGCGAACCGCGAGTTCCTGTTCCCCTTCGCCGCCGTCGTCCCGGTCGCGGCCGAGCAGGTCCCCGCCGCGCTCGGGCCTACCCTCGCGGTCACCGCCATCACCGCGGACGAAGCCCTGCTCGGCCGCATCGTGGCCTCGCCACTGCTGCACCGCCTGAACCTGGGGCCGACGCCGACCTGGCAGGTGAGCTGGGACCAGCCCCACGAGGGGAACCTGTTCGAGCACCTCTATGCGCGGCGCGCGCTGCAGGTCCGCTCCGGAGCGGCCTGAGCTTGCGGATCCTGCAGATCACCGCCGGCGCGGGCGGCATGTACTGCGGGAGCTGCCTGCGCGACAACACCCTCGCGGCGGAGCTCCTCGGCCGCGGCCACGACGTCACGCTGCTGCCCGTGTACACGCCGACGCTGACCGACGAGCCGAATGTCAGCGCCCGGCGGGTGTTCTTCGGCGGGATCAGCGTCTACCTCGAGCAGCACGTGCCGTTGCTGCGCCGCACCCCGGCCCTCCTCGACGCGCTCTGGGACCACCCGTCCCTGATCCAGGCGGCGGCCGGACGCGGCGTCTCCGTGGATCCGCGCGCGCTGGGCGAGCTGACGGTCTCGACGCTGCGCGGCGAGGCGGGCTACCAGGCGAAGGAGATCCGCAAGCTCCTGCGCCACCTCGAGCGGCAGCCGCCCTTCGACCTGCTGGTGATCCCCACCTCGCTCCTGATCAGCCTGGCGCCGCCCTTGAAGCGAGCCCTGGGCCGGCCCCTGGTCTGCACGCTTCAGGGCGAGGACCTGTTCCTCGAGGCGCTCGGCGAGCCGTTCCGGAGCGAAGCGAAAGACCTGATCCGGCGCCACGCCGGCCACGTCGACGCCTTCGTCGCGACGAGCGGAGCCTACGCGGACTTCATGTCCCGCTACCTCGCGTTGCGCCGCGCGACGATCCACGTGGTGCCGATCGGCATCACCGTCGACGGGCATGACGCCGCGCCGCGCGCCCGGAACGGTCCGCTCGCGATCGGCTACCTCGCCCGGGTGGCTCCGGAGAAGGGGCTTCACGTGCTGGCCGAGGCGTACCGGATGCTGCGGCTCGAGCGCGGCCTTCCTCCGGCACGCCTCGAGGCCGCAGGCTACCTGGCGCCGGAGCACAAGGCCTATCTGGCCGGCGTGGAGGGCCGACTGAACGAGGCGGGGCTCGCCGGTGAGTTCCGCTATCACGGCGCAGTGGATCGCGCCGGAAAGCTTGCCTTCCTGCGCCGGCTCGACGTGTTCTCGGTCCCGAGCCCCTATGCCGAGCCGAAGGGCCTCTACGTGCTGGAGGCGCTTGCGAGCGGCGTGCCCTGCGTGGAACCCCGCCACGGCGCGTTCCCCGAGATCCTCGGACGAGCCGGTGGCGGCCTGCTGTTCACCCCCGGCGATCCAGGCGACCTGGCTGCGCGGATCCTGGAGCTCGCCCAGGATCCGGAGCTGGCCGCGCGCCTCGGCCAGGCGGGCGCCGCGGGAGTCCGCCGCCACTTCTCGTCGGGCCGGATGGCCGAGCGCACGCTCGAGGTCTACGCTGCCGTCCTGGAGAGCGGCCGGCCCGCGGCGACGCTCGTGGAAGCCTGAGGGCGGCCCTGCTCCGCGTCGAGTCGCTGTCCAAGGAGTACCGCACCCCGCGCGGACCTCTCCCGATCCTGAGCGGGATCTCCTTCGCCAAGGCGGAGGGTGAAGCGCTCTGCGTGATGGGTCCGTCGGGGAGCGGGAAGAGCACGCTGCTGCACGTGCTCGGAACCCTCGACACGCCCACGGCGGGCCGCGTCACGCTCGACGGCCGGGACCCGTTCGCCGGGGGCGAGCGGGCGCTGGCCGCGTACCGCAACCGCGAGATCGGCTTCGTGTTCCAGGACCACTGCCTGCTGCCGCAGTGCTCGGCCCTCGAGAACGTCCTCCTCCCGACCCTGGTCGCCGCGGGTCGGCATGGGCACGAGGCGCGAGCGCGCGAGCTGCTCGCCCGCGTCGGCCTCGGCGAACGGCTCGAGCATCGTCCGGCGGAGTTGTCGGGCGGCGAGAAGCAGCGCGTGGCGCTGGCGCGCGCGCTGGTGCTGAAGCCGCGCCTGCTGCTCTGCGACGAGCCGACAGGCAACCTGGACGCGGGCTCCGCCGGGGCTGTCGCCGAGCTGTTGCTCGAGCTGCACGCACTGGAGAGATCCATCCTGGTCGTGGTGACGCACAGCGCGGAGCTGGCGAGGCGCTTTCCCGACCGGCGGCGGCTCCAGGCCGGTCGCCTCGAGCCCCTCTAGGCGTGCGCGCCGCGACGCTGGTCCGGCACGGCCTCCTGTACTACTGGAGGTCCAACCTCGCGGTCATCGCCGGCGTCGCGACGGCGGCCGCGGTGCTGGCGGGAGCGCTCGGGGTGGGGGACTCCGTCCGGGAGAGCCTGGCGCGCAGCGCGCTGGCGCGCCTCGGGCGGACGAGCCACGCCGTCGAGTCCACGACGCTCTTCCGCGAGGCGCTGGCGGACGAGCTGGGCGCGCGCCTGGCGGTCGCGACCGCGCCGGTCCTGTCGGTGTCCGGGGTCGCCGCGCACGGCACGAGCGGGCGCCGGGCCGGCGAGGTTCGCGTGTACGGCGTGGACGCACGCTTCTGGTCGCTCCAGGACGCGCCCGACCCAGGCCTCACCGGCCGCGACGCACTGCTGAGCCCCGCGCTGCATTCCGAGCTCCAGGCGGCCGAGGGGGCGACCATCCTGCTGCGCCTCGAATCGATGGCCGAGGTGCCGGGCAGCAGCCTGTTCGGACGCCGCGATGCGCCCGGACCGAGCCTGCGCGTCGTGGCGAGGGGCGAGCTCCCGCGAGGGCAGCTCGGGGAGTTCTCGCTGCACCCGGCGCGGGATGCGGTCCGGGCCGTGTTCGTTCCGCTGGCATCGCTGCAGCGGGCGCTCGGCGTCGCCGGGCGTGCGAACGCAGTCGTGCTCGCGCTGGTCCGCGCCAGCGGCGACGTCGGGGCGGCGCTGAGCGAGACCGTGCAGCTCGAGGACCTCGGACTCCGGCTGCGTGTCCTGGAGGGAGCCGGCGCGCTGCAGCTCGAATCCACGAGCACGCTGCTGAACGACGCCACCGCCCACGCGGCGCAGGGCGTCGCGGTCTCCCAGCGGCTGAGCGTCAGCCAGGCGCTCGTTCACCTCGCAACCACGATCCGGAGCGGCCGGCGCGAGCTGCCGTACGCGCTGGTCGCGGCCCTCGACGTCGACGCCCTGCGGGGGCTCGCAGGTCGGGACCTCCCGGGCCGCGACGTGCTCCTCTTGAACGACTGGGCCGCCCAGGACCTGGAGGCTGCGCCCGGCGCGGCTCTGGAGCTCGAGTACGACACCTGGCTGGAGTCAGGGCGCCTCGAGGCCCGTCGTGCCGGGTTCCGGCTCTCGGCGGTCGTGCCCGTCACGCGCCTCCCCGCCGCCCGCGCGCTCGTGCCCGAGTATCCGGGCATCACCGACGCAGCGCAGCTCTCCGACTGGGACCCGCCCTTCCCCGTGGACCTGAAGAGGATCCGGCCCCGCGACGAGGCGTACTGGGACCTTCACCGCACGACGCCGAAGGCGTTCCTCTCCCTCGAGGCTGGACAGCGGTTGTGGGGACACCGCCTGGGCCGATTGACCGCGCTTCGCTTCACGCCTGAGGCGGGCGTCCCGCTAGGGGCAGCGCGCGAGCGCCTCGCCTCCGCGCTCCGCGACGCGCTCGCCCCGGCCGGAGGACCGCTCGGCGCAGGCACGGCAGCTCTGCGCCTCACTGACGTGCGTGCCGAGGCCCTCGCTGCGGCGCGCGGCTCGACGGACTTCGGCGAGTACTTCGCCTACTTCAGCATCTTCCTCGTGGCTGCCGCCCTGCTGCTCGCTGGACTGTTCTTCCGGCTTGGCATCGAGCAACGCCAGCGCGAGGTCGGTCTGCTGGGGGCCCTGGGCTTCTCGGCGGCCCGCCTGCGCCTCCAGTTCCTCGGCGAGGGCGCCGCTCTCGCCGGCCTGGGCATGCTCTCGGGGATGGCGGGCGCCGTGCTCTACGCGGCGATCGTGCTCTGGGGGCTGCGCCGTCTCTGGTCGGGTACGCTCCCGACCTCGGACCTCGTCCTGCACGTCTCGACGCGTTCCCTGGCGCTGGGCGTGGTGGGCGTCGGCGTGGCCGCGCTCGTCGCGGCTCTCTGGACACTGCGCGACGTCCGGCGCCTCTCGCTGCGCGCGCTGCTGGCGGGGGGTGCGGTGGAAGAGCCCGCTCCGGCCGCCCGAGGACTGGCTTGGCCCATGGCAGCGGCGCTCGCTGCGGCGCTCGTCGTCGGGGGCGCCCGGGTGGGACGAGTCCCCCAGACGGCCGGCTTCTTCGGCGCGGGGTTCCTCCTTCTCGCCAGCGCGGTGCTGTCGGCGCGCCTCCTTCTGGGCAGCCGACCGCGCGGGCCGGCGGCCATCGCGAGCACTGCGGCGCTCGGGCGGCGCGGCGCCGCGTACCGCCCCGGCCGCAGCGTCTCCTGCGT
>DASSJI010000105.1:0-8362 GCA_035691285.1 Vicinamibacteria bacterium | reverse complement strand
GTTTCGTCGAGGAGCCCGCCCGGGGCCGTCACATCTCCGTCGTCGCGAGCCCGTATCTTCCGGTCAACGATGTCCCGACGCCAGCGTCCCAAGGCGCCCGAGGGCGTTCAACCGGCGCGCCGCTGATACGATCGGAGCCATGTCCAGCCCGCCGCGCTTCGAAGCCAAGCCCCTGTATCGGCGACTCGACCGGCTCTTCGGCGCGGTCGATCCCGGCCGGCCGCAGGGGCAGCTCCTCGAGTCGTTCCTCGAGGAGTTCTTCGCCGAGCTGCACGCCGACCTGCGGCTCCGTGGCGCCTCGCTCTACGAGGAGCGGCGCGACGATTTCGCTCTGCTCCGCCACGTGGGCGACGTACCGGAGCCCGTCGACACGCTTGCCCCCGGCTCGCCGCCTCTCCAGCTCCTGTTCCGCCACCGCGTCTACGTGTTCGCCGAAGCCGAGGCCGAGGCTTCCCCCTACCGCTTCGGTGTGACTCCGCGCGGGGCGGCCGCCGCGCTCGTGCTCGGCCGGCGTGGCCGGCGCCACGTCTTCTTCTTCTCCCTCGGCGAGGGCTGGGTGATGGAGGAGCTGGACTTCGCGCTCAACACGGTCCGGGCGGCGCTCGGCTCGCGCCTGCTCGACGCGCGGGTGCGCGACAGCTTCCAGCAGGCGGCCGAGATCCAGCAGAGCCTGCTCGAGGAGCCGCCGGACTTCCCCGGCTTCGAGATCGCGTGCCGCTCGCTGGCCACCGAGGAGGTGGGCGGGGACTTCTTCGACTTCCTGCCGTTCGACTCCGAGCTGCTCGGGCTCGCCATCGGCGACGCCAGTGGCCACGGCATGCCCGCCGCGCTCCTCGTCCGCGACGTCGTGACCGGGCTGCGCATGGGCATCGAGCGCGAGCTGAAGGTGACCCACGTCTTCCGCAAGCTGAACCGGGTGATCCACCGCAGCAACCTGTCGAGCCGCTTCGTGTCGGTGTTCTACGGGGAGCTGGAGCCGAGCGGCCTGCTCATCTACGTCAATGCCGGCCACCAGCCGCCCCTCGTCTTCGACGAGGAAGGCGTCCACGAGCTGGCGACGGGAGGCACCGTGATCGGACCCCTGCCCGAGGCCGACTTCAAGCGCGGCTTCGCGCGCCTGGCGCCAGGGGCGATCCTGGTGATGTGCACCGACGGCATCCTGGAGCGCCGCAACCCGGCCGGTGAGTTCTTCGGCGAGGAGGGGCTCAAGAGCGCCGTGCGCGCGGCCGCCGCGCAGCCGGCCGAGGCCATCCTGGACCGGGTGTTCGAGGCCGCCCGGGCCCACGGCGACGCCCGGCCCTTCGAGGACGACGCGACGCTGGTGGTGGTGAAGCGGCTCGCGACGACCAATCAGGCCTGATCGAGGATCCGCCGCACGTCTTCCGGCCTCTTCGCGATCGCGTAGGCCCAGCGGGGCGGCGTGTTTCTTCGGAGACCCTTGCTCTTCCTGCTCGCCATCCCGATGGGCGAGTATCGCACAAGGCGCTTGCGCATCACGCTGTTGAGCGGCTTGCCGAACCACCGGTGGAATAATTCGTCGGCCTCGCCCGTCACACGGTCATAAGGGATCCGACCCGAACGGGCATGGAAGGGCGTTTCGCCGCGGTGGCACGACGAAAGACGGTGGTCACGATGGACCCCGAGGGGCGGAGGCGCTTCGAGGAGCTGACGCTTCCGCACCTCGAGGCGCTCTTCGCGTTCGCGCTGCGCATGGCTGGAGACCGCTCCGCGGCCGAAGACCTGGTCCAGGAGACGTATCTCAAGGCCCTGCGCGCCTTCGCCTCGCTGCGCGACCTGGCGCGAACGCGCCCGTGGCTGTTCCAGATCCCGTCCCGGCTGGCGATCGACCGGCATCGCGCCGAGAGCCGGGAGGTACCCGCGGGAGACCTCGAGGAGCTGGACCGCTTCTCGCTCTACGACCTGATCGCCGACGAGGATCCCTTCCCCTACTCGGATCGGCTCCACGACGACTTCCTCGGCCAGTTCCGCGACGAGGAAGTCCGGAACGCGCTGCGCGCCCTGCCCGACGCGTACCGCGCGCCTTTGCTGCTCTTGTACACCGAGGGCATGAGCTATCGCGAGCTGGCGGAGGTGCTGGGCTGTCCGATCGGCACGGTCATGTCCCGCATCCACCGCGGCCGCAAGATCCTGGAGCGCGAGCTGTGGCAGTGCGCGCAGCGGCGCGGGCTGGTGAAGTCATGGCAGAAGTGAAGCGCCTGAGCTGCGAGGAGGCCGTCCGGGAGTTCTTCGCCTACCTGGACCGCGCGCTGGCCGGGGACTCGCTGGACGCCCTGGAGGCGCACCTCGAGACCTGCCTGGATTGCTGCGATCGCCTGGACTTCAGCCGGAGCCTGGACGCCTTCGCGAAGACGCGACTCGACGCGTCGCCGCTTCCGGAGGGCGTCGCCGACAGGATCCGTAGGGCCATCCGAGGCTGAGGTGGCGGGCGACATGGAGACGACCGGTGGGCGGGACCCGAAAGAGCTCGAGGCCGTCGGCGACCGAGCCCTCGGCTATCTGACGGGGGCGGCCGTCTCCGCCCTGGTCTGCCTGGGAGACCAGCTCGGGCTCTACCGGGCGTTGCGCGAGGCGGGTCCCGTCACCAGCGGCGAGCTGGCGGCGAGATTGGGCCTCCATGAGCGGTGGGTTCGTGAGTGGCTGCACGCTCAAGCCGCCGCGCGGTTGGTGAGCCACTCGGGTAACGGTCGCTTCGCGCTTACGCCGGAGCAGGCTGCCGTACTCGCAGAAGAAGCCGACCCGGCGTTCGTATCGGGAGGATTCGCCCTGATCTTCTCCCTCTTCCAGGGATGGGAGCGGCTCCACGACTCCTTCCGGACCGGCCGCGGGACCGCTTACAACCAGCTCGGCAGGGACCATGCCGTCGCTGAGAGCCGCTTCAGCAGCCCCTGGATGCGGGCCAATCTTGTCCCGGTGATCCTGCCCGGGCTCGAGGGCGTGACGACGCGGCTCGACGCGGGAGCGAAGGCCGCCGACGTGGGATGCGGCTCGGGCAAGGCCCTGCTCGAGATGGCGAAGGCGTTCCCACGGTCGACCTTCCACGGCTACGACGGCTCCGAGCTGGCCATTCGCGCCGCCCGCGCCCACCTCGCGGCCTCGGGCCTCGAGAACGTCCGCTTTCATCACGCCCGGGCGGAGGACCTCGAGCCGGACGCGTCGATCGACTTCGTCCTGACCTGGGATTGCCTGCACGACATGACGGACCCCGCGGCCGCGATGCGCGCCATTCGCGCAGCGATGCGGCCGGACGGCACCTGGCTCATCGTCGACATCAACGGCCGGCCCACGCCCGAGAAGAACTACGAGCAGCCCCTCGCGGGCCTGCTCTACGGCTTCTCGGTCCTGGACTGCCTCGGCTGCGGAACGTCCGCGGCCGGCGGCGCGGGCCTGGGCACCCTCGGGTTTCCCGAACCCGTGGCACGGCGCATGACGGCCGCGGCCGGCTTCACGCGCTTCACGGTCAAGGACTTCGGCAATCCGTTGAACTCCTTCTACGAGGTGCGTCCGTGATCGCTCGGCGGCGCTAGCAGCGCGAGTGGCCTACTTCTCCGACGACGCGGCACGGTCGATCATCCGGGAAGCCTACGCGCGTGTCCGCTCCGAGGCGGCCGCCGTCGCGGAGGCCTACTACGAACCCGACGAGCTCGCCCGCCTGCCTCGGGGCGCCGTCGAGCTGGCCCTGGGCGTGGGACATCCGCTCCGCCATGCTCTGCTCCAGCCCGGCGAGGCCGTTCTCGACCTCGGCTGCGGGGCGGGGATCGACACGCTGCTCGCGGCGCTCGCAGTGGGTCCGACGGGCAGGGTCGTGGGCCTCGACATGACGCCCGAGATGGTCGAACGGGCGCGCCGCCACGCCTCGGAGATGGGCCTCGCCAACGTGCAGGTCCTGGAAGGCCTCATCGAGAAGATCCCGCTCCCCGACGCCTCGGTGGACGTGGTCGTCTCGAACGGGGTCCTGAACCTGTCGACCCGCAAGAGCCGCGTACTGGCCGAAGCGTTTCGCGTGCTGCGTCCGGGCGGCCGGCTGGCGATCGCCGACCTCGTCCTCGACGAGGCGCTGCCCGAGGACGTCCTCAAGAGTCCCGCGGCGCTCGCCGGTTGACTGGCGGGCACACTGGCGGAGCCAGTGCTTCTGAAGAAGTTCTTCAACGTGGGCTTCGAGGGGATCGCGGTCCTCGAGCGGCGAGGCTGCGGACTCGAGGACCTCGAGCGCTATCCGCTCTTCGCGCCGCAGTTCCTGGACTTCCTGCGCAAAGCGATCCCGTCGCATCGCCACGCGGAGATCGCCTCCGCCGTCGCCATCACGGCTCGCAGGCCGGCCTTTTCGTCTCCGAAGGAGGATTGAAGATGACACGAGGTTCCGTCGTCGCCACGGCGACCCTGTTTGGAGTGCTCGCGGCGTCTCCTGCGGCCGCCCAGGGAGCCGCCAAGCCACTCTACGACCGGCTCGGCGGCGCTTACAACATCGCGGCCGTCGTGGACGCGTTCATCGAGAGGCTCCGCGTCAACCCGACGCTGAACGCGAACCCGGCGATCGCTGCGGCACGCAAGCCCGAGCGGCTCCCCGGGCTGAAGTTCCACCTCACGGCGCAGGTCTGCCAGGTCACCGGCGGTCCGTGCCAGTACGTCGGGCGCTCGATGAAGGAGGCCCACGCGACGCTCAACATCTCGGAGAAGGAATGGGACGCCATGGTCGCTGATTTCACGGCCACACTCACCCGGTTCGGCGTGCCAGCGGCGGAGCAGCAGGAGCTCGTCGACATCGTGGCGACGACCAGGCCCGACATCGTGGTGGCGGGCAGGTAGAGCGCGCTCCGTCAGTTCGCCTTGGCTGCCCCTTCCCGGGCGAGCGGAGGCTGGCTCTTCTGCAGCTCCGCAGCCACCCTCTCCATCTGCCGCATCGCGCGCAGGTGGTTCCTCCCTGCGATCTTGAGGACGTCCTCGTCCGAGTAGCCGCGGCGCAGGAGCTCGGCGAACAGGTACGGGTAGCGCGTCACGTTCTCGAGACCGGCCGCCATCGACGACGCCCCCTCGTCGTAGAAGTCGGCGCCGATGCCTATGTGGTCGATCCCCGCCACCTTCCGGATGTGATCGACATGGTCCGCGACCTCGGAGATGGAGGCCTTGGGCTGGGGATGGCTCTCCTCCCAGTCCTTGGTCCCCTTGCGGATCGCCTCCTCGTCGTCGAGGCGCGCGCGCAGCTCCTCCTCGGCCGACTTCTTCTGCGCGTCCCATGCGAGGCTCGCCCGCGAGACGAAGGAGCGGATGAAGTTCACGTGGACGACGCCGCCGTTTCGCGCCACGAGGCGCAGCACGTCGTCGGGGATGTTCCGCGGGTGCGGGCAGAGGGCGAGGGCGTTGGAGTGCGAAGCGATCACCGGCGCGCGGCTCACCCGGAGCGCGTCGCGCATCGTGTCGGGGCTGACGTGGGAGATGTCGACGAACATGCCCACGCGGTTCATCTCGCGGACGATGCGCTCGCCGAACTCGGTGAGGCCGTCGTGGTCGGCGCGGTCGGTGGCGGAGTCCGCCCAGTCCACGTTGTCCCAGTGCGTCAGCGTCATGTAGCGCGCGCCCAGCTCGTGGAAGACCCGCAGCGCGGCCGGGGAGTTCTCGATCATGTGCCCGCCCTCGACGCCGAGGAGCGAGGCGATCCGCCCCGCGCGATGGATCCGCTCGACGTCGTCCGCGCTCCGGGCCAGCTCCAGCTCGGGCCGGCTGCGCACGGCCCGCAGCGCCACGTCGAACTCCCGGAGCGCCTCGTGGAGCGCCGTGCCGGCCGCCATCGTGGCCGACGCCGTGTAGACGGACCAGTACTGGGCGCCCACGCCGCCCTCCCGCAGCCGCGGCACGTCGGCGCAGAGCCGCGGCTGGGCCTGGCCGAGATCGACCCTCGACAGGTCGCCGTTGTGCTGCTCCAGCAGCATCGAGGGCAGGTCGTTGTGGGTATCGATCAGGGGAGCGCTCCGGAGCAGCGCCCTGGCCTTCTCGAGGAGCGCGGGATCCGGGGCCTGGGCCGAGGCCGGCGTCGAGCCGAACGCGAGGGCGAGAAGCGCGGCGCGCACGCCTCTCATGCGAGCCGCCTGGCCGCCGCCACGATCGCCTCGGCGTCGATGCCGTAGGCCTGCATCAGCTCGGCGGGCTTTCCGGACCGCGGCTGCTCGCGGATGCCGAGCATCTCGATCCGGCCGCGGCCGCCGAGGGCCGCGGCCACGGCCTCGCCGATGCCGCCGCACACGCTGTGGTCCTCGACCGTGACGATGCCGCGCGTCTCGGCCGCGGCCTTGCGCAGCGCGGCCTCGTCCACGGGCTTCACCGAGTAGAGGTCGATGACCCTGACGGCGACGCCCTCGCCGGCCAGGCGGTCGGCGGCGAGGAGCGCCTCGTGGAGCGTGATGCCCGCCGCGACCACCGTGACGGAGTCTTTCGTCGACGAACGCAACGTCTTGGAGCCGCCGACCGGGAAGGGCTCGCCGTTGTCGTAGAGCACCTTCGTCTTCGGGCGCGTGGTGCGGATGTAGACGAGGCCGGGCGTACTAGCCGCGGTCTCGACGACGCGCTCGCCCGACACGCCGTCGCTCGGATAGAGGACGGTCGTGCCCAGGACGGCGCGCATCATGGCGAGGTCCTCGAGGGCCATCTGGGACGGTCCGTCCTCGCCGATCGAGACGCCCGCGTGGCTGCCGCACAGCACGAGGTGCCCGGGCCGGGAATAGGCGGCCATGCGTATGAAGTCGTAGGCGCGGGTCAGGAAGCACGCGAAGGTGGAGGCGAACGGGATCTTTCCCTCGGTCGCCATGCCGAGAGCGGCGCCGACCATGTTCTGCTCGGCGATGTAGCCCTCGGCGAACTGCTCGGGGGCTGCGTCCTTGAGCTTCTCGCTGAAGGTGGAGTTCTTGGTGTCGCCGTCGATCGCCACGACACGGCGGCAGGCTCTCGCGAGCTTCGCGAGGGCGGCGCCGTAGGCCTCGCGGGTCGCCACCTCCTGGCCCTTCGAGTAGGCGGGCTCGAGGCGGATCTCCCCCGGGGCCGGATCCCGGCGCGCGCCGTAGCGGCGCGTCTCCACGCGGAAGCCGTTCCCGGCGTCGCCCAGCTCCGCCAGTGCCCTCTGCAGCTCCTCGCCCTTCTTGACCGGCTTGCCGTGCCAGCCGTCCCTGTCCTCGAGGAACGAGACGCCCTTGCCCTTCAGGGTCTTCGCGATGACGGCCTGCGGGCGCTCCGTCACCGCCCGGGCGCGGGCCAGCGCGCCGCGCAGCGCCCCGACCTCGTGCCCGTCGACCACCACGGCGTCGAAGCCGAAGGCGCGGAAGCGTTCTTCGTAGACCTGGGTGTCGTGCTCGTGCATCGTGGGGCCGCTCTGGCCGAGCCGGTTCACGTCCACGACCGCGCACAGGTTCGACAGGCGATTGAACGAGGCGAAGGCCGCCGCCTCCCACACCGCGCCCTCGGCGACCTCGCCGTCGCCCAGCAGGCAGTAGACCCGGCCCGGGGCGCGGTCCGCCCGGCGCGCCCACGCCATGCCGGCGGCCGCAGAGAGCCCCTGGCCCAGGGAGCCGGTGGCCACGCGCACCCAGGGCGAGTTCGGCGTGGGATGGCCCTCCAGGGGGCTCGTGAAGCGGCGCAGCGTGAGCAGGTCGTCTGTGATCGCGCCGGCCTCCTTGAGCGCGGCCCACAGGATCGGCGCGGCGTGGCCCTTCGAGAGGACGAACACGTCGGCGTCCCGGCCGCTCGGGTCCCGTGGATCCCAGCGCATCTCCTCGAAGAACAGCACCGCCATGATCTCGGCGCAGGACATGCACGTCGTGGGGTGGCCGGAGCCGGCCTCGGCCGTCATCTCGAGGGAGTGGCGGCGCAGCCTGCGGGCCACGCCCTTCAGCAGGGAGTCGCGGTTCTCGCTCACGGGAGCGGCAGCGTAATCCAAGGCCCGCGGCGCGGGCAAGGGCCTCGGCCGAGACATGCCGGCTCGACGCGGCTATGCTTCTGGGCGTGAGAATCCGAGCTTCGAACGCCGCGGGCCTTGCGTTCGTCGCGCTTGCGACCGCCTCCGCGCTCGGTCACGAGAGCCACACGCCTTCGCCTCCGCCAACCAGCGCTGCGCAGCCGGCGGTGGAGCCGCCTCCGGCCACCGAGGAGAGCCGCCCCGCGCCGGCGCCCCTCGAGATCGATGCCCGCGACGCGCTCAGCCATCACCTCCACAACAAGATCGTGCACTTCCCCATCGCGCTCGGCATCGCGGGAGCCGTGCTGCTCCTGCTTTCCTATCGCTGGCCGCAGTTCGGCCCGGGCGCGAGGGCGCTCCTGGTCCTGGCGGCCCTCACGGCCTGGGTCGCCGTGCGCTCGGGCA